>DASULA010000249.1:0-12543 GCA_036278435.1 Mycobacteriales bacterium | reverse complement strand
CGGGGGTTATACCGGCGTGCAGGGCACCACGGTATGCGGCGCGGCCATACCGTAGGAGACGAGGAGTTCGAGGAGACCCGTGATGCTGTCCGCCACGTGTCCGGCCCTCAACCCGAACCGACTCGGTGTATCCGGACTCAGTGCACCTGCACTGAGGCGCTGATTGATACAGATACCCCTGATCCGCTGTCCGTTGTCACGCCGACCTCCGTGGCCGCCCCCGGGGTGCCTGGGCTCGTGACAGCTGCGACATCCACATGTCCCAAGTTGCCCTCATAGGTGATGGTCAATCCTGCCACGAATTTGTCGATGTCGTCCTCGGTGGGGTCCACCTTGTTGAGCTTTCCGGAGCGGAGAGAGACCGTGGTGCCGCTGGCGCCCGTGTAGGAACCTGTGCCGAGGAATACGTGTCCGCCGCGTGTGAGGACTACGGAGAGGGACGTTCCGCTGGCGCCGAGGACGTCCTTCTCCGGCGGGGTGTTCTCCAGTGCCACGGCCCCCGATCTCGCCGTCACTGCGTTGGTGAAAGCGGCGGCCCAGGAGGTACCTAGTGCTAGGCCTGGTGCTGGGAACGGTACGGGCACGGGTCTGAAGCTTGGGAGTTTGCCCTGGAACTTGGCGTGTGCTTTGGCCCACAGCTCTTTGAGCAAGCGCTGGATTGACGGGTTGTCCTTGCCCACCTCAAAGATCACGTAGTCGGCTCTCGGCAGGCCCGTGGGCATCTGCAGGTGGAGCGGGTAGAGCGCGAGGAGCGCCGATGTGATGATCCTCTCCGCGCTGGACAGCTTGGCCGACGATGGGAGTAGGTTCGGGGTGGCGCCGCCCGACGCACCGGACAAGAACGCCTGCACGAAGCTCGGTAAGTCAGACAGCATAAGGCTGTCTATAGGTGCGGTCCTCTTCTCCTGCCTGATGTACGGTGCCTGCACGGCGGCCGCGGGGGAGAGCAGCGGGATGTCTACGGGTACGATCCTCTTCTCCTGCTTGACATAGATTCCCGGCACGGCAACTTGTTTGGTGGGCGCCGGGTTGGTGATGGTCACGGTGGTGCCGGAAGAACCGCCGGCGACCGGCACCAGGTGGTGGCCGGAGGGGTCGGTCTTGTCCAGCGGGTCGTCGGCGGCGTAGCCGAACGGGGATGCCGACGCGCTGTTGGGGACGGGATTGTTGGACGTGGTGTCCTTGTTGCCGAACCTGCCCGTGGTCGGGTTGTACCAGCGGGCGCCCATGTCGGTCTGGCCGGTGGTCGGGCTGGTGTACTGGGACTGGTAGCCGAGCGACCCGAGGCCACCACCGGTGGCGGTGACGTCACCCCACGGGTCGAAGGTCTGCCATCCGGTCAGGGCCGTGCCCGAGGCGGTGAACTGGCCGATGACGTCGGTGTGCTGGTCGGTGAGGTTCAGCCTGCCGGCCCCGGAGCTCCCGACGGCGGCGGCGCCGGTCAGCGTGCCGTCCGGGGTCCAGGTGTAGGTGGTGGAGCCGTCGCTGGTGAGTTGTCCGGTGGTGCCCTGGTAGGACAGTGCCGTGGTGGCGCCGCCGGTGACGGCGACCTGGACATCGCGGCCGGTGGCGTCGTAGACGTCTGACTGGCTGCCCTGGGTTGCCTGCTGGCCGTAGGCGTCGCTGGTGGACGTGACCGTGCCGGACGGGCCGGACACCGAAGACAGGTCCCCGTTGGCGGTGTAGGTGTAGGAACTGGTCCCGTCAAAGGTCAGTTCGTCGCGGGCGTCGTAGGTGTAGGTGACGTTCCCGGCCTTGGTCCCGTTGCCGGAGGCGTCGTAGGTGTAGGTCGTGGTGGTGGCGCCGTTGTTCCAGGAGACCAGCCGACCGGCCTGGTCGTAGCCGTAGGAGTTGCTGCCCGAGCCGGTGAACTGGGACGTCGCCTTGGACGTGAGGTTCCCGTCGGCGTTGTACCCGTAGCCGATGGAGGCGACAGTGGTGCCTCCGGTGGTGCTGAGGGTGTCGCTGGTGAGCCGGTGCAGGTTGTCGTAGCCGAATGCCTGCGTGTCGGCGCCGGTGCCGTAGGAGATCTGCGATACCTGGGACATCTGGTCGTAGGCGTAGGTGAGGTTGGTGCCGCTGGCGGGGTCGTGCATCGTCCGCAGGCGGCCGTCGCTGTCGTAGCCGTAGGTGGTGGTGCCGGCGGTGTCCTGCACCGACGCCGGCTGCCCGTCGCCGTTGTAGCCGTACGTCGTGGGTCCGGCCGACCCGGCGGACGACAGGGGCAGGCCACGGTCGTCGTAGGTGAACCTCTCGCTGGTGGCGTTGGAGGCGCTCGTCGCCGTGTTCGAGGTATTGGCGGTGAGCATGTTCCCGGCGTTGTCGTAGGTGAATGACCGGTCAGCGGTCGCCGCGTTCGCCCCGGAGCCGGACTGGCCGGTCAGGTTGCCCATGGTGTCGTAGGAGTAGGACAGGCTGACCCCGCCGGGCTCGGTCACCGACACCGGGTTGCCGTTGCCGTCGTAGGTGGTCCGGGTGGTCGAGTCAGCGGGGGAGGAGTGCTGGGCCGTGGCCGGGGCGATCTTGTCCTGGGGCAGGTTCCGGCTGGTGTAGGTGGTGAACAGGTCGTTGCCGCGGCCGTCGGTGTAGCGGGTCTGGTTCCCCGCGCCGTCGTATCCGAAGGAGGTGATGATCCCGATCGCGTTGGTCACCGGCTGGGTCTCGGCCGTGTCCTTGCCGTATGGGTTGTAGGTGTACGCGGTGGTGTTGCCCAGGGCGTCGGTGGTGGACAGCTTGTGGCCGGCGGCGTCGTATGTCGTGGACGTCACGCTCAGCGTCTGCCCGGAGGCGCTGAGGTTGCGCTTGGCCACTGGATTGCCAACCGGGTCGTAGGTGACCGTCTGGGAGGTTCCATCAGGGTTGTGGGTGCTGACCTGACGGCCCAGAGCGTCGAAGGCGTGGCTGGTGGTGTTGCCGGCGCCGTCGGTGACCGAGGTGGTCTCTCCCAGCGCGTCGTAGCCATAGGTGGTGACCACGTGCTCCGGTGAGGTGACCGAGGACTTCCAGGTCCCGCTCGGGTCCGCTGTCGTCGGGGTGTATGAGGTCACGGTGGTGAACGCCGCGGGTGAGGGAAGCCGCTCCACGTCGGTGGCGGTGATCTGGCGACCCAGGAAGTCGTAGGTGGCGGTCGACCGGGCGCCGGTGGGGCCGGTCTGCGAGAGTTGCTCGCGGTCGGCGTCGTATGAGGTCGTGGTGACGCCGCCGTTGGGATCGGTCTGGCCGGTCTGATCGCCGAGTTGGTCGTAGGAGAAGGTCGTGGTGTTGCCGTCCGCGTCGGTCTTGGAGGTCACCTGGCCGAGGGAGTTGTACTGCTCGGTGGAGGTGCCGTTGACCGGAGTGGACGCGCCGGGCGGGGTGTAGGGCGCCAGGGTCTGGGAGACCTGCCGGCTGTCGGCGTCGAAGGCGTAGGTCGTGGTGTCGCCGTTCGGGTCCTCCTTCTCGGTGAGGTCCCCGAACGTGTCGTATCCGGTGGTGGTGGTCTCCCGCGCTATGAACGGGGTGGCTTGCCCGGTCTGGATGGAGGCGCCCGGCCCTGTGGCGCTGACCTCGTGGCCGGCCTCGTCGTAGCTGAGCAAGGTGGTGTTGCGGTCCGGGTCGGTCTGCGTGGTGGGCAGGCCGCGCTGGTCCAGCGTCCAGGAGGTGGTCTGCCCGTCCCAGGTGATGTCGCCACCGCCGCGGGTCTGCCCGAACAGGTTGCTGATCTCGCTGGGGGACAGGGCGGCGGTGTAGGCCTCGACGTTGGTGATCTCCCCGTCGAAGTTGTCTTGGCCGGTCTGCCCGTCCCACTTGTCGGAGCCGATCTCAACCGGGCCGTTGGCGGCGATGGCGTTCGGGTCGAAGTTCTGGGCGGCCTGGCTGCCGTTGACGTAGAGGGTGAAGTCACCGGTGTTCGCGTCGTAGACCCCGGCCAGGAACACCCAGGTGCCGGTTTGGGCCGGGGCGCTGGCGTCGGCGAAGCCGAAGTCGGGCGGGTCGTTCTCGTCCTCTTCGGGGCGTTCGAATCCCCAGGCGTCGCCACCGGAGTCGTAGCCCAGGTAGAACCCGGCCACCGACTGGGCGTCCTGTGACACCACGGTCTCATCGCCGGTCTTCGCGGCCATGTTCGCCCAGGCGGTCACGGTGAATGACCCAGTGGTGTCCACCACCGGACCGCGGGTGGTGATCTTCTGCCCGCCCTGCCCGGGCAGTCCCACGCCGTCGCCGTCCCAGGTGACCCCGGTCGCGGTGGCCTGGTTCCCGGTTCCGGAGGTGTCGGCCACGGTGGTGCCGGAGGTCTGGGTCAGCGTCCACCAGCCGGCCGGGCCGCCCGCGCCCGGGTCGTCGACCGTCTGGGACGTCTTGTTGCCCATCGGGTCGTAGGTGTAGGAGGTCGACTGGATGGGAGACCCGTCGCCCTGGGATATGTCCTTTTTGATGACGTGGTCGTCGGGGTCGTAGGTGTTGGCCGTGACCCGGTCCAGGCCGTTCGGGTCGACCGTCTGGCTGGTGATTTGGTCGGCGGCGTCCACGGCGTAGTTGGTGGTGGTCGCGCCGTTGTTGGTGACCTTGACGGTGAGGTTCCCGGCGGCGTCGTAGGTGTCCTGCTCCTGCACGGCGCTGCCGTCGCCGGGTCCGGTGCGGGTGACCGATGCGGTCAGCCCGTCGTCGGTGTAGCCGTAGGAGGTGACCCGACCCATCGCGTCGGTGACCGACGCCAGCCGCCCCGCCGGGTCGTACGCCCGTGACTCCTCGATCAGCGGGGCGGGCGCCTGGGAGCCGGGTGGGCTGCCGGTGTAGGCCAGCAGGGTGGTGGTCAGCAGGTGCCCGTTCGGGTCGTAGGTGTAGTCGGTCTCGTTCCCGGCCGGGTCGGTCTGGCTGGCCCTGTTCCCGTACGCGTCGTAGGTGTAGTGCGTGACCGCGCCCGCCGCGTCGGTGGACGACGCCTTCTGGTCATGGGCGGTGTACGTGTAGGACACGGTCCGGGGCGCGTCCCCGCCGGTGGTGTCGGCGGTCATTTGGGACAGCACGTCGCCGTCGGCGTCGTAGGTGGTGGTGATGCGGGCGGTGTGGACGTCGCCGGTGACCCGGTCGGTGGTCGCTGGGTTGGTCTGCCGCGTGACTCGCCCGTTCGCGTCGTAGGAGTAGGTGGTGACCAGATGCGGGTTGGGCAGGCCGGCGTCAGGAACTATGACGGTCTGGGAGGTTTTCCGGCTGATCCCGTCATAGGTGTAGGTAGTGGTCAGGCCGTCGGCATTGATGGTCTTGCCGATGTCGCCGGCCGCGTCGTACAGCGTCCGGGTGACCGCCCCGCCCGGGCTGGTCGTCTTGTACAGCAGCCCGCCCGGCGGGATCGAACCATCCGCGCTGCCCGCGGTGGTCGTCCCGTCGGTGTACGCGTAGTGCGTCGTCCGTCCTGACGGGAACCCCGGTACCGGCGGGGTTGTCGTCGTCAACAGTTCACCGGTCGGGTTGTAGACGTTCGTGGTCCGGTAGGTGGTGTCGTCCTTCGACGATGACCGCCCGTCGCTGGAGGTCTTCACCAGGTCATTGGCCGAGAACGGGGCGCTCAGCGTGGCATCATCGTCGTTCGGCGTGAAGCTGTAGAACGACTCCGAGCACTTCCTGGCGGCCTGATCCTGGCAGGTGGTCTTCGACACCATGTTGCCGCGCACGTCGAAGCCCAGGTCGGTGACGTGACCATCTGGGTCGACGATCCGGTCCTGGAACCCGTTCTTGTCGTACCCGTAGGAGGTGGTGTTGCCCAGCCCGTCGGTCCGCGACAGCAGCCGCTCGCTGTTGTCCGGGTCGTAACGGAAGACCAGCCGGTGGCTGCCGGGATCGGTGACCGTGGTCGTCTGGACCGGGGTCAGTCCGGGGGAGTGCTGGGCGGCGGCCCACTCGTCCGTGACCGCGGTCGCGGGCTCCTTGCGCGGGTAGACCGCGACCTCGGCGATGTCACCGTTGAAGAACGCCCGGAACCCGGTGGAGTCGGTCGGGGAGAAGTGCGGCTGGTCGGGCCAGTCCTGGCCGAAGAAGCCCACCCCGACGTAGACGTTGCCCTCCCCCCAGGCCGTTCCGCCGGCGATCGTCCCGGTCTTGGCGTCCACCTGCCTGCCGTCGAGGTACATCGCCTGGCTGGCGGTCCCCGCCGCCAGCACGACGTTGTGCCACGTGCCGTCGTTGACCGGCACGCCGGAGGACATCGCCCCGTCACCGTCGTCGAACTCCCCCAGCAGTTGCCCGTCATCACCGATGTAGAGGTTCGTCGAGAAGATGTCCTGGGTGGTCGTGTTGTCGATCGAGTCGGCCGACGAGGACAGCAGGATCCCGTCGGTGGCGGTTGTCTTGAACCACAGGCTCACCGACTGGTTCCCAGGACCGATCAGGTCGTCCGGTAGTGCCAGGTAGGAGGAGGAGCCATCGAACCCGTCGACCGTCTGGTCGCTGAACGGGCCGTTCGGCACGCCCTGCGTCACGTCGTTGTAGGTCGCGGCCCCGCCGGCGAGCTGGTTCACCGCGGTGGTTGTCCCGGTGTCGGCCAGCCGCCAGTAGTCCTGCGGCTCAGCGCCCTGCACCGCCGTCGCGTACACCCGGCTGGAGCCGGTCACCGACGGGGCGTTGACCGTCCACGATCCGCCGTTGCCGTCGGTCACGTGCCTTACCTGGGAGGTCACCGGGTCGTAGGAGGCATGCTCGAAGGTCCTCAGCGACGGGCGGGTGATCGTGGTGAGCAGGGCCGCGTCGGAGATCCCGGTCTGGAACAGGGCGGAGACCTCGGCTGCGGTCAGCGGCCGTGCCCAGGTGGCCACGTCCGACATGGCTCCGGAGAAGTACGTGGCCGTCGGGGTCTGCCCCGCATGCGGCTCGTCGGGATCGGTGCCGCCCAGGAAGCCGGCGCCGAGGTAGATGTGCGGCTGGGGGAACGCCGATGCCTGCGCGGCCTTCGCCGCGACCTGGTCGCCGTCGAGGTACATGACCTCCCGGCTGCCGTTGGAGGTCAGCGTCACCAGATGCCAGTTCTCGTCGTTGACCGGGAAGCCGGAGGAGATCGGGGCACCGGTGCCGGGGAAGCCGCCCTGCAGGTCGCCGTCGGAGCCGATGTACACGACCGGCTGGTAGGGATTCATGGTGGTGCCGTCGCTGAGCGGGTCGGCGGACTCGGAGAACAGGACGCCGCCCGGGGCGGCGGCCTTGAACGCCAGCGAGACGGTCATGGCGGCGGCCTCGTCGCCTAGGCTGGCGGGAACCCGCACGAGGGAGTCCGACCCGTCGAAGTCCGCCGCCTTGACCGACGCGGGCTCCCCCTCCGCCGGGCCCGGCTCGAGGTGCTGCACGCCCACGTAGGTGGCGTTGTCGGTGCCCTCGTTGGCCAGTACCGAGCTGGCCGCGGTGGTGCCGGAGTCGTCGTTGAGCCGCCAGTAGGACTGCGGCCCGGAGTTCAGCACGGCGGCCGGGAAGTCCGACCCCGTCTGGTAGGTGTAGGCCGTGCAGGGCTGGCCGTCCTGCGACTCGTTGCAGGCCGCGGTGAGCTGGTCGCCGGAATAGGTGTACTGCCAGGTGATCGCCGTCGCCTGGTTGCCCGGCGTGACCGGGTCGGTGGACACCGTCGCGATGTGCGGCTGCTGCGCTCCGTCGGGGGTCGACCAGGTCAGGTGCAGCGACCGGTCCGAGGCCGCCGAGTTCATCAGCGTGACCTGCCCGGAGGCGTTGTACGTCAGGTGCAGCGCGTGCCCCATCGGGTCGTTCAGCTCCGTGATCGCGAAGACCCCGGACCCCAGCGACCGCGTGAACTCATAGATCACGTCGGTCTTGTCGACCAGCTCCCAACCGCCGGTCATCGTCAGCAGGGTCCCGTACCGGCCCTGCAGCGGGGTGTAGGTCGTCCCGTCGGCGTTCTTGCCGAAGGTGACCTGCTGCCCGTCGGGGTAGGTCACGATCTCCGTCGCCGCCGACCCGTCGACACCCGGCGGGCCAGGCCGGATGGTCATGTCCAGCACCGACGTCCAGCCGGTCCCGAACGCCCCCGACGTCAGCGGGTCCAGGCTGTTGTAGGTCCGCTGCAACGACAGCGGCGGCCCGGTGACCGGCACGTCAACGTCGGTCGCCTGGGTGGTGAAGTTCCCGTTCTGCGGGTCGAATCCCGGTCCGCTGCTGGCCGGCGAGGCGAGGTCCGGTCCGCTGGGCCGCGAACCGAACCCGGACCCGCTGCCGTCCTGCGACGTGGAACCCGGTCCGCTGCTGGCCTGCGACATGGAGTCCGGTCCGCCGCTGGGCTGCGAGCTGGACCCCGGCCCGGTGCCGTCCTGGTCGAAGTTCGAGTCGACCGGCGGCTGCGGCACCGGCGTCTTGAGCACGAAGATCGGCGGGTCCGAGCTGGCGAGCACGCCGTCGCCGGCCAGGACCGTCCAGTAGTACGTCCTGTTCCAGGCCAGCGCTCCCGCCGGGACCACCCAGTTGTTCGTCCCGATCCAGTCCGACGCGGCCGCGGTGGTGCCATCAGCGTTGAGGACCGTGAAGTTGAACCCCACCGGGTCGCCGTCCGGATCCGACCCGGATGCGATCAGCTCTGGCGTGAGCGTGGGGGAGTGGTAGCCGTTCGTCGGCCACTGGTCGTCCACCTGCGGCGGCGCGTCCACCGCGGCGCTCACGACGAGCAGCGGGCCGGCCACCGGAGAGGCGCTGGGCGCGGCCGCCCCGGCTGCCGGGCGGTGCCCACGTCGCGGGGCAGCCGCGGGCGTCTGGGCGGCGCCCTGGGAACTATGGGAGGTCGCCGTCACGGTCAGCGTGATCGCCGGCCGGGAACCGAGCACCTTCAGGCCGGCAGCGCCGATCGGGACCGAGACATTCCCGCCCTTCGCCCCGGTCCCGCACGCCGTCGCGGGCGGCCTCCCGGCCCGGTGCCCCACCCGCTGCCCGGACGCGTCGGTGACGTTCACTGTCGCCGTGGCCGGGCACTTCCCGGTCCACGCCTCCGGCACCCGCAGCGACGCGGACGTGACGCGGGTACCCGTGACCCCCACGCCGGCGGCCGGGCCGGAGAACGTCAGCGTCCTCGGCCCGCTGCCGGGCACATGCGCTGGGGAGTCCAGGCGGGTATAGCTGCCGTCCGCGTTGCGGTACAGCTTCGAGGTGGCCGTCGAGCCGGACGGCACCAGCTTGCTCGTCGCGGGGTGGTAGCTGTCCGCTCCGCCCGGGTCAGCCGGCCCGGTGACGTGCTGGCCCACCTTGGCGGCGGGGACGGTGGCGGCGGGGATCTGGCCGGCGCCCTGGCTCGGCAGGTGGCCCTGGGCGCGGGCCACCGCCCGCGTCACCGCGGCCGGGACCTGGTCCTGCCTCCCCGGCGCCCTCCCGCCCTGCTGCTTCGGCACGCTGGGCCGGGGCGCGCGTTTACCAGTCACCCGGTCCGCCAGGTGACCCGCCAGGTTCGGCTTTGGTGCCTGCCCGTAGGCCGTGCCGGCCCCCATCAGCATCACCAGCACCAGCACGACGATGCCGCCGCGACAAGCCGACCGGAAGAGCCGAGCCCGTCTCCGGCTCCCGGCCCGCCCGAACTGCCACGGCCCAAGCCGCCGACCTTTGGATGCTGTCCGCAGCGACTGGAGGCGACCCAACCGGAAACTGCGCATGTGCGATCTCCGCCCGCCAAAGAGAGAATTCAGCCGATGAGAACAGACATCCGCTCATTTGACAAGACATCGATTTCCAATGATCTTTGGTATCGTGGCAAGCGGCAACACCAATCAACAGCTATGCACGGGCAAAACTATCGCAAACTGAAGCCAAGGGTCGGTTCACCCGTGGTGATATTGTCTGGTCAGGCTGCCTTAGCGGTCTTTAGTCGCCTGCGGCGTCGGATACCTCACGAGCGGCCGCGTCCTGGATCGCTGCCGCGTTTCCGGACAGCACGGTGATGTTCGGCGCGGTCGAGGTGCCGCCGACTACTGCGAATTTCACCGAGGGGTACTTGCTCGCCCGCTGCGCGATGGCATCCCGTTCCGGCTGTCCGGCCGTCAGCACCACCTGGCAGTGGCGGATCAGCAGCGATCCCAGGAATGGCAGAGCGTTATCTGGGGTCTGTGGCCCCATGACGGCCAGGTACGACACCTTCGCATGGGTGGCCAGCGACGCCTGCTGCATTCCCGCCCACAGCGGCGCCGACGCCGGATCGGCCAGTCCTCGCTCACCGGTCAGCAGGCACGCCTGAAAATTGGTATACGACCGGGCGCGCGCCACCGGAGTGGTTGAATCAGTCCCGCCCATAAAAACCAATGTCAGGCCCACGGCAAGCCCGGCTAGTGCCACGCACGTGCCGCCCGCCAGAAACCAGAAACCGCGCTTCCGGTTCCGCACCTTGATCCTCTCGGGCAATCCAGGAACACCGGCGGTTTCCCGCACTCAACACCGCCCATCTCATGTTCACAGTCACCTGGAGGTTCGTCAAGACCGAGCTTGTTGTCTAACCTCTTTGCATGGTCGGGGTCGTGGCCGGTGTGTGGGTTCTGGTGGTTTTCCGATGGGACACACGGCGGTTCGGTGGGTGTCGCGTGACCCCATGTGGCGGCCCGGGCCGGGCTGGCTGGGTTTCGAAGCGCTGGCGGGTGGGCCCAGGGTGGGGTGGATGTTGCGAATCTGCGGCGTACCCGTGCTGGGGTGAGCCGGTCGGGGTCGCGGACTCGTCGTTCCCAGGGGCGGCTCTCACAACATGATCATCATGGGGCGGCTGCCCCAGATCACCCCACCACACGGCCACCATGCCCCACCCGCTGAAACAGCGACGGCCGAACCCACAACCTGTGAGTTCGGCCGTCCCGGATGTCCCGAGACATCACAGACGTGTCCGAGGGGGGACTTGAACCCCCACGCCCTTGTCGGGCCCTAGCACCTCAAGCTAGCGCGTCTGCCATTCCGCCACCCGGACGCACGTCAAAGCCACCCGCACCGTGCGGGTAGTCACTGTAGCCCACCCCCGCTGGCTCTCCCAACCAGGATGACCAGCACGCGCACGGTGGTCCACCCTCGCCGTTGCGTCACCAGGGTGTCACCAGGCCAGGAACGGTCGAGACCGGCCGGGTGGCCCCAGCCACAGTTCCGCCCAGTCGGTTCCAGGGGGAAGACTGCGCCGCGCCACCCTGATAGGAAGGCAGCGTGACCTACGAGCCTGGTGCGCACGGTGAGGTCGTGGACCTCTGCCGTGACCTGATCCGCATCGACACGACCAACACCGGCGACACCTCCACCAGCGCCGGCGAGCGGGCCGCCGCCGAGTACGTGGCCGGCAAGCTCGCCGAGGTGGGGCTGGACCCAGTCCTGCTGGAGTCCGAACCCGGCCGGGCCAGCGTGGTGGCCCGGGTCGAGGGCACCGACCCCGGCCGGGGTGCGCTGCTCATCCACGGGCACCTGGACGTGGTGCCCGCCGATGCGGCCGAGTGGACCGTGCACCCGTTCGGCGGGGAGGTCCGCGACGGGTACCTGTGGGGCCGCGGCGCGGTGGACATGAAGGACATGGACGCGATGACCCTGGCGCTGATCCGGCAGCGGCTGCGGGAGGGCCGCCGCCCACCCCGCGACGTGGTTCTCGCGTTCGTCGCCGACGAGGAGGCCGGCGGCGCGCTCGGTGCCGGCTGGCTGGTGGACAACCATCCCGACCTGTTCGACGGGTGTACCGAGGCGATCAGCGAGGTCGGCGGATTCAGCGTCACCGTCCGCGACGACCTGCGGCTGTATCTGGTGCAGACCGCGGAGAAGGGCCTGGCCTGGATGCGGCTGGCCACCCGCGGCCGGCCCGGCCACGGGTCGATGGTGCACGACGACAACGCGGTCACCGCGCTGTGCGAGGCGGTGGCCCGCCTGGGCCGGCACCGCTTCCCGGTGGTGATGACCAAATCCGTCCGCGAGTTCCTCGACGCGGTGTCCGATGTGCTCGGGGTGGAACTTGACCCCGACGACATGGACGGCGCCGAGGGCACCCTGGCCAGGTTGGGGGGCATCGCCCGCATCCTCGGCGCCACCCTGCGTAACACCGCCAACCCGACCATGCTCGACGCCGGCTACAAGAGCAACGTCATACCCGGCGCCGCCTCGGCTGTGGTCGACGGCCGGTTCCTGCCCGGTCAGGCCGAACAGTTCACCGACCAGATCGAGGAGCTGCTCGGCCCGGACGTCACCCGGGAGTGGCTGGTGCACCACCCGGCGGTGGAGACCACGTTCGACGGACCGCTGGTCGAGGCGATGGCCGCGGCACTGCGGGCCGAGGACCCCGCGGCACACCCGGTGCCCTACATGCTGTCCGGGGGCACCGACGCGAAGTCCTTCGCCCGACTGGGCATGCGCTGCTTCGGGTTCTCCCCGCTGCTGCTGCCCGCCGACCTGGACTTCGCCGCCCTGTTCCACGGCATCGACGAACGGGTGCCCACCGACGCCCTGGCGTTCGGGGTCCGGGTCCTGGACCGATTCCTGGAGGCGAGCTGACATGACTGGACCACAGACCGGGTCACCGCCCGGCCCGGCGCCGGGCCGGGTGGCGCTGGTCACCGGTGGGGCCAGCGGCATCGGCGCGGCGATCTG
>DASULA010000248.1:0-2679 GCA_036278435.1 Mycobacteriales bacterium | reverse complement strand
AGGGTGGTGACCGGGTCGGCGGCGCAGTCGGGCACGGGGTCGAACAGGTCGGGCGCGAGGAGATAGAAAGTCCGGTTGTTGCGCCGTACCCCGGCCGGGTCGTGGGTGAGTAGCCACGGGTAGAGGCGGCGGACGAGTTCGGAGCAGGCGGGGGCGTGGCCGTTTCTGGTGCCTTCGGCGCGGCAGCAGTTGATGATCATCAGGCCTGTCCCGGGAGGGCCGGGCAGGCCGGTGCGCATGCCGCCGGCCAGGGCGGCGCGGGCGGCCCGGTGTGGTCCGATGAGCCAGTAGTGACGGTGTCGTTGCACCGTTTCCTCCCCGATGGTTGCGCGATGGTCGGCAGGAACGCCTCGACGGGTCGAGCCGGTGTCCGCCACGACGAACGTTACTCCGCGTTATCGGATCAGAGGATGACTCACGCTTACGGTGGTCATAGATTCACCTGAATAGCCTAAGATCGACGAAGATTAGACACGGAGTGTTACTGACAAACTCGGGCACTTCGTCTCGCCGGCCGCCCGTCGCCTGCGGGTTCCCTGGTGCGGTCGTACAGAGATTTAGTCATCATTCGCTTTCGTTTGCTATTGACAGCCTTCATTTACGCCGGGCACAGTGTTGGGGCATGGAGCTGCCGGATCGCCGGCAGCCACGGGGGAAGCAGGAGAGACGCGCCCGCGCGGCATCCCTCCACCCCGCTGTGTCATGGAGGTGGAGGGACAGTGCCTCAGAGGTATGCATTCACCTGCTCCAACGACCCCCCGCGGGAGTCGGCCCGACACGGGGGATGGGCCACCCGCATTACCGGCGAGGCCAGCCGTTGTTCCGCGCGCCCACGGCTGGCCTCGCCAACCCGCGCCTGGTTGGGCACCACGGCGGCGGTGGCCGCGCTCACGCTCACGGCGGTGGGGTGCCAACAAGGCCAACCACATTCGATGCCAGCCCGGACCGTGTCGCCGGCCACCACGGCGGCGAGTCCGAGTCCGATCCCGGATCACACCTACGACGCCGAACCGGTTGCCGTCGCCGTCGCGTTCACCACCGCACTGGGCGAGCGGTCCTACCTGGACATCAGCCCGACGGCGTGGCTGGATCGGGCAGCCCCGTACATGACCCTGCGGCTGTCCGCGCAGTTACGTGAGCAGGCTGCCGACAACGGCGCCGTGGCCGACTGGAACGCGCTGCGGGCGGCGCATGCCCGCATCTCCGTGCGGGTGGACGCCGCAACGGCCGGCACACCCCGCACCACGGACAGCATGGTGGTCACGCTCACCGCGCACTACCTCACCACTACTCCCGGCGGCGGCCGGCAGGTCAGCCAGGAACAGGTCGCCCTGGTCGTGCTGCGGGGGGGTGGCCGGTGGCTGGTCGACCGGACCAGCCAGGACGAACCGTAGCCGGTCGTCCGCCCGGCTGGTCCGATTCGACCGGCCACGCGGCGAACCGGGATGACCGACGAGCGGAGGAACCCGTGCGGAAGTCACTGTCCGATGACAACGTTCGCGAACTGCCGGCGGCCCTGACGGTCTCCCAGGCTGCCGGCATGCTGCGCATCAGCCGCAGTACCGCCTACCAGGCGATCCACGAAGGACGGTGGCCGACCAGGGTGGTGCGGGTCGGCCGCAGCATCCGGGTACCCAAGGTGGATGTGCTGGGCTTGCTCGGCCTGGCAGAGGACGGCGACGCCCCGGGGGAGGGGACCGGGGCCGCCGCCCCCAACCTGAATCGCACGACCCCGGCGGGTGCGGCATGACCGCCGCCGCCGTGGCCCGTGCCATCGCAGTGACGACTGCGGTCGCCGTCATGTCCGGTTGCCACGCGCGCCGCCCCGACCGTGCGGAGGTGGTGCCGACGGTGCAGCCGACAACCGTGCCGGCGCCGTCTCACGCCGAGGCGTACGCAGCGGTCCGGGTGCTGGACGCCTACACGGCGATGCGTGCGGCCGAGGTGCGCGCATACGCCGCCCCGGCCCAGCCACACCGTGACCTGACCCGGTCCGCAACCGGTCAGGCACTCACCGGAATCGCGCAGACGCTGCTGTTCTACCGGCGGCAGGGGATCGTGGTACGCGGCCATCCCCACATCCGTCCGCGTGTCACTGCGGTGGACCTGACTGTGCGGCCGTGGACCGCCACGATCGCGGACTGCTTCGACTCCGACGGCTGGCGACCAGTCCTCGCGGCCACCGGGCAACCAGTGTCAGTCCCCGCACAGCGCGAGCGGTACCCGGTCGTGGCGTCGGTCCGGATGGTCGCCGGACGCTGGATGGTTGACCGACTGAACGCGGACCGGAGCCGGCCGTGTTGAGGGCGACCATCCGGACCGCCTTGGTGGTCTGCTGCACCGGCGTTATGGTCGCGTTCCCCGACTCAGGGATGCATGCGGCCGCTGAATCGCCCGCCCAGTCCGTGGTCTGCCCGCCCGGTGGCGGCGACTGTGTCCTGACCGTTCGGACGCCCGGCAATCCCGCGGCCCGTGTCTCCCACGTCGATGGCCGATGCGGCTTCGGCGGTAGGGCGGTGGCCTGCTACGACCCGCTGCTCGGCTGGTTTGACGGCACCGGCTGTTACTGGACGCGGGCGAACCCGCAACCCGGTCCCGAGGACCCGATCTGGGCAGGCCACCACGGCGGGGCGATTTACCAGGTCACCTGTTTCACCACCGGCGGTGTGGCCGTGCCCG
>DASULA010000247.1:0-5512 GCA_036278435.1 Mycobacteriales bacterium | reverse complement strand
GAGACCCGCGGGCGAGCGGCGAGATGCTCGAGTGTGCCGTCGTCGCGGGCCTCACTGCGGCCGGGGCCGACGCCGTGCGCGTCGGCGTGCTGCCGACACCCGCGGTCGCCTTCCTGGTCGGCGCGTTGAACGCCGATCTGGGCGTGATGATCTCGGCGTCACACAACCCGATGCCCGACAACGGGATCAAGCTGTTCGCCCGGGGCGGGCACAAGCTGCCCGACGAGGTCGAGGACGCGATCGAGGACGCGGTGCGCTGCGCCGACCGGTCGCCCCGCCCCACCGGGCCGACGATTGGCCGCGCGCGCGACCTGCCCGACGCCGGGGAGTGGTACGCCGAGCACCTGCTGGCCACCCTCACCCACCGGTTGGACGGCCTGCGGGTGGTGGTCGACTGCGCGCACGGTGCCGCCTCGGCGATCGCCCCGCGGGTGTACCGGCGGGCCGGCGCGGATGTGGTGGCGATCGGCGCCCGGCCGGACGGCCTCAACATCAACGACGGAGTCGGATCCACCCACCTGGACCCGCTGGTCGACGCGGTTCGGCGGGCCGGCGCCCAGGTCGGCATCGCGCACGACGGCGACGCGGACCGGTGCCTGGCGGTGACCGGGGACGGCGCGGTGGTGGACGGCGACGCGATCCTGGCGATCTGCGCGCTGGCGATGCGGGAGGCCGGCGACCTGCGCGAGGACACCGTGGTGGCCACCGTGATGAGCAACCTCGGGTTGCACCATGCCATGCGCGGACACGGCATCCGGGTGCTGACCACGCCGGTCGGCGACCGTTACGTACTGGAGGCGCTGCGCCGGCACGACCTGGCGCTGGGTGGCGAGCAGAGTGGGCACGTGGTGTTCCGCGACCACGCGACCACCGGTGACGGCCTGCTCACCGCGCTGCGGGTGCTGGCCCGGGTCGCGGCCACCGGTGTGCCGCTGGCCGAGCTCGCCGCGGTGGTGCATCGGCTCCCGCAGGTGTTGCTCAGCGTGCGGGTGCCGGACAAGTCCCGGGTGGCGCAGTGCCCGGAGGTGACCGCCGCGGTGGCGGTGGCCGAGCGTGAGCTGGGTGACGACGGCCGGGTGCTGCTGCGCCCGTCCGGAACCGAGCAGATCATCCGGGTGATGGTCGAGGCGCCCACCGAGCGGGCCGCCCACGACGTGGCCCGGCGGCTGGCCGCGGCGGTCGCTCGGGCGTGAGCGCGCGGCCGGCACCCGCCGGGCGGGGCCGATAAGCTGCCCGGGTGTGCGGCATCGTGGGTTACGTCGGTGACCGGCCGGCGCTGGACGTGGTCATGGACGGCCTGCGGCGGTTGGAGTACCGCGGGTACGACTCGGCCGGAGTCGCCATCCTGGACGGTGCCGGAACGCTGAATACCCGACGCCGGGCCGGCCGTATCACGAACCTGGACAAGGACCTCGAACACGCCTCGTTGCCCGGTAGCACCGGCATGGGGCATACCCGGTGGGCCACCCACGGCGCGCCCAACGACGGCAACGCCCACCCGCACACCGACTGCACCGGAGCGGTCGCGGTCATCCACAACGGGATCATCGAGAACTTCGTCGCGCTGCGCGCCGGGCTGGAGGCGCGCGGACACGAGTTGGCAAGCGAGACCGACACCGAGGCGGTCGCGCACCTGCTGGAGGAGGCCTGCGCGGAGCACCCGGGCGAGCTGGCCGGGGCGGTGCGGGCGGTGTGCCGGCAACTGCGCGGGTCGTTCACCCTGGTCGTCGCGCACCGTGACCATCCTGGTCGCCTGGTCGGCGCCCGGCGGAACTCACCGCTGGTGCTGGGCGTCGGCGACGGGGAGATGTTCCTGGCCAGCGACGTGGCCGCGTTCATCGCGCACACCCGGCGGGCGGTGGAACTGGGCCAGGACCAGGTGGTGGAACTGCGCCGGGACGGGTACACCCTGACCGACCTGGCCGGACGGCCGGTGCGGGGCACCGGCTTCCACGTGGACTGGGACCTGCGGGCCGCGGAGAAGGGCGGTCACCCGTACTTCATGCTCAAGGAGATCGAGGAGCAGCCGCACGCGGTCGCCGACACGCTGCGCGGACACTTCGTCGACGGCCTGGTGGTGCTGGACGAGGAGCGGCTGGACGTCCAGGAGCTGCGCGACGTGGACAAGGTGTTCGTGGTGGCCTGCGGCTCGGCGTACCACTCCGGGCTGATCGCCAAGTACGCCATCGAGCACTGGACCCGCATCCCGGTGGAGGTGGAGCTGGCCTCGGAGTTCCGCTACCGCGATCCGGTGCTGGACCGGGACACCCTGGTGGTGGCGATCTCGCAGAGCGGGGAGACCGCCGACACGCTCCAGGCGGTCCGGCACGCCCGCGAGCAGAAGGCCAGGGTGCTGGCGATCTGCAACACCAACGGCGCGCAGATCCCGCGCGAGTCCGACGCGGTGCTCTACACCCGGGCCGGGCCCGAGGTCGGGGTGGCGGCCACCAAGACGTTCCTGACCCAGGTCACCGCGTCCTACCTGGTCGGGCTGGCTCTGGCCCAGGTGCAGGGCAAGAAGTTCGAGGACGAGGTGGCCCGCGAGTTCCAGGCGCTGGCCGCGATGCCCGAGCTGATCCGGCAGACCCTGGCCACGGTCGAGTCCATCCGGGAACTGGCCCGGGAGGTGGCCGCGTCTCCGACCGTGCTGTTCCTGGGCCGGCACGTCGGCTACCCGGTCGCCCTGGAGGGTGCGCTCAAGCTCAAGGAGCTGGCCTACATGCACGCCGAGGGGTTCTCCGCCGGGGAACTCAAACACGGGCCGATCGCCCTGGTCGAGCCGGGCCTGCCGGTGGTGGTGGTGATGCCCTCGGCCCGCGGGCGCGGCGTGCTGCACGAGAAGCTGCTGTCCAACATCGCCGAGGTGCGGGCCCGGGGCGCCCGTACCGTGGTGTTGGCCGAGGACGGCGACGACACGGTGCGGCCGTTCGCCGACCACCTGGTACCGCTGCCGGCGACCCCCACCCTGCTGGCGCCGCTGGTGCAGACGGTGCCGCTCCAGGTTTTCGCCGCCGAGCTGGCCCAGGCCCGGGGATACGACGTGGACAAGCCACGCAACCTGGCCAAGTCCGTGACAGTGGAGTAGCGCGGCGGTCCGGTCGTGCGACGCTGGGTCGATGATCGTCGCAGCGGATGGTGGTGGCGCCGCCCGAGGTGCCCGGTGACCGGGGTGTGGCCGGTCGCGGAGGTGCGGGCGGCCGAGCGACGGCTGATGGCCGGGTTGCCCGATGGGGTGTTGATGCGGCGGGCCGCGGCGGGCCTGGCCGCGAGCTGCGCCGAACTGCTTCCCGGCGTGTACGGGGCCCGGGTCGCGCTGCTGGTGGGAGCCGGTGGCAACGGCGGCGACACCCTGTACGCCGGTGCGCTGCTGGCCGGTCGGGGTGCCCGGGTGGACGCGGTGCTGGTGGCTCCCGATCGTGCGCACGCCGGCGGGCTGGCCGCGCTGCGGGCGGCCGGCGGGCGGGTGCACACCACTGGTGGCACCGGGGTCGTGCGGGGCGCCGAGCTGGTGGTGGACGGTGTGGTGGGCATCGGCGGGCGGGGCGGGCTGCGCCCGGCCGTCGCGGAACTGGCCGAGGCGGCGTGGGACTCCGGTGCGGTGCGGGTCGCCACGGACGTGCCCAGCGGGGTGGACGCCGACACCGGCGAGGTGCCCGGCCCGGCGTTCCAGGCCGACCTGACTGTCACGTTCGGGTGCCTCAAACCCGGACTGGTGGCCGGCCTCGGGCGCGGGTACGCCGGGCTGGTGCGGCTGGTGGACATCGGCCTGTTGCCGCACCTGCCGGCTCCCCGGCTGCGGGTGCTCGGGCACTCCGACGTGGCGGCGCTGCTGCCGGTGCCGCGTCCCCAGGACGACAAGTACAGCCGGGGCGCGGTGGGCGTGCTGGCTGGTTCGGCCGCCTACGGCGGTGCGGCCGTGCTGACGGCTGGCGGCGCCGTGCGCGGCGGTGCCGGGATAGTGCGGTATGTCGGCTCCGCCGCGGCCGAGGTACGGGCCCGCTGGCCGGAGACGATCGTCAGCGAGGCGCGGCCGAGCGCGGCCGGCCGGGTGCAGGCCTGGGCGGTCGGTTCCGGGCTGGGCACCGGCGAGGCGGAACTGGACCTGCTCGCCGAGGTGCTGGCCACCGACCTGCCGGTGCTGGTCGACGCCGACGGCATCACCATGCTGGCTCGCCGGCCGGACCTGCTGCGGGCGCGGGCCGCACCGACCCTGCTGACCCCGCACGACCGGGAGTTCGCCCGGCTGTGCGGGCCGGTCGGGCCGGACCGGATCGGGGCGGCCCGCCGGGCCGCCGCCGACCTGGGGGCGGCCGTGCTGCTCAAGGGCGACGTGACCGTGGTGGCCCGGCCGGACGGGCTGGCCTACCTCAACCCGACCGGGAGTCCGTGGCTGGCCACGGCCGGCAGCGGGGATGTGCTGTCCGGGCTGGGTGGCGCCCTGCTGGCCGCGCACGCCGGCCGGCCGGCCGTGGACGTGGCCCTGTCCGGGGCCTGCGCGGCCTACCTGCACGGGGTGGCCGGTGGCCGGTCCGGCCCGGGGACCAGCGCCACCACCGTGCTCGACGCGCTGCCCGCCGCGCTGGCCGAGATCCTCGCGACCAGCCGCAGGACACGCGTCTCGGAGGAACCGCGCCAGGCGTGACCCGGTCGCCCAACCAAGATCCTCACCTCCGCGGCGGCGGTCCCGGTCGAGCATTATGGTGGGTCGTATTTTTGTGGTGTGGTGGTGTATCGGCGTCTGGTTGGGCTGGTCCAGTGGAATTGTCTGTGGGTTTGGGTGAGTTGCCACGGGGTTTGGTGTTTGAGGCGGTGGTGGTGGCGGCAGAGTGCGCCGAGGTTGCCCGGTGTGGTGGGTTCGGTTGGCCAGGGGATTGTGTGGTCCAGGTCGGTGTGTTGTGCGGGGTGTTGGCAGCCGGGGAACCGGCAGGTGTGGTCGCGTGCGCGGACGAAGTCATCGAGTGCGGTTGGTGGCCGGTAGGTGTTGTGGGTGTGTTCGATCAGTGACCCGTCGGTCGGGTCGGTGATCAGTCGTTTCCATGTTCCGGTGGGGTCTGAGGCGATGGCCCGGGCGTAGGCCGCAGGAATCGGACCGTACCCGTGGAGTATTCCGGGGTTGTTGTTGGCGCCGGTGAGGGTGGAGGCGGCCACGGTGAGGTGTACCAACGGCCGCACCCCACCAGGTTCACCGGTCACACCGGGGTCGCGGTGTCCCAGGAGCAGTCCGACGAACACGTCGGCCCGCCGCGCGTCCGCGCCCCGCTCATCCCTGGGGACCCGCCTGGCTCGGGCCAGGGCGTCAACCCGCCGGTAGACCGCGGTGGCCTGCTCGGCCGGCAGCAGCGCGACCAGTTCAGCCATCCCGTCGTCTACTGGGGTGAGGACCACCCTGCGATCCACACGCGCCCGTTCGTGTCGGCGCCGCCCACCATCGGGGTCGCATCGCAACACCGCCCGGCGCACCAGGTCACGCACCTGCGAGGCGTTACACCCCTGCACCCGGTCCACCACGTGG
>DASULA010000246.1:0-8383 GCA_036278435.1 Mycobacteriales bacterium | reverse complement strand
GGTGTGGCAGTTGCTCGTCGCCTGGATGGTCGGCGGACGGACCATCATCTACGACACCGGCACGCTCACCGACGCACCGTCCTTCCTGGACCTGCTGGCCGGGAACGGGATCACGGTGGTGGAGTTGGTGCCGTCCCACCTGGACGCCCTGCTGGCCGAGTACGGCCGTCGGCCGCACCCACTGCCAGCACTGCGGTACGGCATGGTCACCGGAGAACCGGTGCCCGTCCCGCTGGTGCGCCGCTGGTTCGACCAGATCGGCGTCCCGCTGGTGAACGCCTACGGCCCCACCGAGGCGGCCGACGACGTGACCCACCTGGTCATGCGCGGACCGGTGCGGCGCAAGCGGGTGCCGGTGGGCGGGCCGATACCCAACACCGGGATCCACGTGCTGGGCCGGGACGGGCGGCACCGGCCGATCGGGTGCTACGGCGAGATCGTTGTCACCGGGGTCGGCGTGGGCCGTGGCTACGTCAACGACCCGGAGCGCACCGCCGAGTCGTTCCGGCCCAACACCCTGGATCACCGCTCGACGCTGATGTACCGGACCGGTGACGTGGGCCGGTGGTTACCCGACGGCACGCTGGACTGCGCGGGCCGGCTGGACAACCAGGTGAAGCTGCGCGGGTTCCGGATCGAGCTGGCCGAGATCGAGGACGCGGTGGCCGCGATGTCCGGTGTGGACAGTTCGGTGGCGGTGGTCGGGCGGACTGGCCGACTGGTGGTGGGTTACCTGGGCACCGCGTCGCTGGAGATCGCCGAGGTCCGCCAGGCGCTTTCCAGGGTGCTGCCCGACTACATGCTTCCCGACGCGGTGGTGGCACTGGAACGCCTGCCACTGGGGGCCAACGGCAAGGTCGACCGGGCCGCGCTGGCCCACCAGGTGGAACCGTCCCGGGAACAGTCCGGGCGGGGCCGGCGGTCCGGGCGGGATGGGCGGGATGCGCGGCCGGGCGGGTCACCTGTCGAAACGCCGGTGAGGGGCACCGAGCGGTTCGTCGCCGGGTTGTTCGCCGGGGTGTTGGGTCTGCCGGCCGACCGGATCGGGCCCGACGACGACTTCTTCGACATCGGTGGACACTCGCTGGCGGCGATGAAACTCGCCGCCCGGTCGGACGGCCGGCTGAGCCTGCGTGACATCGTCACCCGGCCGACCGTGCGCTCGCTGGCCGGCATGCTCGATTCCGGCCAGGTCGGTCCCAGGCCGCTGCTCATCCCGCTGACCACCGCTCCGGCCGGCGCTCCGGCCGACACGCCGGCACTGGTGTGCGCCCCGTACGCGGGCGGTGGCGCGGTGAACTTCCTGCCGCTGGCCAGGAAGCTGGCCGAGCGGGTGCCCGACCTGGTCGTGTACGGGATCGAACCACCCGGGCGGACGCTCACCGACCCGCTCCAGGTCGGCCCGGGGCTGGACGGGGCGATCGAGGCGGTGGCCGCTCAGGTGGCCGCCGCCGGGCACCGGTGGGTGGCCGTGTTCGGTCACTGTTCCGGGTCGGTGCTGGCCCTGTTGCTGGCCAGGCTGCTGGGCGAGCGCGGGGTGACGGTGCGCCGGGTGTTCACCGCGGCCAAGGTGCTGCGCACGGTGGATCCGGACGACTACGCGAACGAGGAGTTCGGCCGGTTCACCGACGAGCAGGTCGCCGACTGGGTCCGCAACAAGATCGGTATGGCCGAACTGGACGAGCTGTCGGCGACCGAGGTGGCCGACATGGCACAGGCGTTCCGGGTGGACTCGGTCGAGTCGAACCGAATCCTGTGCCAGGGACTGCGGTCGCCGGACACCCTGCGGATCGGCTGCCCGGTGACCCAGGTGGTGGCGCTCGACGACGAGATCACCGCCGGCCACGCCGAGGCCGCGGCGCACTGGGGACTGTTCGCACCGGGCGTCGACACGGCCACCCTGCCCGACGGCGGCCACTACTTCAACCGCACCCGACCGGAACCGCTGGCCGCCCTGGTGGCCGCGGAGCTGGGCGGGTAGGGCGACCACGAACCGCACCGGCGTTCCCCAACCGGCCCCGAGCCTTGTGTCCGCACCCGAGAACCTGACGGGCAACCGGTTACCGGGCCGGATCCCACGCCACATCGCAGCCGGCACCAGGCAGTCGAGACAGGGATGACCACATGACAGTCCAACCACACACGTTCGCGGTGATCGGCGGGCGGGCCGTCCGCCGAGTCCTGGACGGCCACGAGACCGACCTGGTCAAAGTGGTCGAACGCGCCTACCGAACCCACGGCGAGGGACGCACGGTCAACCCACCCAGTTACTTCCTGCGCTTCGCTGACCGGCCCGACGCCCGGATCATCGCGCTGCCGGCGTCGGTCGCCGGGAACGGGGAAACCTCCGGAGTGGACGGTCTGAAGTGGATTTCCAGCTTCCCCGGCAACATCGGCAGCGGACTCCAGCGTGCCTCGGCGGTGCTGATCCTGAA
The DNA here is from genome assembly GCA_036278435.1 of Mycobacteriales bacterium. Classification (GTDB taxonomy): domain Bacteria; phylum Actinomycetota; class Actinomycetes; order Mycobacteriales; family DASULA01; genus DASULA01. The sequence goes on along the minus strand of DASULA010000246.1, from coordinate 5,948 downwards.
CAACCCGGACGACGGCTTCCCGTTCGCCTGCCTGGAAGCGTCGATCATCAGCGCCACCCGCACCGCCGCCTCAGCAGCCCTGGCCGCCGACCACCTGACCCGCACCCGGGCCCGGCCACGTTCGATCGGCTTCTACGGCGCCGGCCTGATCGCCCGCTACGTACACCGGTTCCTGACCGCGGCCGGTTTCCACCCCGACCAGGTCGGGGTGTTCGACGCGGTACCCGGATACGCCGCCGACTTCGCCGCCTCCGCGCAGCGCAACGGGCTCGGTACGGTCCGCACCGTCGAAGACGGCCGGACCCTGGTGACCGGACACGACCTGGTGGTGTTCGCCACCACCGCACCGGAGCCACACGTCACCGACCCGACCTGGTTCGACCACCACCCGGTGGTGCTGCACGTGTCACTGCGGGATCTGTCGGTGGAGGTCGTGCTGGACTCGGTGAACATCGTCGACGACGTGGACCACTGCCTGCGGGCCGGTACGTCTCCGCACCTGGCCGAGCAGCGCACCGGCGACCGCGAGTTCGTCACCGGCACCCTGTACGACGTGCTGACCGGACAGGTCACGGTGCCGGCGGACCGCACCGTGGTGTTCTCCCCGTTCGGGCTGGGCGTGCTCGACCTGGCTGTCGGCCGCTACGTACACGACACGGCAAGCCGGTCAGGCGACCTGCTGCGGATCGAGGACTTCTTCGACGACCTCCGCAGGGACATCTGACACCCAGGTCGCTGTCCGGGCCCGGGACGGAGCAGGTCCGGCCGACCGGCGGTCACCGGCTGGCAGGGCCGTGGGGCCTGGACTGGCCAGCTTCGGCACGGCAAGCTTGAGAACAAACAACCGGGAGCCGCGACCTATGACTTCAAAAGGAATCGACGGGGTCGACATGGAGCGACCGAACGTCGCCCGTATGTATGACTACTTCCTTGGTGGCTCGCACAACTTCGCGGTGGACCGCGCCGCGGCCGACGAGGCGATCCGGTCGTTCCCCTCCGCGGCGGCGGGCGCCCGCACGAACCGCTCCTTCCTGCGCCGTGCCGTCCGCACCCTGGCCGAGGCCGGCGTGGACCAGTTCCTCGACCTGGGTTCGGGCATCCCCACCGTGGGCAACGTGCACGAGATCGCCCGCACCGTGAATCCGGCCGCCAGAGTGGTCTACGTCGACATCGAGCCGGTGGCGGTGGCGCAGAGCCGGGCCATCCTGCTCGACATCCCGCACACCGCGGTCGTCGCCGCGGACCTGCGTCGACCCGACCAGGTGCTCGGGCATCCCGACCTGCGCGCACTGCTCGACCCGAGCCGACCGGTGGCCGTGCTGATGGTCGCCGTGCTGCACTTCGTGCCAGACAGTCAGAACCCCGCGGCGGTCGTCGCCGGGTACCGGGACGCGGTGGCACCGGGAAGCTACCTGGTCGTGTCGCACGGCAGCCTGGAGGGCCTGCCAGAACCCGAACGCACCGACCTGCGACGGGCGATGGCGGTCTACGACCGAACCCCCAACCCGGTGGTGCTGCGATCCCGTCAGCGAATCGGCGAGCTGCTCACCGGCATCGACCTGCTCGAACCCGGCCTGGTGCAACTGCGCCGGTGGCGACCGACCAGCGCCCCGGACGAGAACGGCGAGTGTGACGGCGGCTTCTGCGCGGTGGGGCGGGTGGTGCGCGGCTGAGCCGGGCCGGCCGCGCGAACCAGCGGCCAGTGTGGCCGCGGCCGGCGGCGGTCAGCCCAGCGCGTCCAGCGGTGGCAGCAACGAACCGCCAGCGGCCAGCATCGCGGTGATCCGCTCCGGCGGGCCTGGGCGGGCGAACAGCCAGCCCTGCCCGGCGTCGCAGCCCAGCGACTCCAACCGGTGGGCCTGGGCCCGGGTCTCCACGCCCTCGGCGGTGACCGCCAGGTCCAGCGCGTGCGCCAGGGACACCAGGGTGGCCACGATCTGGGTGTCCACGGCGGTGTCGCTGTCGGCGCGCAGGCCCTCCACGAACGAGCCGGCGATCTTCAGCCCGTGCACCGGCAGTTGGCGCAGGTAGGCCAGGTTGGAGTAGCCGGTGCCGAAGTCGTCGATGGCGATCCGCAGTCCCATCGACGCCAGCGTCCGAAGCGCGGCAAGCGCCTCGTCGTCGGTGCCCATGATCGCGCTCTCGGTGATCTCCAGTTGCAGCCAGCGCGGATCCAGCCCGGTCTCCTCCAGGATCCGGGCCACGTCGGAGACCAGGCCGGGATCGCGGCACTGCCGGACGGCCAGGTTGACGCTGACGAACGGCGCCGCGTCGCCGGCGGCGGCCCGCCACGCCCGGGCCTGCCCGCAGGCACGGGCCAGCACGTGCCGGCCCAACGGCACGATCAGCCCGGTCTCCTCGGCCAGCTCGACGAACCGGTCCGGCATGATCAGGCCGTAGTCGGGGTGGTGCCAGCGAACCAGCGCCTCCACCCCGATCAGCGCACCGCCGGGCAGCGACACCAGCGGCTGGTAGTCCACCACGAACTCGTCGCGTTCCAACGCCGCGGGCATCATCGCCGACAGCGTGTGCCGGGTGATCTGGCGGGCGTTGCGTTCGGCGTCGAACAGCGCCCAACGCCCCCGGCCCTCTGACTTGGCCCAGTACAGGGTGATGTCAGCGGCCTGGAGCAGTTCGGCCGCGCTCGCGGTGGCCACCGGCCGTTCCACGATGCCCATACTCGCCGACACCGACAACTGGTGCCCGCGCACCCGCACCGGCTCGGCCAGCCCGTCCAGCACCTGGTCGGCCAGGGTGATCACCTGCTCGTTCCCGGTGGAGCCCTCGACCAGGATGACGAACTCGTCCCCGCCCATCCGGGCCACCAGGTGGCCGGCCTGCGACACCGACGCGTCCAACCGGCGGCTCACGGTGACCAGCAGCTCGTCGCCCGCGTCGTGACCAAGGCTGTCGTTGACCACCTTGAACCCGTCCAGGTCCAGGTAGCACAGTCCGATCCGGGTACGCGGTCCGGCGTTGGCCAGCACCTCCCGCAGCCGCTCGGCGAACAGGGCCCGGTTGGGCAGGCCGGTGAGCGGATCGTGCATGGCCTGGTATCGCAGCCGCACGTGCAACTGGTGCCGGTCTGTGACGTCCTCGAACATCGCCACGGTGTACCGGGGGACGCCGCCGCCGTCCCGGATGAGCGAGGCGGCCACGTAGGTCCACACCGGCATGCCGTCCCGCCCGACCAGCCGCTTCTCACTGCGGAAGTGGTCCCGCTCGCTGCGACTCATCTGGGTGTACGCCGCTCGCACGCTCACCGCGTCGTCGGGGTGCAGGAAGTCGGTGATCCGGCAGGACACCAGCTCTTCGGCCGGGCAACGCAACATGCCGGCCAGCGCCTCGTTGGCGTTGAGGATGTGGCCGTCGATGTCGGCGATGGCGATGCCCACGGCGGCCTTCTCGAACAGCGCCCGGAACCGCGCCTCGCTCTGCTGGAGAGCGCGCTCGGCGTCGTCCCGGGCCAGCAGTACCGCGTCCCGGATGGCCTCCTGCTCGTCGAGGGTGCGCTCGCGCAGCGCCGCGGCGAACCCGGCCGCCAGCGCCCCCTGCACCGCGGCCAGCCGCGACTTCAGCTCGGCGCCGGTCCCGTTGCCGTTGCCCCGGCCGTCGCCGGAGGGCTCGCGTTCGGCCTGGGCGAGCAGGTGTTCGCCCAGCACCGCGATGGTGCGGCCGAGCGTCTCGGTGCCGGTGAAGTGTGCCCGCACGAGCGCCCGCCCGACCTGGTAGGGCTCGGTCGAGTCGAACGGCACCACGGTGAACGCCAGCACCAACTTGTCGGTCAGGGCGAGCAGGAAGTCCTCGATCTCACCGGAGTCCATCGGCACATAGCTGGTCCCGGCGATGGCCCGCATCCAGGCTCGGGCGAACTCCTGCCGCGGGGACCGGCCGGGATGGGGCACGTGACTGACCGAGGCACGCGCTCTACTTCTCGAAGAAGTCACCTGATGTGTCCTGCCCCTGCGTTCCCGACCGTGAACCTCCCGCGCCTGCCGAACACCGACCGCACACCAGAGTGTGCAGATCGCACGAGCAGGTAATCTAGCGCCTCTCCAAAACCACTCACAGCGGCCCGCTGACACTGACCGAGTCGCGGCACCGGGCATGACCGGCCAGCAACCCGGCCGCACGATCCCACGACTTCCTCATCGCTGGCTCCGCAGGCGTCAACTCGCTGTTCCTGATCGCTCGCTCCGCAGGCGTCAACTCGCTGTGTCGCCGTCGCCAGCGCTGCGACCCGAGCTCTCGCCCAACCCACCGCTCGTCTTCGCACGCGTTGACTTCGCCTGCCTTTCGCCGACCCATCCGCTCGCCTCCACATGCGTCGGACGCAGGACCACCCAGGGCCTCGCTGATCCGACGCCGCGCCCGCGGATCGTCAGGCACGTTTCCGCAGACACCCGAAAATACTGGTGAAAGCCGACGCTGATCAACAGCCGTACCCGGCGCGTCCGCAACGAAGGATATTCGTGTTTCATCCGCGCTCCGGCCCGGCCGGAGCCGGCAGTCCTGCAGGTCCTTCGCCGTGGACATCGACTGCGTCCCCCGGGTCCGCACTGTGGATCAGACCGTGCGCAGCCACGCCTCCACCGCCAATGTGGTGATCAGGGCCGCCACCTGCGACTCGTGGCACCACGGTTCGTCCAGCACCGGGCGCAGCGTCCCGACGTCGATCAGGCCGCGGGCGGCCAGCAGGCCGCCGTCGACCAACGCGGTCAACTCGCGTCGGTTGTCCCGCAGGCCGGCCAGCGCGTCTGCGGTGGGTCCCCGCCTCCGGCGGTGTAACTCGGGCCGGTGCGGGTGCGGCAGAGCCGCCGTGAGCAACGGCAGCGGCCGGTGCGGGTCGGTCCGCTCCTCCGGGATGGTGGCCAGGCACGCCTCGACCACCCGCAGGTCCAGGTAGGGAAACCCGACCGGGACCCCCAGCGCCGTGGTGACGTCGTTGGCCAGGGCGCCGGTGCGAGCCGCCGCCTGGAGTTCGGCCACGGCGGTGTGCTGGCCGGGGCAGTGCGCGAGCGACTCGGCGTTGCCGGTCGCCCCGCCGAGCAGGTCCCGCACCGCGTCGGCGGCCGAGCGGGTCGCCCAGGCCGGCAGCCGGGATTCCTGCTCCCACCCGGTGGCCAGCGGTCGGGGCGGTTCCCGCAGCGAACCCGACAACCTGGCCAGCCAGTCGGGGTAGCTGCCTGGCTCGGTGGCCAGTACCTCGCGCAGCGCGGCCGGCGGCATCCCGTGCGCCAGTGCCCACCCGCGCAGGTGCGCCTCCCGCCGGGCCGGGTCCAACTGGACCCGCCGCAGGTAGCTGCGCGGGGCCAGCAACGCCTCGCTGCCGCCCAACCCGGACAGGTGCCCGCCGGCTCCCCACTCCCCCGCCCGGCGTACCACGTCGCTGAGCGCCCCGATGGCCAGCGCGAACCTCGGCGGCTCGTCCAGTGGCGGGAGCCGGTCCAGCCCGGAGCCGTAGGACGGTCGGTCGGCCGGCATGATCCGCCGCTGCTCGGCATAGGGCTGCCTGCCGGCCGCGATCCGGGCGTACAACCCGAGGTTGATCACCGGTACGGCCGGCATGGTGAGGAAGAGCAGCCCGACATCGGGTAACGCCCGACCGCAGACCCCGGCCAACGCCAGCGAGGGCAGGTCATCGATCGACACCGACACCGAACCGGCCCCCCGGGTTGGCGCGGCCACCGCGGAGACCGCCGAGACCAGCGCGTCACCCAACAACCGTGCCCCCTCGTCCAGCCCCAGCGCGGGCGGCTCCGGTGGCGTCCACCAGCGGCGCACCGAGACCCCGGCCGGCTCGGCGCCGGACAGGCTGACCACCGAGCCGGGCGGCACCCCGGTCACCCCGGTGAACGCGGACATGTGCGCCAGCGCCCTGGGCATCGCCGGGCACAGCAGCCGGGCGGCCAGCCACCCGTCGTCCACACCGGCCCCGAACCGCAGCA
>DASULA010000245.1:0-2372 GCA_036278435.1 Mycobacteriales bacterium | reverse complement strand
CCCCGGCCCGGCGTTGTAGTTGGCCGCTACCACCATGCCGAATCCGCCGGTGGCGCCGTCGGGCGGCGTCACCGACCAGGTGGCGGACTCGGTCTTGCCGGGCTCGATCGAGGCGAAGCTGGTCGCGCTGGTGGCCGAGCTGGTCCAGCCGCTGGGTGCCTGCAGGGTGAGCTGCACGCCGCGCAGCGGGCTGTCGCCGTTGTTGGTAATGGTGCCGGTGACCGTGGTCGCGGTCCCGGCGGTCAGCGCCGGCTGGGTGTGCTGGCCGGGCACCGTGCTGTCGGTCTGGACGCTCATCGACGGGCGGCTGGCGTCGCCGAGCACGATGCTGGCGACCCGTCCGTGCGGGATGAGCGTGACGGTGTGGCTGGCGGCGTCGTAGTGACCGCCGGTCACCGACCGCACGCCGGCGTCCGCGAACGCCGGGAGCTGGACCCGGATGTCGTCGCCGGGCACCTGGCCGGTAACGGCGACCGTGACGACGCGCTGGCTGGCCCCGCCGGTGGTGGCGATCCGCACCGCGTAGGTGGAGCGGTGGCCGCTGGCGGTGTCGTAGGCGGAGGTGAGGTTGCTGGCCGAGATGACCTGGCCGGGCGTGATCCACTGATCCGGCACGCCGCGGCCGATGTACAGGACGTCGCGGAAATCGGCCGTGCCGTCACTCCTGCTGGTCGAGGTGAGGCCCTGGGCGACCAGGGACTGCACCAGGGTCTGGGTCTGGCCGGCCATCGGCCACACATACGGGATGGCCCCGAACTGGGGCGCGGCGTGGCTGCCGGCCCACGGGTTGTCCGGGTCGGGGGCGCTGCCGTTGGCTTCCCACCAGGCGTTCGGGCCGCCGGTCGTGGTGGCCAGCTGCCAGGCGTAGCTGGTGATGGGCAGGTCCCGGTACTGCGTCCCGTACAGGGCGCCGGAGGCGTAGCCGGTGTTGTGCGCCGTGCTGTAGCCGCTGTAGGCGCCGAACGACGGGAACGGAACGCTGCCCTGCAGCCGGGACAGGCCCATCTGGAGCAGGTTGTCGGTCTGCGCCGGGTCACCGAGGATGCCGCTGAGCTGGCCGCCCTGCAGGAAGATGTCCCACACGTTCTGGCCCCACAGGTTGGACCCGTCCCAGTTGGCGTCGTTGGCGGCGTTGCAGCGGTCGGCGGTGACCGGCTTGCTGACCTCGCACGGCAGGAAGCTGAAGTGGCTGGCCTGCTCGTTGGCGGCGAGCCCGGCGTTGGTGGCCTTCAGCAGGCTGGCGTACGCGGTGCCGGCCCACTGGGCCTCGGCGGTGTTGCCGATGCGCTCGGCGATGTACTGGTAGGCGGCCAGGCCGGCCAGCGCGGACTCGTCGTCGAACAGCCAGGTGCCGCCGGAGTCGTTGTCACCCGAGGACCTCAGGTACCCGGTGGTCGCGCTGAGCTGGGACAGGTAGTCGGTGTGCATCTGGGTGTACAGGCTCGGGCCCCACTGGCTCGGCCCGTCCGCGTCGTCGTGGAAGTATTTCGCCACGAAAGCGGTGTCACCGGTCGTCTCCAGGTAATCGGCCCAGGCCACCGGCGTCTTCCACAGCCCGTCCCAGTACCAGTTGGCGCCGACCTCGTTGAAGTTCGGCTGCTCGGAGATGCGCCCGGTGAGCAGCAGGTTCTGGGCGTCGGTGAAGTCGCCCAGGGTGAACCGGTTCTCCAGGATGCCGGGCACGTCGTGGTTGAGCAGCCAGTCGTAGTTGTTGGCGCCGGAGAACGGCGACGCGGCGGACTGCACGATCCGGGTGTAGATGAAGGCGGCCTTGTAGGCGTTGTCCATCGCGGTGCCCGGCCGCGACAGGCTGTTGGTGTCCGGCAGCGACACCTCGGGCAGCGACAGCCGGGGGGTCACCGACAGCCGCCGGCTCCAGTACAGCGCCATGTGCGCGTAGGCCGCGGCGTAGGGCAGGATGCCCGGCTTGCCGGGGGCGGCCACGTCCAGGGTGCCGGGGCCGGGCAGGGTGCCGCCGACCGAGAAGGTGTCGACCGCGGCCACGAACTCGTGCCGCACGGTCTGGCCGGGCTGCACGGTGTCCGGGGCGCTGTCCAGCTCGACCAGGCCGGGACCGGACTGGCCGGGCGGCGCGTCGGCGGCCGTCGTGCCGGTGTTGTGCTCGGTGATCCGGGTGTAGACCAGCTCGACCGGGTTCCCGCCGACGGTCTGCTTATCCGCGAAATCGGTGATCGTGACGTGCAGGCCGCTGCGGGTGAACGAGGTGGTCATGGCGGGCAGGTAGCCGCCGGCCTCCGACCACTGCACCGACCCGGCCGCGGGCGCCTGGCCGGCGGACAGGCCGTAGCGGTAGATGCCGAAGGAGTACATCGCGCCGCAGTAGGTGGTGCGGCCCGCGGTGTAGTGGTCGG
>DASULA010000244.1:0-5049 GCA_036278435.1 Mycobacteriales bacterium | reverse complement strand
TGTCTGGTCACCTGGCGATCGCCCGTGCCCGTGCCGAGCGGATCAAGACCAGGCTCACCGCCGCGGGGGTGTCCGCCGGTGCGGGTACCGGTGGTGGTGTCGCGGTGTGGGAGTTGGCACCCCACGGTGTCGCCTACGCCGGACTGGCCGCCGTGGTGGCCGCCCTCGGTGTGGCCGGGCGGCGTGCGGATCGGCCACTGGTGGCGCACGCGGTGATACCGCAGGCCGTCCGCAAGCTGACCCCCGACGTGGTGTCCCATGCGTTCATCGCGGCGAAGCTGGCCACCGACAAGGACCGGGTCACCTTCGCCGAGCCGATCTCCCGCGACGGTGCCGGGTTCCGGGTGGTGGTTGACCTGCCGCCCGGTCAGACCGCCGACCGTGCGATCAGCCGCCGGGTGGAGATCTCCAGCGGACTCGACCGCGACGAGCGGCAAGTGTTCCTGTCCCGCCAGCGTGGCGGCACCGGGTCGGCCCGGCGGGTCGTGATGTGGGTGGCCGATGTCGACCCGCTGTCCGTGCCTGCCGGCCGGTCCCCGCTGGTCACCACCGCCCGGGTGAACTTCTGGCAGCCGTTCGGGTTCGGGGTGAACGAGCGCGGCGCGACGGTGCCGCTGTGTCTGATGTGGACCGCGATGTTGGTCGGTGCGATCCCGAGGATGGGTAAGACGTTCTCCGCTCGGCTCCCCGCGCTCGCCGCCGCGTTGGACCCCGATGTGCGGATGTACGTGTACGACTTCAAGGGCTCGCCGGACTGGGTGCCGTTCCGCCACGTCGCGCACCGCATCCAGTTCGGTGACCGCCCCGACCCCGACACCGGGGTTGACCCGGTCGCGGAGTTCCTCGCGGACATGCAGGAACTTCAGGTCGAGGTTGACCGGCGGTACCGCACCCTGCGCAACCTGCCCCCCAGCGTCACCCCGGAGGGCAAACTCACCGAAGCCATCGCCCGGTCCACCCGCTACGGCATGCCCGTGGTCCTGGTCGTGGCCGACGAAATCCAACGGGCACTGGGCCACGGGACCTACGGCAAGGAGATCTACGAGGTCCTGACCGACCTGGTCAAGGCCGCCCCCGCGGTCGGCGTCCACTTCCTGGCCAGCACACAAAAGCCCGACAAGGACAGCATGCCCTCGGGGTTCCGCGACCAGTTCGGCATCCGGTTCGCACTGCGCGTGATGTCCCGGGACGTGTCCGAGGTGGTCCTCGGCGCCGGGGCGTATTCCGAGGGCCTCAACGCCGCGACCCTGTCCGCCGACGCCAAGGGTGTCGGTCTACTCCGCGGCACCGGCGACAGCGGCGACGAAGTGGCATCCAGCGTGGTCCGCACCTACCTGGCCGACGGCCGCGACGCCGAGACGATCTGCCAGCGCGGCCGCGCACTACGCGACGCGGCCGGGACCCTGACCGGTGCCGCGATCGGAGACGCCCCGGTCGCCGAACGCCACGAGCGCAACATCCGCGACGACCTGGCCGAAGCGATCGGCGTCGATGAGCGGGCGCACTCCGACGTGTTGTGCGCCCGACTCGCACAGGCCTACCCGGACACCTACACCGGGTGGACACCCGTCCAGCTCGCCGCGGCTCTCAAGCCGGCCGGCATCGAAACCCGGCAGGTCTGGGCCACCGGCATGGACGGCCAACCGGCCAACCGGCGCGGTATCCGCCGATCCGACCTGGACGAGCCGACCCGATAGGTCCTAGCACCCCCGCTAGCGGCCCGAACACCCGCCCTGACCTGCGGGTTAACGGCTAGCACCCCCGACCCGACCACGGCCCGCACAGGACCGTCCGAGCGTGAGGAGACACCCTCCGATGAGCGACAAGGTGATGCACGAGGCGGCCGGCTGGCTGTCCACCGAACTGGTCCTGACCGGACTGAACGGGTTCACCGCGTGCGGCAAGTGGATCCGCTCCCACGGCGCCCCACTGGGCTCCCCACCCTGCCCCAAGTGCACCCGCATCCTCGCCGAGAAGCGTGCCAAGAAGCGCTGACCGGTGACCGTGCCGCCCGGGCCGAGCGTCCGGGCGGCACGGTCACCGGCCCAGACAGGACCGGCAGGCACGAGAGGAGGAGCCATGCCCGCCCGAGAAACCAGCCCCGACCGCGTCCAGATCACGTTCCGGTGCACACGATGCGGCGTCACGTCCCGGTGGACGGGGCTGAAGTCCCACGTCCCGGCCAGCCAGACGTGCCCGAAGTGCGGCAAGCCCATGCGCGCGCAGTAACAGCCAGCCGCCCGGGAGATCTGCGGTCTCCCGGGCGGCACACCCCCAACCCCCAGCTACCAACCGAGGAACGAGGTACCCACCATCATGACCGACACCATCCCCGAAACCGCCCGGCTGACCGCTGACGTGGTGTGCGTGGCCGACCGAGACGGCGTGCCGCACGTCCTGCTGATCCGCCGCCGCTGGAACCCCTACGAGGGCATGTGGGCGCTGCCTGGTGGTCACGTCGACACCGGCGAGACCGTGCAGGAAACCGCCACCCGCGAACTGGCCGAAGAGACCGGCATCCACACCAGCGCGATGGTCCTGGTGGGCGTCTACAGCACACCCGGCCGAGACCCCCGCGGCCGTTACGTCACCTGGGCCTACGTCGCCCGGCTGGACACCACGCCGGAGCCGACCGCCGGTGACGACGCCCGTGCCGCCCAGTGGACACCCCTACCCGAGGCACTGGCCAGCATTTTGGCCTTCGACCACAACACGATCCTGGCCAACGCCGCGGCACACCTGACCTGAAAGGACACCACCATGGGACTGATCAACCGGCGTAGCACGGCGCAACGCGAGCGGGACCGGTCTGGCCGCCGGGACATCTGCGCCGCGTGTGGCAGGCCAGCCACCACGGCGGACCGGCTCCGCCTGGTCGACGGCGGCCGGATCCACACCAGCCACCTCACCGATCCGCGGTCCGGCTACTACCGGGCACGCTGACCGGCCACCGTGCCGTCCGGGCTCACCCCCGGGCGGTCGCGGTGACCGGTCCAGACGGGACCGGCGACCACGAGAGGACACACAGAGATGGGACGACACATCACCATCACCGGCCCGGTGGGCAAGGTCATCACCGGCGCGACCGGACCAGTGCACCTGGGTACCGGCAACCAGTACAACTACGGCCAGCCGGCCGGGACGCGGGGCCGCTGCCCGGAGTGCGGATCCCGGTCCGTGGACGTCACCACCCGAGGCCGGGTCACCACGGTCACCTGTTCAGACTGCGGCACAGGCCGGGGCGAGTGATGCCGGGTTACCCGCTACCCACCCCGCAGCCCTGCGCGGCGTGCGGCACGACCACCCGCCAGCACGTCGACGGCACCCCGTTCTGCTCCGAACGGTGCCTACGCCAACACCTCACGAAGTAGCCGCAGCCGGCCCGGGAGCGGCGAACTCCCGGGCCGGCACCATCCCCAGAACTCCCTAGAGAACCGGAGCACCACCGATGATCGCATCCCCACACCCAACCGGTTCAATGACACTGCTGGCCGCCGCACTACACGCCGCCGAGTGTGGCTGGCCGGTGTTCCCGCTGCGTCCCGACGACAAGCGCCCGGCCGTCCGCGACTGGGAGTCTCGGGCCACCACCGACCCCGACCGGATCACCCGGTGCTGGTCGGCCGGGCCGTACAACGTCGGGGTTGCCTGCGGACCGTCCGGGTTGGTCGTGGTCGACCTGGACCAGCCCAAGCCCGACGACAACGGCCCGCCGGCCCAGTGGCAGATCCCGGGTGTCGGATGCGGTGAGGACGTCCTGGCCGTACTGGCCGAGCGGGCCGGGCAACCGCTGCCCTACGACACCCACCTTGTCCGCACCGGCCGGGCCGGGCTACACGCCTACTACACCGCGCCCGCCGGTGACCCGCTGCGGAACACCGCCGGTCGGCTCGGCTGGTTGATCGACACCCGCGCCGCTGGCGGGTACGTCGTCGCCGCCGGCAGCGCGGTCGGCGGCAGGGGATACGAAGTGCTACACGAGGCGCCTACGGCGCCACTGCCCACCTGGCTTGCCGACCTACTCACCCCGTCCGTGCCGGTGGCACCGGCCGAACCGGTCACCCTGCCCGACACCGGCCGGCGATCGGCGTACCTGACGGCCGCGTTGCGGGCCGAAGCGGCACGAGTCCGGAACGCCACCCCCGGGCAACGCAACCACGCCCTGTACATCGCCGCTCAGGCACTCGGCCAACTGGCCGCCACCGGGGCATTGACCACCGAACACGTGCGCCACGTCCTCACCGACGCATCAGCCGGACACATCGCGGCCGGCGCCTACACCGGACGCGAACGCGACTCCACCATCGCCTCTGGTCTGCGCGCCGGAACGAACCGACCCCGACAGATCGCCGCATGAACGACAACAGCACCGGGCAAGCCCAGCGGCGGACAGCGTGGACGGCGGCCGAACTGATGGCCACCGACTTCCCCGAACCACGGTGGGCGGTGCCCGGGTTGGTGGCCGAGGGGGTGACGCTGTTCGCTGGGCCACCGAAGGTCGGCAAGTCGTGGCTGTCCCTCGGACTCGGTATCGCGATCGCCTCGGGTGGTCGGGCGTTGGGCCGGGTGCCGGTCGACCCCGGACCGGTGCTGTACCTCGCCCTGGAAGACACGCCACGGCGACTCAAGACCCGACTCGCCGCGATGCTCGCCGGATCACCACCACCGGCCGCACTCACCCTGGCCACCGAATGCCCACCGCTACCCGACGGGGGTGACCAACACATCGCCCGGTGGATCGACCGGAACCCCGGCGCCCGACTGGTCATCATCGACGTGTTCACCAAGGTCCGCGGCCAGTCCCACAGCGGCTCACAGTACGAAGCCGACTACGCCGCCATCGGCCGAGCAAAGGCCGTGGCCGACGCCTACGGCATCGCCTGCCTACTCATCCACCACGTCCGCAAGGCCGGCGCCGACGACTTCCTAGAGTCCGTCAGCGGCACGAACGGACTCGCCGGAGCATCCGACGCCATCCTCGTCCTCAAACGCCCACGGGGACAGGCAGACGGCGTCCTACACGTCACCGGCCGCGACGTCACCGAATCC
>DASULA010000243.1:0-21607 GCA_036278435.1 Mycobacteriales bacterium | reverse complement strand
TCGGCGAACGAGGCCGAGATCACCCTGCTCGAACGCGGCGGCGAGGCGAGGCTGATCTACGAGCGGGCCGCGCTGGAGGTTCCCGGCCGGCTCACCCAGGTGGAGCGGGAAATGGCCGCCGGCGAGCGGGCCCGCACCCTGCCCGAGCTGCCGACCAAGCTGCTGCTCGCCGACGACCGGCTCGCCGTGGTGCCGCTCCAGGCGGCGCCGAGCCGGATCGAGAGCGGCGTGATCGTGCACCCGTCGGCGCTGTTCGAGGCGCTGTCCGGGCTGTTCGACGCGCTGTGGACGCTGTCCCTGCCGCTGGACCCGGTCGGCGGCGCGCGCGCCGACGCCGAACCGAGCGCGGATGACCGGCGGCTGCTCACCCTGCTCACCGCCGGGCTGGCCGACGAGGCCATCAGCCGGCAGCTCGGGATCAGCTACCGCACGCTGCAACGCCGCATCCACGGGCTGATGGACCGGCTGCACGTGCAGACCCGGTTCCAGCTCGGCGTGCAGGCCACCCGCCACTCCTGGATCGACACCAACCCGGCCGACCGGACCGCCCGCCCGACCAACCACCCCTGAACGCCGGTGTCAACGTGCGGGCCGCCGGCCGGCGTTAGCCGGGTGTGGGAGTGATCCGGACGTGACTGGGCAGGGCGCGGGCGGGTTCGCGGGGTTCGCCGACTGGTACGCGACCGCGGCGCCGCGGCTGCTGCTGACCCTGCGCGCCGTGGTCGGTGACGACGGGCTGGCCGAGGAGGCGACCGCCGAGGCGTTCGCCCGCGCGTACGCGCGGTGGCCGGCGGTGTCGGCGATGGCCTCACCCGGCGGCTGGGTGTACGTGGTGGCGCTCAACCAGGTGCGGTCGTGGACGCGGCGACGGCGGCTGGAGCGCCGGTACGCCGAGCGCGAACGCGCCGGCCTCGCCGGGCGCGAGCCGGTGACCGCGCCGGCCGAGGTGGACGACGCGCTGTGGTCGGCGGTCCGGGAACTGCCGCCCCGGGCCCGCACGGCAGTGGCGCTGCGGTACCTGGCGGATCTGTCCGAAGAGGACGTCGCACGGCTGATGGGGGTGACCCGGGGGACCGTGGCGGCCACCCTGCACCGCGCCCGGACATCGCTGGCGGCCGTACTGCGGGACGAGTACGAGGAGAACCGATGAGCAGCGGAGCGCCAGTGGACGGGTACGAGGATCGCCTCCGCCGGATCGCCGAGGCGGCGGCCGGGGCTCCGCCGGTCGGGCCGGTGGTCGCCCGCGGCCGGCGGATCCGGGCGGCCCGGCGGCGGCGGAAGGTCATCGGCGCCGGTGCGGCGGTGCTGATCCTCGGCGCCGGGCTGGCCGGGTGGCGGGGTGTGCTGCCGGGCCGCGGGCCGGCCCAGGTGATCGCGGGCGGTTCGACGCTGACCGCGGCGCCCGACGGGCCGGCCTGCCGGGTGGTCGGGCGGCGGGCCGGGCCCCGGGTCGCCGACGGGCTGCGGCTGATGCCAGACCCGGCCGCGGTGCCCGACGGCCTGCGGATGAACTTCGCCAGGGCCGCGCAGGGGACCGGGTGCCCGAAGGCGGCCGGCCCGCTGGTCCTGGTCGGCTATGGTGCCGACCGGCGGACGGTCCAGCGGACGTTCTCGGTGTGGGGTCCGGGTGCCGACGCCTTCGGCCTGGGCGGCCTGACCGGAACCGAGTCGGTGCGCGGGCACACCGCCGACGCCTACGGCGCGTCGCACGGCCGGCCGGTGCAGTCGCTGCTGTGGACCGAGCGCGGCCAGCGCTGGCTGGCCACCGGGCACGGGTTGCCACCCGGCGAACTGGAGCGGATGGTCGACGCGCTGCGCATCGACGCCGCGACCGGCACGGTGGACCTGCCCGACCGGTACCTGGCCGGGTTCCACCGGGTGCCGCCGGTGACGGCCTTTGCCGGGGTCAGGTGGCGACCGGTGTGGACGGTGTTCTACGCCGCGCGCGGGCAGCACACCGGCGAACTGTCGATCACCGTGACGCCGGTGACCGAGCCGCTGGAGGCGATGCTGCGGCCGGGGATGCGGATCGTGGCCGTGCGCGGCCACCGGGCCGCCGCCGTTCCCGATCCCACCGCCCCGCGTCGGATCACCGAACTGAGGTGGGAGGAACGCCCCGGGGTCCTGGTCCAGATCGACGTCACCGGCGTCACCGGCGCCGGCCCCGATCTGTTTCGGGTGGCCGAGTCCCTGCGCCCGGTCCGGGCCGACGACCCCCGTGTCACCAGGTGAGGCCCGCGTCGGCCGGACTGTGGTCAGGTGCTCGTAGGTGGTCAGCAGCGGTCGGGTGGGAGGGGCAGTTCCGTGGTCTGGCCCGGACGGACCGACTCGGTTCGCCCGCCCACCACGATGGTCATCGGGGTGAGCTCGGACTGGTGCAGGTCCAGGGTGAGCCGATCCCGGTGAAAGGTGAGCGTGCCGGTGTGGCCGCGGTAACGGAACTCCATCGACATCGTGTCCAGCCCGTCGGGCAGCCGGGGGTCCAGCCGCATCGCGTCCTCGCCCAGTCGCATGCCGGTGTACCCGCGCCGCACCAGGTCGACGGTCGCGGCCATCGCGCCCAGATGTATGCCCTCCCTGGTGGTGCCACCCTGCATGTCGGCCAGGTCGGAGGCCAGCGCGTCGCGGAAGAACCCCCAGGCCCGCTCGGGGTCGCGGCGGGCCAGCACCCAGGTGTACACCGCGGCGCTGAGCGTGGAGCCGTGCGAGGTGCGGGCAAGGTTGTAGGCGATGGTTCGTTCGATGCACTCGTCGTCGCAGTCGTACCCCAGGTCGTGCAGGATGTCGGTGATCTCCTGGTCGGACAGCAGGTAGCTCAGCATGGCGAGGCCACCGGCCTGCTTGGACGCCTGATACCGGTTTGGACTGTCCCCTTCGGACTCCAGTACCCGGTCGAGCCGGCGGATGTCACCATGCCGGGCGCGCAGCCCGTCCCAGTCCAGCTCCGCCAGGTCCCCATATCCCTGGAAGGCTTCCACCATCCCGTCCCGGAACGGGACGTACATGCGGTGGCAGATGTCGGCGAACCGCTCCAGCTCCGCGCCACCCAACGCCAGGCACTCGCGCAGTTCGAGCCGGCGCTGCTCGGGCAGCAGGCGCAGTACGTCGAACGCCCGGCGCATCACCCACACCGTCATCACGTTGGTGTAGGAGTTGTTGTCCACCCCCGGGTGGTCGGAATCCGGGTAGGCGTCGTGATACTCGTCCGGCCCCATCACCCCGGTGATCTCATACCGGTCGGTCACCCGGTTGTAGCTGGCCAGGCTGGACAGGAACCGGGCGATGTCCAGGATCAGCTCGCCGCCGTAGTGGCAGAGGAACTGCATGTCGCCGGTGGCCTGATAGTACTGCCAGACGTTGTAGGCGATGGCCACGTTCACGTGCCGCTGCAACCGCGAGTTGTCCGGCAGCCAGCGACCCGACTTGGGGTTCAGGTGCACCCGCTGGGTCTCCTCGTCGCCGTCGCTGCCGCTCTGCCACGGGAACATCGCGCCGGCGTAACCGGCCTCGCCGGCCGCCCAGCGGGCCGCCGGCAGCCGCCGGTACCGGTACATCAGCAGCGACCGTGCCACCAGCGGGAAGTGCGTGTTGAGGAACGGGAACGCGAACAACTCGTCCCAGAAGACGTGCCCTCGGTACGCCTCGCCGTGCAGCCCGCGGGCCGGCATGCCCACGTCCAGGTCGGCCACGTGATCAGAACACACCTGCAACAGGTGGAACAGGTGCACGTTCAACGCCAGATCGCCGCTGCCGTCCACGGTGATGCTGGACCGGCCCCACATCCGCCGCCAGGCCAGCGCGTGCCGGTTCAGCAGGGCGTCGAAGTCGCCGGCCCGGTCCGCGCCGACCCGGGCCGCCTCCAGGCTCTCGGAGATGCCCGGATCGCGGGACGTGTAGATCGCCACCACCTTCTGCACGGTCACCGGGGTGCCGGCGGCCACGTCGAGGGTCAGCAGGGTGCCCACCCACCCGTCCGCCCGGTCGAAGCCGCGGTCGACCCGCGCCGCCCCCTCGACCCCGACCCGGGCGGCCTCGGCGATCCGGACCCGCGACTGCTGGGTCTCCACCTGAAGCCACATGACGTCGCCGTTGTGCCCGTCGGCCACCGGAACCAGGTGGTCGCCGTTGAGGCTGCGGTACCGGGCCACCCCGTCGGTGGTCACCCGCCCGTCCAGGGCGCAGCGCACCTCCACCCGCCCGGACCAGTTCTCCGGTTCCAGGGTGGTCTGAAGGGCGGCGACGTGCGGGTCGGCCATCGACACGAGCCGGCGTTCGGCGAGCCTGGTCACCCGCTCGGCGCCGTCGCGGAACCGGATCAGCCGGGTCAGCATCCCCCGACGCAGGTCCAGTGTCTGGCGGTAGTCCAGGATGTCGACCCCGGCCAGGTCGAACCAGTCGCCACCCTCGATGCGAAACGTCGTCGGCAGCCAGTTCGGCACGTTGACCAGGTCCTCGTTCTGCACGATCCGACCGGCCACGTCCGAACTCAGCCGGTTGTAGACACCGGCGATGTAGGTGCCCGGGTAGTGCACGTCGTCGGCGGCCGACTCCGGGGCCGCGCCCCGGGTGCCCTGGTAGCCGTTGGCCAGGGTGCACAGGGCCTCCCGCAGCCCCTCGGCGGCGGGGTCGAACCCGTGGTAGGCCAGTACCCACTCGCTCATCCGCGCCTCCCCCGCAGGGACAGTTGGGCCAGGTCGGTGACCACCACGTGCGCGCCCGCGCGGTGCAGGTCGGCCGAGTGCGAACCGCGGTCCACCCCGACCACCAGTCCGAACCCGCCCCGGCAGCCGGCCTCGACGCCGGCCAGCGCGTCCTCCACCACGACCAGCCGGTCCGGCCGGCTGCCCAGCCGGCGGGCCGCCTCGATGAACAGCGCCGGGTCCGGCTTGCCGGCCAGCCCCATCCGCATCGCGTCCCGGCCGTCCACCCGCACGTCGAACAGGTCGGTCACGCCGGCCGAGGCGAGCACCTCGGCGGCGT
Organism: Mycobacteriales bacterium; assembly: GCA_036278435.1. Taxonomy (GTDB): domain Bacteria; phylum Actinomycetota; class Actinomycetes; order Mycobacteriales; family DASULA01; genus DASULA01. The sequence continues at coordinate 16,627 of DASULA010000243.1, read as the reverse complement.
TGCGGCTGGAGGACACCGCCGCGGTGACGGCGCCATGCGTCCGGATCTGGCGGAGCAGGTCCACTGTGGACCCGAACGCCAGCACGCCGTGCCGGTGCAACCGGTCCAGGAAGTACTCGTCCTTGCGCCGGGCCTGCCCGTACACGGTGAACGCCCCGGGCTGGTCGGTGGGCTTGCCCTCGGGCAGCACGATGCCGCGCGCGGCCAGGAAGCCGCGCAGGCCGTCCAACCGCGGCCTGCCGTCCACGTAACGCAGGTAGTCGGCGCGTAGGTCGAACGGTTTCATCGGCTTCCCGATCCGGCGGGCGTTCCGGCGCAGCACCGAGTCGAAGGTGCGCTTCCAGGCCGCCGCGTGCACCCGCGCGGTGTCGGTGACCACGCCGTCGATGTCGAAGACCGCCCCGTCCATCCGGTTCAGGTCGATCACCGGGGGAACCGCGGCGGCCCGCACGCCAGGCACCGCGCCGGGCCTTCCCTCGACGGCCCGCCCCGGTCTCATCGGCGCTCCGGTCCGGCCGGTTCACCCGCGGCCCGGAGCGGTCCGCCGCCCCGAGGGCGGCCGACCGCGGGCGGGTACACCCCGCGGAACGCGCGCATCGAATCACCTGCCCGGGTCGCTGCCACCGTCGATGCTCCCCGCCCGACCCCCGCCGGGGTCAGGGCCGGAGGTCCCGCCCAGGGTGGTCCTCCGACCCGTGCTGGGCCACCGGCTGGGCCACCGGTCCCGCCACCGCCCTCCGGCGAGCCGGAGGTGGCACCGGTGGGTGGTTCCAAAGTCCCCCGGGCCGGGGCAGGTGTGCCCTTTCACCGTTTCGCCCGCGGTTGTCTGCTGGTGGTGTGGCTACCGGGTCGGCCGACGGCCGGCTGGCCACATCGACCACCCAACCCGAGGAGGACGAGATGACCACCGAACCACGGCGTGAGGTCAGGCGCGGGCTCCCGGATCTGTTCGACTGGGCCGAGGGTCTGCCCGGGATGCTCGGCTGGCCGCAGATCAACCCGCGCGGGATCCGGGTCGAGGAGGGCGCCGAGGACGGTCACTACCTGGTGCGCGCCGAACTTCCCGGCATCGACCCGGACCGTGACGTCAGCGTGCAGGTCGACCAGGGCGTGCTCGCGATCGAGGCCGAACGGCGGGAGGAGCGGCGCGAGGCCGGGCGGTCGGAGTTTCGCTACGGCACCTTCACCCGCCGAATCCCGCTGCCGCGGGGGGCCGACGAGGCGGGCATCACCGCCCGTTACGTCGGCGGGATCCTGGAGGTCTCGGTGCCGATCAGGGGACGGCGCGACGAGGCCCGCAGCGTGCCGGTCAGCCGGGCCGACTGACCGTGGCCGGCGCCCGCCGGGGCCGGGGCGGGCGCCGGCCGGTTGTGCCGGGCGCGAACCCGCGTCCGGCCGAAGGGGGCGAATGACCATGGAAACCATGAAACGGTGGAGCGTGGACGTCGCCATCGACGAACACGACAACGTGACCCGGGCCGAGGCCCGGCTGACGCCCGGCGACGGCGTCGCGCTGCGGGCGCGGGGGACCGCCCGGCGAAACCCCGGTGATCCCAGCGTGCCCGGGATCGGAGACGAGTTGGCGGTGGCCAGGGCGTTGGCCGAACTCGCCCACCGGCTGCTGCACGCGGCGTCCAACGACATCGAGAGCGTCACCCACGAACACGCCGACCTGTCCGGTTAGGACGGGTCAGGGCGAGCGGGCTGGCAAGCTCTCGCCCGGTCCGGGCTGAGGTCCGGGCTGAGGTCCGGGGGAACCACTCACCGGCCGGACAGGACCGAGCGGGTCTGTCGGGCGATCTCCACGTCCTCCCGGGCGGTCACCACCGCCGCGCGGACCGGGGCACCGGCCGCGCCCACCTCGGTGTCGCCCCGGGCCGCGCGGTTGCGGTCCGGGTCCACCTCGACGCCCAGGAAACCCAGACCGTCGACGGCCTGCCGGCGCAGCCGGGCGTCGTGCTCACCGACGCCGCCGGTGAAGACCAGTACATCCATCCCGCCCATGGCGGCGCACATCCCGGCGATCTGCTGGCGCAGCCGGTGGGTGTACACGGCGATGGCCAGCCGGGCGTCCGGGTCGCCGTCGCGGGCCGCCGCCCGGATCGCGCGCAGGTCGCCACCGGGACGCCCAGACAGGCCGGCCAGCCCGGAGTCGCGTTCCAGCGCGGCGGAGACCACCCCGGCCGGCAGCCCGGCGCGCTCGACCAGCCACAGCACCAGGCCCGGATCCACCGTGCCCGAACGGGTCGCCATCACCAGGCCCTCCAGCGGTGTGAATCCCATCGTGGTGTCCATCGGCCGCCCGCCGCGCACCGCGGCCAGCGACGCGCCCGCGCCCAGGTGGCAGCTCACCACCCGCAGGTCCTCCGGCGCGGCCCGCACCAGTTCGGCCGCCCGCCGGCAGGCGTAGGCGTGGGACAGCCCGTGGAAGCCGTAGCGGCGCAGCCCCCACCGCCGGCGCCAGTCGGCCGGGATCGCGTAGGTGGTCGCGGCGTCGGGCAGCGCGGCGTGGAACGCGGTGTCGAAGCAGGCCACCGCGGTGGTCCCGGGCAGCGCGGCGCCGGCCGCGTCCACGGCGGCCAGCGCGCGCGGCTGGTGCAGCGGTGCCAGGTCGGTGAGCGCGGCGATCCGGTGCCGCACCCCGGCGTCGATCCGGACCGGACCGGTGAACTCCGCACCGCCGTGCACGATCCGGTGGCCGAGGGCGTCCACCCGCCCGGCCCGCGCGGCGAACTCGGCGATCGGGCGTTCGTCGGCGCCGTCCCAGGGGTCGACGTCGGCGTGGGCGGCCACGCCGTCGGTGGCGTCGAGCAGCCGCAGCTTCAGACTGGACGAGCCGGCGTTGACCACCAGAACCCGCACACCGCCCCCCGCTCACTCGCCGGCCATGTTTCCACCGGGGAACACGGTCGGCGAGCCGACTGTGACTGATCGTGTCGGGTCGCGGCCGGGCCACACCCGAGGCACCCTGATGACGCTCCGCCGTCCGGGTGGTCGGCCGCTCCGCTCCGGTGGCACCGGTCGGAGGTCCCGAATCGCCCGGGGCCGCAGCCGGCGGCTCCGTCCGGGAACGACCGATGGCCGGCGATCCGGACCGCGCGGTGACCGGATCGGGACCGACGCCGGCGCTCGGTGGAGTCGTCCGGCCCTGCCGCCGGGCAACGGCCCGACCTAGCGTGGAGGGTGACCACCGATGGAGGGATCCGAGATGAGAAGGGTGACCGGCGAACCGCTGGCGGGCGCGCCCGCGGGTACGCGAGGTGGTCGCGACGGAGAGGTGCGCGCGGCGCCGGAACGGCGGCGTCCGCCGACCCGAACCCTCCCCGCCGCCGGGCAGCACACACGCGCGGGGGAGCGGAGGAGTCGCGGCCACGACCAGCAGCACGACTGGCAGCACGACCAGGACCGCAACATGGTGGCGCGGGCGGTCGCGTTGGCGCCGTCGATCCACAATGCCCAACCGTGGCTGGTGCGGATCCGACCCGACCGGGTCGAGTTGTACCGGGACACCGGCCGGGCGCTGCCGATGACCGACCCGCACGGGCGGGAGGCGACGATCTCCTGCGGTGCGGCGCTGCTCGGCATTCGGCTGGCGGTGGCCATGCGGGGCCGGCGGGCGGTGGTGCCGTTGCTGCCGGACCCGAACACGCCCACCCACCTGGCCACCGTGCTGTCCGGACCGCCGGGCGAGGCCAGTTCGGACGAGGAGCGGCTGTTCGAGGCGATGCCGAGGCGCCGCTGGCACCCCCGGCCGTTCGCGCCGTATCCGGTGCCCGACCACGTCGTGGCCGAACTGGAGACCGCGGCGCGGGCCGAGGACGCCTGGGTGCGGGAGATTCGGTCGCCGGCGCACCGGGCCAGGCTGGCCGAACTGTCCGACCGGGCCGCCGGCGTGCTGCTGCGCAGCCGGTCCTACCGGGACGAGTTGGCCACCTGGAACCGGCGGGTGCGGGTCGGACACGGTGCGTCGACCGGCCGTCCGGCCGGGATGCCGGCGGCGACACACGTGGCGCCACGGCCGGGGACACCGCACCTGCGGCCCGGACTGCGGCGCGCGCCGGTGGCAAGCGCGGACCTGAGTCAGTGCGACCACCAGCGGGACCTGTTGTTGGCCGTGGGCGCCCGTTCGGACGACCCACGCGGCTGGCTGACGGCCGGCCAGGCGCTGCACCGGGTGCTGCTGGCCGCCACCGTGCGGGGCCTGGTGGCCTCCACGCTGACCCAGGTGGTGGAGGTGCCGGGGCTGCGCGAGTCGCTCGCGTCGGCGCTGCGGCTGCCCGACCTGCCGCAGTACGTGGTCCGGATCGGCTACCCGTCGACCGACCAGCCCCACCTTCCGGGAAGGCCGGTCCAGGACGTGATCCTGGGCTAGAGCCGTGACCGGTACCGTTCGCCCGCTCGCCCACCTGAGTTTTCTCGCGAAAACCTGCAACAGTAACCGGTTACACGTGAGGTTTTCTTGCGAAAACCTCACACCTGCGGGGCGGGGTGGACGTTGTCTGATACGGCACCAGGGCACGCCGTCGCCGAGTCGCCGACTGGTGCGGGCCGCGGCGACCGTGGTGCCATGTGCGGAGCACCGGGTCTGGTGGGGCGGGTCCGGTGTTCCACTCACGGTGAAGATCAACAGGACATGGCAAAACCGGTCGGGTATCGTGGTTGCTCTGTGAGTGTTACGTCCGCTATCGCGCTATAAGGGCGGAGTAAACCTCGCAGGGCCCGTGGCTGGGGGGAGCCGGCGCGGAGGTCGCTCCGGTGCCGGTGGGCCTGATCCCAGCGACGGAGGTGAGTTCCATGTCAGGCAGCGAGATCGGGAACAGGGTCCGGGCGTACCGGGAGCGCCGTGGCCTGTCGGTCCGTGTCTGCGCCGAACTCGCCGGCTTATCCAAGTCCTTCCTGTCCGACATTGAGAACGGCCGACGCCGGCTGGAGCGCCGCTCGCATATCTCGGCGCTGGCCGAGGTACTCAGGATCTCGGTGCACGAGCTGATCGGTCAACAGTTCCCGCCGGACGACCCGACCAGTTCGGCCGCCCACGCGGCGGTGGCCGACGTCCGGTTGGCTCTGGTCGGATCCGACCTGGAGCACACCGAGCACACCAGCACCCGGCCGGTGGAGGAGCTGGAACGGCTCACCGATCGGGTGCTCGACCTGCGCCAGGCCTGCGAGTACGAGGAGGTCGGCCGGCTCCTGCCGGACCTGATCAGAGACCTGCACGCGGTCGCTGCCGGCGACGGACCGGATGGGCAGTTGGCGCTGCGGAAGATCGTGCTGGTGGCGCAGGTGGCGGTGCTGTGGCTGAAGAACCTCAACGCCGCGGACCTGGCCTGGATCGCCGCCGACCGGGGCCGGCAGGCCGCACTGCGGGTGGAGGATCCACTGTGGAGCGCGGTGGCCGCGTTCAGCGTCGCGCAGGGACTGCTGTCGCTGGGCGCGAACACCGGTGCCGCGCAGATCGCCGAGGCGGCCAGTGACAGCGTGCCGCGGGACACCGAGGAGGGGCTCCAGGTCTACGGGATGCAGTGCCTGACCGCGGCCTTCTCCGCGGTCGCCTCGGGCCGCCGTCAGGACGCCGACACACCGCTGGCCGAGGCGCGTCGGGTGGCCAGCCGCACCGGCGACTGCAACGCGTTCTGGTTGGCCTTCGGTCCGGTCAACGTCGACCTGTGGCGGCTGTCGATCGCGGTGGAGGCCGGCGAGGCCGGTCGTGCCATCGAGATCGGCAACGGCATCGACCCCCGCCAGATACCGGTGCGGTCCCGCCGGTCGTCCTACCACGTGGACCTCGGCCGTGCGCTGGCCCAGGCTCGCCGCCGGGAGGACGCCCTGCGCGCGCTGCTGGAGGCCGAGAGTCTGGCCCCGGTGCGGGTGCGCAACAATCCGTTCGCCCGGGAGATCGTCTCGGACCTGCTGCGCCGGGCTCAGATGTCCGCCGGAGGAGCCGAGCTACGCCGGATGGCGCACAGGATGGGCGTTCGGAACGCCATTCTCTGAGCCGTTCGGAGTAATTTGATGACTGTCCGCACATGCGGACGTTTGCAGCTTTAACCCGCATACCGTCTTGCACCAACACGCCGAGGCGCGAGTTGGAGGGGCGGGTCGTGTTCGACGAGGAAAACCGTGGTGTGTCCGGTTCGTCTGATGTATCCGTCCAGGCCACGGGAGGACCCGAATACCACGACGCGGCCACGAGTGTTCGGGAACCCGCCGGCGATGTGGCCGGGCGGAATTCCGACCCGTTGCCGTTCCTGATCGCCGACGCTGATCCGGCCGTCCTGGGGCGGACCGTGCTGGCCGTGGCAGCGATGCACGAGCCCGACGAGCGTGGTCGCTGCCGGGTCTGCTCGACTCGCTGGCGGTGGCGCCGGTCCCGCGGGGAACGGTGGTGCTCGACCCGGCGAATGCTGTGGGCGACTCTGGTGGAGGGCCACCCGGCCGGCTGACTCCCGCCGGCCGGTGGCACGCGGCCACCCCGCCCGCCCGGCGGGGCGGGCGGGGTGCCGGTGCGACCGGTGCGGTCACCGAAGCCACGGGTGGCGTTCGACCAATCCGGTGCGAGCCCAGCGGGCACCCAGGCCGAGAGTGTCGCCGGCTCGCACCAGCGCCAGGCCGATCAGGACCAGGGCGTAGATCAGGTGGTCGTCGGCGAACGGGTTGTTCGCCGGGGGCAGTACCCCGCCCCACATCAGCAGCATCATGGCCGCCCCGGCCACCGCGGCCACCCGGACACCCACCCCGGCCAGCAGGGCGGCCCCGACGCCCAACAGACCGAGCATGAACAACCAGTCGACCCAGGCGTCGCCGGCGAGACCCTGGTAGGCGTCGGCGAACGGGCCCGTGGTGGCGAAGGCCAGGAAGCCCTTGGCGGGCGACCCGCCACGGATCCAGGCGGCCCCGTGGGTGGTGTCGTGGCCGAGGCCGAGGGTCTTGTCCAGGAACGCCCACAGGAAGATCCAGCCCAACCCGATCCGGGTGAGGGCCCAGACGAATCGCGCCGGGGCCGGCGCCGTCGCATCCGGTCCGGCGGAGTATGCCCGCGGTGCGACGGGACTTTCGGTGTGGACGGTCATCGGACGCCTCCTGGCGGGCCGGACGATTCTGCCGGACATACGATCCCGCCGGGCCGGAGCCGGCCGCAGGGACCAACGGCCTGGTTTGGTTGGGCACCCGGACCGTTCTGGGCGGTCCAAGGTCCCGCCGGATCGGGTGCGCCCGGACTGCCCGCGCACCGTCGGTCCCGACGGCCACCACCGGCGCCCCGACCCGGTGTCCCGCGCGACCGTCGGTGCGGACGGCCCGGGGGAACGGGACCTGCGGCCCTGCCGACCGGGCCGGCGGACGGACCAGGATGGCGCCAGGTGTTCCTCCGAAGGGCGGCAGGCCGATGGTGGTGCAGGTCGGACGGTCGGCGTTGTCCGACGCCCAGAGTGTGGGCCTGCTCGGCTCGACCCGGCGGGGGCGGCTCATCACCACGCTCAACGCGCTGCCGGCGGCCGAGCCGGTGCCGTTCGTCGCCGACGGCCGGCAGGTGGTGGTGCGGATCGCCACGCCGAACTCGGTCCGGGACGGGGATGTGCTCTCGCTCCAGGTGGATGACATCGACGCGCGGACCGGCGCCGGGTGGAGCGTGTTGGTGACCGGCAGTGCCCGCCGGGTGCCGCGCGGCGACCCGCTGGTCGAGCGGCTGGGCGAGCGGGCCACCGAGGACTGGCTGGACCGGACCGGCGAACTGGTCCTGCTGGCCAACCCGTTGGTGCGGGGCGTGGCCATCGACCCGTCCGGGACGCCCGCGGCGACTCCGGCCGGTCCGGGCCGCGGCGACCAACGCGACCAACGCGACGGTCCGGACCGTACCGCCGGGGCACTGCACCGGGCGGTGGCCCTGGCCGCGCGGGCGCCGTCGGTGCACGACGCCCGGCCGTGGCGGTGGGAGGTGACCGTCGACGGCCTGAACCTGTACACCGACCCGGGGCGTCGGCCGTCCGACCCGTACCTGCATCCGGACCTGGATCCGGATCCGGACCTGGACCGGCGGGCCCGACTGGTCAGTTGCGGGGCCGGCCTGCAACATGCCCGCACGGCGCTGCTCGCCGCCGGCTGGGCGGTGCGGACCCTGACGTTCCCCGGCGCCGGTGACCCGGACCATGACCCGGACCACGACCCAGAGAATGACCCGGACCACATCGCCCGGCTGTTGCTGGTGGGCCGCGCGGTCCCGGAGGACCGGGACCTGCGGTTGGCCGATGCGGCCGCCAACCGGCGGACCGACCCCCGCCCGTTGGGGACCCAACCGGTTCCGGCCGACCGGATGACCGAGCTGGTCGCCGCGGCCCGGTTCGAAGACGCCGAGCTGTACCCGGTCACCGACCCCGACGCGTGGTCCCGGCTGGCCGGTCTGATCGCCCGGGCCGACCTGGCCCGCACGGCTGACCCGGCCTACCAGGCGCGACCCGCCGGAGGGGCCGCCGCCCGGCCGTCCGGACCGGCCGGAGCGCACCCGCCCACGATCGGCGACCCGGTGGCACCCGCGGCGGCTGGCGTGCGGCTGGACCGAGGGCCGGCCGGACACCCTGCCCTGGCCGTGCTGTGCACCAGTGGGAACGGTCGGCGGGACTGGTTGCGGGCCGGCGAGGCGACCGCCCGGGTGCTGCTGGTCGCCGAGGTGCACGGGCTGTCCGCGTCCCCGCTCACCGCCCCGATGGAGGTACCCGGAGCCAGGGCGACGCTGCGCGATCTGACCGACGCGGGCGAGCCGCAGGTCGTCCTGCGGATCGGGGTGCCGGCCGAGGCCACCGGGTGACCCGGGTCGGGCGGCCGGCCGACGCGGGACCAAAGGCCCTGGGTGGGGTGGGACGGTGGCCCTCGCGGTGGGGCGGTTCCGGGGAGAAAATGTCGGCATGGCCGAGAGTCCGCCCGGCGGCCCGCCGCCGGCACCGATCCGGATCTTCCTGCTCGACGACCACGAACTGGTCCGCCGCGGGCTGCGCGACCTGCTGGAGACCGAACCGGACTTCGAGGTGGTCGGTGAGGCGGCCACGGCCGGTGAGGCGCTCCGGCGGATTCCGGCGCTGCGCCCGACCGTGGCCATCCTGGACGCGCGCCTGCCGGACGGGTCGGGCATCGACGTGTGCCGGCAGATGCGTTCGGCCGACCCGGACCTGGCCTGCCTGATCCTGACCTCCTACGACGACGACGAGGCACTGTTCTCGGCCATCATGGCCGGTGCCGCCGGGTACGTGCTCAAGCAGGTGCACGGCGGCGACTTCGTCGAGGCGGTACGGCACGTCGCGGCCGGCCGGTCGCTGCTCGACCCGCAGGTGACCCAGGCCGTGCTGACCCGGTTGCGGGAGGGCCCGAAGCGGGACGAGCGGGTGGCCTCGCTGTCCACCCAGGAGCGACGGGTACTGGACCTGATCGGGGAGGGCCTGACCAACCGGCAGATCGGCGAACGACTGTTCCTGGCCGAGAAGACGGTGAAGAACTACGTGTCCAACCTGCTGATGAAACTCGGGATGGAACGCCGCACCCAAGCCGCCGTGCTCGCCGCCGAGATCCACCGCCGCGACACCCCGGACTGACCGCCACCGGCTGGCCGGTCTCGGTGCGGCCGGCCGGGCGGGGATCAGCCCAGTGGGACCTGCCAGGTCAGGCAGGTGCCCGACCCGGGGGCGGGCACCACGGTGAGGGTGCCGCCGGCCGACCGGGCGCGCTCGTCGATGTTGGCCAGACCGCTGCGCGGCGGCGACCCGGCCGGCATGCCCTTGCCGTCGTCGGTGACCACCAGCACCAGCGCGGACCGCCCGACATCGGCCCGCACCTCGACCTCGACCCTGGTCGCCCCGGAGTGTCGGGCCGCGTTGCTGAGCGCCTCACGCAGCGTCGCGACCACTTGCGGGTACAGCGCCGGCGGGGTGGCCAGGTCCAGCGGGCCCTCCATCCGCAGGTGCGGCTCGAACCCCAGCGACTCCGAGGCCGCCGAGCAGGCCGACAGCACCAGGGCGCGCAGGCTCGTTCGTTCCTCGGCCGGGGCCTGGAGCGAGAAGATGGTGCGCCGGATCTCGGCGATGGTGGCGTCCAGGTCCCCGACGAACCCGGCGATGCGCTCGGAGACCTCCCGGCGCATGGCCACCCGGGCCGTGCCCTGCAATCCCAGCCCGATCGCGAACAGCCGCTGGATGACCAGGTCGTGCAGGTCACGGGCGATCCGGTCCCGGTCCTCGTACACTGCCAGCCGCTGCCGGTCGTCCTGTGCCCGGGAGAACTCCACGGCCAGCGCGGCGTGCCCGGCGAACGTCTCGGCCATCCGCAGTTCCTGCTGGCTGAACTCCCGGGAGTCGGGCAGGTTGGCCACCACCAGCACGCCCAGCACGTCCTCGCCGCCGCGCAACGGCACCAGCAGCATCGGGCCGGCCTCCGAGGCCGGGTCGGGGGCGTCGGCCGGCCCGGCCCACCCCGGCCGGTGCGCGGCCGTCCCGTCGAGCACCCGCGGGGCGCCGCCGGTGAACACCTCCCCGCACACCGACCCGCGCACCGGGATGGACCGGCCGACCAGCCGGTCCACGGTCGGGCTGTCCACCACGTCGAGCACCAGTTCCGACGGCTCGTCGCCGGGCAGCGCGATCGCCGCGAACTCCGCCCCGGTCGCGGCCCGCGCGCGTTCGGCCACCAGCCCGAGCACGTCCCGGGAGGACCGCCCGGACAGCAGGGCCGCGGTGATCTCGGTGCTGGCCCGCAGCCACAGTTCCCGGCGGTGGGTCTCCTCGAACAGCCGGGCGTTCTCGATGGCGATGCCGGCCGCGGCGGCCAGCGCGGTCACCACGTCCACATCGGAGTCGGTGAACTCGCCGCCGCCCCGTTTCTCGGTCAGGTAGAGGTTGCCGAAGACCGAGCCGCGTACCCGCACCGGCACGCCGAGGAACGACCGCATCGCCGGGTGGTTCGGCGGGAACCCGAAGGACCTGGGATGCAGGGTCAGGTCGCGCAGCCGGAGCGGGCGCGGATCCTCGATGAGCAGGCCCAGGATGCCCTGACCGGTGGGCAGCGGGCCGATCCGGCGCCGAACCTCCTCGTCGATGCCGACGTTGACGAACTCCACCAGCCCGCCCTTCTCGCCGATGATCCCCAGCGCGCCGTAGCGGGCGCCGACCAGGTCACAGGAGGACTCCACGATCCGGCGCAGCACCTCCCGCAGGGTCAGGTTGCTGGCGATGCCGACCACCGCGTCGAGCAGCCGGTGCAGCCGGCTTTCGGAGTCGATGACCTCACTGGCCCGGTCCACCAGCTCCCGCAGCAGGGCCTCCAGCCGCAACCGGCCCAGGTCGCCGAGTACACCCTGGTCCGGGCCGGCCGGGCCGTCCGGCGGCGGAGCGGGTGGGTCGGTCATCGCGTCCCCCTGCGGGCAGTGGCCTCCGCCCGGCACCGGGCACGTCCGGGGAGAGCCTGGGCCGGGGCGGTCAGGTCAGTGCGGTCAATCAGTACGGTCAGGTTCGATGCTGGTCCGGGCCGGCACGCTCCGCACCCCGAATCGGCCAGCGCAGGTGCGTCGTGACAGTTTGTCATGGTTTGAACCTGGTTGATATGCGACCGGCGGGTAGGTGGGACCGCCGGACGGCTCGTCACTGGTGGACCAAGGCCCCGGCCAGGATGCTGCCGTCGCCCCTGCCCGTCCGGCCCGGCCGGCCGCAGGCTGGAAGTGACGGCCGATCTGAGGGGTGAGTGCCATGCCGGGCGGTCAGACGCGGGACAGCCAGTGGCCCGGTGGTCCGGGTCGGGCGGCCGGGTGGTCGGCGGCCAGCAGGCTGGACACCGAGCCATTCGGTCCCGACGAGACGGCCATGCTGGTCCGGGTCGCCGGGCGGGCACCGTCCATCCACAACACCCAACCCTGGCGATTCCGGGTCGGCGCGGACCGGGTCGAGGTGCACGCCGACCCGGACCGCGAGCTGGCCGCGGCCGACCCCGCCGGGCGACAGCGGACGATGTCCTGCGGCGCGGCGGTCCTGGACCTGCGGCTGGCCATGTCCAACCTGGGATACCTCACCCACACCGTGCTGCTGCCCGACCCGTCCGAACCCGGCCACCTGGCCACCGTCGTGCGCGGCCGGCGGCACCCGCCGTCGGAGGAGGAACACCACCTGTACCAGGCGGTGCCACGCCGGCACACGCAGAGCCACGGCTTCCTGCCGGTGGCAATCACCCCGCAGTCGCGCACCCGGCTGCACGCCGCCGCGCGCACCGAGGGCGCCTGGGTTCGCGAGCCGAACCTGGAGACCCGGGACGAGTTCGCGGTGATCATGGTCGGGGCGATCACCACCATGGTCACCGACGCGGCCTACCGCGCCGAACTGGCCCGGTGGACCAGACTGAGCGCTGACCCGCCCGACGGCGTGCCGCTGGACTCGCTCGGCGGCGGACCGTATCCGGCCGAGGGGATGCCGCGGCCCTACCTGCTGCCGCCCGCCGCGTCGCCGGAGTGGATGGCAACCCGCGGCCTGCTCGGCACGATGGTGCTGGGCACCGGTGCGGACGAGCCGGTGGACTGGCTGCGGGCCGGTCAGGCGTTGCAGCGGCTGTTGCTGACCGCCACCGGTGACGGGTTGGTGGCCACGTTCTTCAGCCAGGTCGTGGAGATGCCCGTGGCCCGGCGGCGGACCGCGCGGATCCTGGACGCTCCCGGGCACCCGCAGGCGGTGCTGCGGGTCGGTTACGCCGCCGCGTCGGCGGCGACCACCCCCCGGCGGCCCTACCCCGACGTGGCCGACGTCGGAGGGTGAGCGGTGACCGGTGACCGGTGTGACGGTCGATGGTCACAGCGGCCCGTGCCGTTCGTCCCTGGCCGGGGCACCCCGGCGGGCACGACCGTGGAAGGCACCCGAACGGGGCCGCCGTCGTGGGCACCGGCGGGTCCACACCGACCCGCCTCGCACCGACCCCGTGCCGGTCACCGACCGTGCACCCCGACCCCTCCGACCGGTTCGCCGACCCGTCCGCCGGGAGCAGCCAGATGACGCGTATCGACGCCCGACTCGTCGCCACCCCGCCGCCGCACCCGCTGGCCACCGATGTGGTGGCCGCGGTCGACGCGGCCTGGCGGGCCGCCAACTACCTGTCAGTCGGGCAGATCTACCTGCTGGACAATCCGTTGCTGCGCGAACCACTGCGACCTGAGCACATCAAGCCGCGACTGCTCGGCCACTGGGGCACCACCCCGGGGCTGAACTTCGTGCACGCCCACCTGAATCGGTTGATCACCGAGCGTGGTCTGGACGTGATGTGCGTGACCGGTCCCGGGCACGGCGGGCCGGGCGTGGTCGCCAACGCGTGGTTGGAGGGCACCTACAGCGAGGTTTACCCGCACGTGTCCCGGGACGCCGCCGGCATGCGCGTACTGTTCCGCCAGTTCTCCTTCCCCGGCGGCATCCCCAGCCACCTGGCGCCGGAGACGCCCGGGTCGATCCACGAGGGCGGCGAGTTGGGTTACTCACTGGCGCACGCCTACGGTGCCGCGTTCGACAACCCCGACCTGCTGGTCTGCTGCGTGGTCGGGGACGGTGAGGCCGAGACCGGGCCGCTGGCCGCCGGCTGGCACTCCAACGCGTTCGTCAACCCGGCGCGGGACGGCGCGGTACTGCCGATCCTGCACCTGAACGGGTACAAGATCGCCAACCCGACCGTGCTGGCCCGGATGCCGCGCGAGCAGCTCGACGCGCTGCTGCGCGGGTTCGGCCACACACCGTACTACGTGGAGGGTGACCAGCCCGAGCCGATGCACCAGCGGATGGCCGCCGTACTGGACCGGGTGGCCGACGACATCGCCGCGATCCAACGGCGGGCCCGGTCCGAGGGCGTCCGGACCCGGCCGGGCTGGCCGGTGGTGGTGCTGCGGTCGCCGAAGGGCTGGACCGGACCGTCGTTCGTGGACGGAGCACCGGTGGAGGGCACCTGGCGGTCACACCAGGTGCCGTTGGCCGGGGTGCGGGAGGACGCCCGGCGCCGGGCCGAACTCGAACGGTGGATGCTGTCCTACCGGCCCGGGGACCTGTTCGACCCGGACGGGCGACCCGAACCGCTGGTGCTGCGGCACGCCCCGACCGGCGAACGCCGGACGAGTGCGAACCCGCGCACCAACGGCGGCGCGGTGCTGCGGGCACTGCGGCTGCCGGAGTTCACCGACTACGCGGTGGCGGTACCCAACCCCGGCCGGGCCAGCAGCGAGGCGACCCGGGTGCTGGGCGGCTACCTGCGCGACGTGATGCGCCTGAACCCGAACAACTTCCGGTTGTTCGGCCCGGACGAGACCGACTCGAACCGGCTCGGCGCGGTGTACCAGAGCACCGACAAGACCTGGGAGTCGGCCCGGCTGGTCACCGACGAGCACCTCGGCCCGGACGGGCGGGTGATGGAGGTGCTGTCCGAGCACCTGTGCCAGGGCTGGCTGGAGGGCTACCTGCTCACCGGCCGGCACGGACTGTTCAACTGCTACGAGGCGTTCATCCACATCGTGGACTCGATGGTCAACCAGCACGCCAAGTGGCTGAAGGTGAGCCGGGACATCGTCTGGCGGCGGCCGGTCGCCTCGCTGAACTACCTGCTCACCTCGCACGTGTGGCGGCAGGACCACAACGGGTTCTCCCACCAGGACCCGGGGTTCATCGACCACGTGGTGAACAAGAAGGCCGAGGTGGTGCGGGTCTACCTGCCACCGGACACCAACACGCTGCTGTCAGTGGCCGACCACTGCCTGCGCAGCCGCGACTACATCAACGTGGTGGTGGCCGGAAAGCAGCCCTCGCTGAACTGGCTGTCCATGCCCGATGCGGTGGCGCACTGCACCCGCGGCATCGGGGCGTGGGAGTGGGCCAGCACCGACCACGACGCCGACCCGGACGTGGTGCTGGCCTGCGCCGGGGACGTGCCCACGTTGGAGACGCTGGCGGCGGCCGACCTGCTCCGCCGGTACCTGCCCAACCTGGGGGTGCGGGTGGTCAACGTGGTCGACCTGATGCGGTTGCAGCCGCCCACCGAACACCCGCACGGCCTGCCCGACGCGGAGTTCGACGGCCTGTTCACCACCGACCGCCCGGTCATCTTC
Organism: Mycobacteriales bacterium; assembly: GCA_036278435.1. GTDB lineage: Bacteria > Actinomycetota > Actinomycetes > Mycobacteriales > DASULA01 > DASULA01. The sequence continues at coordinate 1,536 of DASULA010000243.1, read as the reverse complement.
GCCTACCACGGCTACCCGGTGCTGATCCACCGGCTGACCTACCGGCGGGCCAACCACGACAACATCCACGTCCGCGGCTACAACGAGGAAGGCACCACCACCACGCCGTTCGACATGGTCATGCTCAACGACCTGGACCGCTTCCACCTGGTCATGGACGTCATCGACCGGGTGCCGACGCTGGGTTCGGCCGCCGCGCACGTGCGCCAGCACATGGTCGACCAGCGCATCCGCGCCCGCGACTACACCCGGCGGCACGGGCAGGATCCGCGCGGCGTGCGGAACTGGACCTGGCAGCACTGAACACGGCCGGCGGGATGGTCGCCAGTCAGGGGGGAGGTCACCATGTCCGGCCCGACGACCGGTCCGACCGAAGACAGTGGAGGGAACAACCCTGACCGTACGGGCGATACCGGTGGTGCCAGTGGTACCGGTGGTCGGGCGGACCGGGCCGGCGCACTGTCCGAACGGGAGTACCGGTCGTTGCTGCGCGCGGCCCGGGCCGCGCCGTCGGTGCACAACACCCAACCGTGGCTGTTCCGGCTGCGCGGCGACCGGGTCGAGCTGTGGGCCGACGAGCGGCGCATGCTGGCCCAGGCCGACCCGCGCGGGCGGCAACTGGTGATCTCCTGCGGCGCGGCACTGCTGAACCTGCGGCTGGCCGTGGAACACCTCGGGTTCGACGCCCCCACCACCGCCTACCCGGACCGGTCGAACGGCACCCACCTGGCCACGGTGGTACGCGGCCCGGCCCGCGAACCGGATCCGGAGACCGAGCGGCTGTACGCGGCCGTGGCCGACCGGCACACCCACCGCGGCCCGCACCGACCCGAACCGGTTGGCCGGGCCACCGCCATGCGGCTGTCGCGGGCCGCCCGCCAGGAGGGCGCCGTGCTGCACGAGGTGCGGACCGACGAACAGCGGTCCCTGCTGCACGAGGGGCTACGGCACGCCATCGCCGCGGAGCTGACCGACCGGGCACTGCGCGCGGAGTTCCTGTCCTGGGTGCGTGCGGACGGTGAGGGTGACCGTGGCGACGGCGTGCCGGCGAGTTCCTGGGAGCGGGCCCCGTACCCCACCCCGGCGAACCACCCGGACGGCGGGCTGACCGGTAACGACGCCGAGGCGCTGGCCGACATGGTTGAGCGGGAGAGCTTCTTCATGCTGGCCACCGGCACCGACGACCCGGCGGACTGGTTGCGGACCGGCGAGGCGTTGCAGCGGGTGCTGCTCACCGCGCACGACGCCGGCCTCGCGGTGAGCTTCCTCAACCAGCCGATCGAGGCCGCGGCGCTGCGCGGCCTGCTGCCCTCGGCGCTGGACCTGCCGGGGGTCGCCCAGATGCTGCTGCGGGTCGGCTACCCGTGGACCCTGGAACCGGCCACGTCGCGGCGCCCGCTGGAGGAGATCGCCGAGAGCTGAGCACCCGCGGACCGGCCGCGGCGATCAGGAACGCACCACCGCGACCGGGCAGTCGGCGTGTCGGAGCACGTGCCGGCTCACCGACCCGAGCAGCAGCCCGGTGAAGCCGCCGTG
>DASULA010000242.1:0-3072 GCA_036278435.1 Mycobacteriales bacterium | reverse complement strand
GTCGCCGCCGTCGCCAGGATCGGCACCGACACCCTGGTCAGGTCGCTCACCACCGACGTCGAGCTTCGCTTCGACGACGGCGAGTGGTCCGCCTTCCTAGCCGGAGCCGCCGACGGCGAGTTCGACTTCACCCCCCAACTGACCACCACCTGAGCACGGCCGGGGAGGCCGGCGCAACGGGCCGCCGGGAACTCGGTGTCCTGCGATGTCCGTCACTCGTGGACGCTTCGGCCGCCGCCGGGAGCGCCGGGTTCCTAGGTTCGACCCATGGACTCCGCACACGTTCGCTGCCCGCACGCCGGGGCGTTGCTGCGTTCCGCCGGCAGCGGGCGTGCCGCGTGACCGCCGGAGCGATGGTCGCGGTCTTCGGGGCGGGGGTCGGTGCCGGGGCCATCAACACCGTCGTCGGCTCCGGGACGCTGATCACCTTTCCGGTGCTGCTCGCCACCGGCCTGCCACCGGTCACCGCCACGGTCTCCAACGCGCTCGGCCTGGTCCCCGGCGCGATCAGCGGGGCCATCGGCTACCGCGCGGATCTGCGCGGGCAGGGCCGGCGCATCGCCAGGCTGGGCGCCGGCGCGCTGGTCGGCGGTCTCACCGGCGCCACGCTGCTGCTGGCGTTGCCCGCCACGGCGTTCGAGAAGATCGTGCCGGTGCTGGTGGGTCTCGCCCTGGTCCTGGTCGTGCTGCAACCCCGGATCAGCCGGAGCGTGCGGCGTCGCCGGGAACGGGCCAGCGGACCGGCCCGTGCCGACGGCGGGCCACTGCTGGTCGTCGGGCTGACGCTCGCCAGCGTCTACGGCGGCTACTTCGCCGCCGCCCAGGGGATCATCTACATGTCCCTGATGGGGATGCTGCTCGACGAGAGCATGCAGCGCATCAACGCCGTCAAGATCGTGCTGGCAGCCCTGGTCAACACGGTCGCCGCGCTGTTCTTCCTCGTCGTCGCGCACTTCGCCTGGACCGACGTCGTGCTGCTGGCCGCCGGTTCCGCACTCGGCGGCCAGATCGGGGCCACCGCCGGCCGGCGGCTGCGCCCGGCGGTGCTGCGCGCCCTCATCGTGGTGGTCGGCACCGTGGCCATCGCCCAGTTGGTGTTCCGCTGACGAACGCACGCCGACCTGCCACGCCGGTGGCCCGACGCCGTGCCGGTTCAGGTCAGGCCGGGCGGGCCAGCAGGCGGGTCAGGGCCGCGGTCAGGGTGGCACCGGGGCGGTCCGCCGGGCCGGTCGAACGCCAGGCCAGCACCCCGTCCGGCCTGACCAGGACCGCCCCGTCGGGCTGGATGCCGAACGCCGCGGTGAACCGCCCGTCCGGCTCGACCAGATCGACGGATTTGGCGGGGTCGGCCGGGTGGGCAGGGTCGGCCTCGGCGCCCACCCGGTAGGCCGTTATCCGGATGCCGATCGACTCGCCGGCCTCGGCGGCGGCCTGGTACCAGGCTCGACCGGCGGACCCGGTGAGCAGGACGAAGCCGGCGCCGAACACGTCGTGGATCGAGATCGGCTGGCCGTCCCGTTCGACCGGCAGGTGCGCCGCGCGGGTGCCGAGCCGGCCGGTGGGCGTGCGCGGGTCGTCCAGCGGCGGGTCCTCGGCGGCCCCGGCTGGTTCAGTCGGTTCGGCCGGTTCGTTGAGGACCGCGGCCGACCGGTAGACCGAACCCAGCTCGATGGACGCGTCGTCCAGCGGCGGCGCCAGGTTGTCGCGGGGCAGGGTGGAGTCCACCCGCAGCACGTACCGGGTGTATGCCTGCTCGACGGTCAGCTCACCGATCGGCCGGCGCTCGGCCCCGTAGGTGTCCAGCAACCCGGGGCCGGCCAGGCCGCCGTGCACCAGGGCCAGCTTCCAGGCCAGGTTGTGCGCGTCGGCGATGCCGGTGTTCCCGCCGAACCCGCCGGTCGGCGGCATCACGTGCGCCGCGTCGCCGACCAGGAACACCCGCCGGTCGGAGAAGGTCCGCGCGTACGCCGCCGAGGCGCTCCACCGCTGCACGCTGTCGATCTGGACCGGCCGGTCCGAGTCGGCGCCCAGCGCCAGGCGCACGTAGTCCACGCAGCGCGACGTGTCGAAGTTCTCCCCGACCCTGGTGTTGCGGGTGCCGTCGGCCTCGATGGTGGAGAACACCGCGAGGAAGCCACCCTCGCCGGTGATGGAGAACCTGAAGAACCCGAGCAGGTCGGGATGGTTGACGTAGACCACGCTGAGGTTACGGTCGGCGAGCAGGTCGCGGACGTCGGCCCGGAAGTAGATGGTGACGCAGTCGGCGAAGCTGCCCCGACCCAACATCGGGATGCCCAGTGTCTCGCGGATGGCGCTGTGCGCGCCGTCGGCCGCCACCAGGTAGTCCGAGCGCACCGTCTGCTCGCCGTCGCCGTCGCGCGACCGGATCACCGAGGTGACCCCGTCGGCGTCCTGGGTGACGCTGACCAGTTCGGTGCCGTAGAGGTGTTCGGCGCCGAGCTGGGCGGCGCGGTCCCGCATCAGCGGTTCGAGCCCGATCTGGGTGATGAACAGCCGCGAGGTCGGGCTGAGCCCCTCGACACCGTCGTTGAACGAGCGGAAGAAGTACGCCAGCTCCTTGCCGCCCAGACTCTCCACCGAGACGATCGCGCCGTTCTGGACGAACTCCCGCTCGGCGCCGGACTCCACCGCGTCCTGGAGCCCGGCGCCCCGGAAGATCTCCATGGTGCGCTGGTGGAATGACGCGGCCCGCGGGTGGATCGCGGTGCCCCGGTGCCGTTCGACCAGCATGCTCGGCACGCCCCGGGCGGCCAGCAGCAGCGAGGTGGACAGTCCGACCAGGCTGCCTCCCGCGATGAGAACGGGTACGTACTGGTCTGGGGTGTCTGGCATCGGGGGTTCCTTCGAGGGTTCCTTCGTCGACGGGTCCCGCGCGGCATGGCACAGGACCCGGCGGGGCGGGGTGGCGCCCGCCGCGGTCGGGCCCGACGGCCGAGGCTCGCGGTGGGTGGGAGTCGCACCCGGTCGGACCACCCGCGGGGCCGGGTGGTCCGACCGGGTGTCTGGGCCGCCGTGTGGGCGGGTGCGACGGCGGCCCGGACAGGGGCACGG
>DASULA010000241.1:0-2210 GCA_036278435.1 Mycobacteriales bacterium | reverse complement strand
CCACCGCACCTACCCCCGCGTCGTCAAACGACACTTCGCCAAATACCACCCCGTCAAACGCCCCACCCACCACGGCCAACACCACAACACCCCACCCAAGATCCACATCTTCAACACCACCTAACTTAGCGGCATTGAACCATGCAGTACAGCCGCGATGTTGGTCAGGTTGTGCCCCACTCGGTTACGGCGGCCGCCCTCACCGAAGCAGGAAACGTAGCCAGGACGTACGGAAAGAACCGTGTCGCCGCTGTGCATCTCCCAGTCATCAGGGGCGACATTCCGGGAGATGATGCCCTCGCCATCACCGCGACGAGCGAGTTCGACGTCGGCAGCGGGTAGCTGGATGATCCTGGCCAGCGCACTCGCCAGCCGCTCGGCGACATCATCATGGCGCCGGTAGTTGGAGGTTGGGCCGCGTTTCACCTCCTTGTACAGCCACCAGTGTCCGCGGCCGACTCGACGGACATCGTCGGGACGGACGAGCCAGTCCTTCGGCTCGGCACCGCCCGACTCCTGGCCCACCGCCGGCCACCCAGACACGTCGACGACCTCGAATTTCACGGCGATGGGCCTCCTTCGCCCGGAATGCGTTGCAGCGCCGGCCGAACTGAGACTTCGGGTCAGACGTTGAAGCGGAACTCGACGACGTCGCCGTCGGACATCAGGTAGTCCTTGCCCTCGATCCGGACCCGGCCCCGCGACCGGGCCTCGGCCATCGAACCGGCGGCGACCAGGTCGTGGTAGGACACCACCTCGGCCTTGATGAAACCGCGCTGGAAGTCGGTGTGGATCACCCCGGCGGCCTCCGGTGCGGTGGCGCCGCCCCGGATCGTCCAGGCCCGCGACTCCTTCGGCCCGGCGGTGAGAAAGGTCTGCAACCCCAGCGTGGCAAACCCCACCCGGGCCAACTGGTGCAGCCCCGGTTCGGACTGGCCGATCGACTCCAGCAGTTCGCGCGCCTCGGCCGGATCCAGCTCGATCAGCTCGGACTCCACCTTGGCGTCCAGGAAGACCGCCTCGGCCGGCGCGACCAGTGCCCGCAGCTCGTCCAGCCGCGCGGCGTCGGCGAGCTGGGACTCGTCCACGTTGAACACATACAGGAACGGCTTGGTGGTGAGCAGGCTCAGCTCGGCCAGCACGGCGGGGTCACCGAACTCGTCCCGGGCGGCGAACAGGGTGCGGCCGGAGTCCAGCACGGTCTGGGCGTCCTTGGCCGCCCGCACCACCGGCTGGCGATCCTTGACCAGCCGGGCCTCCTTCTCCAGCCGGGGCACGGCCCGTTCCAGGGTCTGTAGGTCGGCCAGGACCAGTTCGGTGTTGACCGTCTCGATGTCCGCAGCCGGGACGATCTTCCCCTCCACGTGTACCACGTCGGGGTCGGTGAAGACCCGGATCACCTGACAGATCGCGTTGGCCTCGCGGATGTTGGCCAGGAACTTGTTGCCCAGCCCCTGCCCCTCACTGGCCCCCCGCACCAGTCCGGCTATATCCACAAAGGACACTGTTGCCGGCACCACCCGGGCACTGTCGAACAGCTCTGCCAGCACGGCCAGCCGAGGATCAGGCACGCCGACTACGCCGACGTTCGGCTCGATGGTCGCGAACGGGTAGTTCGCCGCGACCACCTGGTTGCGGGTCAGCGCGTTGAACAGGGTGGACTTGCCAACATTGGGCAGGCCGACGATTCCGATGGTGAGGGCCACAACGCGGCAGTCTACGGGCGGAGCCGACCCGCCCTCGAACAGGTTCGTCCGACGGCGGCGCGGCTGGCTGACACCACCGGTACCCGCTGCCACCATCGCCACCATGGGACCGACGGGTTTAGTGATCGCACTGCTGGCACTGGCCGCCGGGCTGTGCCTCGGGCTGGCGTTCGGCCGGGCCCGGCAGGCCGGCCTACGCGCCGAACGGGACACGGCCCGGGCCGAGGCGGAACGGGGCCGCGCGGACCTGATCGCCGCCGAGACGCGGTCCCGCACCGCCGAGGTCGAACTCGCCCGTGTCAGCGCCGCGCTGGACCACCAGCGGGCCGGCGAGCAGCGGCTAAGGGAGGCGTTCGCGTCGCTGTCAGCCGAGGCGCTGGCCCGCAACAACGAGGCGTTCGTGGCGCTGGCCGAGGCCCGGCTGGCCGAGGCCGGTGCCCAGGTCGGCGGCGAGATGTCCCAGCGGCAGCAGGCCATCGAGGGCCTGGTCGCGCCGCTGCGGGA
>DASULA010000240.1:0-5203 GCA_036278435.1 Mycobacteriales bacterium | reverse complement strand
AGGGGCTGCCGATCGGGGAGTCTGTTCCCGGCCGGAGTGCCCATCCAACCGGAACCCGCTGTGTCAGTGCCCTCACCCTGTCCGGCCGGTCCGACGTCTGTCACGGCTGGGTCGGCATGCGGCCGCCATCGCGGTTGGGCTGCTTCGGTGAGCACGGCCGAGCACATCGAGGCGTGTGTGCGGTTCGCCGAGGCGTTGTCACGAGCCCACCAGGTGTTGCCGCTATCTGTTGATAACCGGGTGCGCCGGTGTGCATGTGGGCGGGCGGCGGCGTTGTGTGAGATCAACTCGGCCGCCCGCGACGCCGGCCTGTTCGACCCTTTCGACCCGGTGTCCCACAGTGGCCTGGGCGGGTGAGGCACTACTGGTTGGACCAGCAGGACGCGCCGTTCGCCACGCTGTGTGTGGTGGGGACGTACCGCCATTCCGAGGCCGGGCCGGACGCCTACGGTGATCTGATCCGTTTGGTCCGCACCCGCCCAGACGACGTGCAGGTCCGCCGGATCACCGGCGATCTGCGCCCTGTACATCGACGATGAAGACGTATACGAGGTTGGGTAACGCGCGGGCGTCGATGAACTACTGGCTCACATTCGAACGGGTGGGCGAGGGCGCACGACCTGACCGGATATGTGTTTCTCCGAAGGCCCGGTACCACTCGATCAGGTCGGGCCGGTCGAGTGCCTGCGCTTGGACAGCGCCCTCGGTCCTGCCACGCAGGATGCTCTTGACCGGGACCTCGACCTTCTTGCCGGTCCGGGTGTGCGGAATTCCCGGCGCCAGCACGATCTCGTCGGGCACGTGACGGGGTGACACCCGGTCCCTGATGGCCGCGGTGATCCGTGTCCGCACCTGGTCGTCCAGGTCGACCCCGTCAGCGAGCACGACGAACAGTGGCATCCAGTAGCCACCGTCGTCCTCCTCGACACCGACGACCAGTGCTTCCTCCACCTCGTCGAGGGCCTCGACGACGCGGTAGATCTCACCGCTCCCCATCCGGATGCCGTGCCGATTGAGTGTCGCGTCCGACCGGCCGTGCACGATGACGGATCCGCGGCTGGTCAGCGTGATCCAGTCGCCGTGCCGCCACACTCCGGGGAAGTCCTCGAAGTACGCGGCGCGGTATCGGCTGCCGTCCTGGTCATTCCAGAAGCGGACGGGCATCGAGGGCATCGGCTGGATTACCACCAGGTCACCGACGCCGTCCACCACAGATTCTCCGGAGGAGGACCACGCCCGCAGATCCACGCCGAGGCAGCGAGCCGACATCTCCCCGGCGCGGTTCGGTTCGGTCGGCACCGAGCAGGCGAACGCGGTGGCGACGTCGGTGCCGCCGCTGATCGAGCTCACCAGGACCTCGGGTCCGAGTTCCGCGGCGATCCAGGAGTGCAGCTCCGGTGTGAGCACCGACCCGGTGCTCCCGAGGAGACGAAGGCTGCTCAGCTCGTAGTCACGTCCCGGTCGGATGCCACGATTCCGGGTCGCCGCGAGGTATCCGGGACTCACCCCCAGCGCGGTCACCCGGTGGCGTGCGGAGATCTCCCAGAGCGACTGCGGATCGGGGGCGCCGTCGTAGCACACGATGGTCGCCCCGAGCAGCAGCCCGCTGTTGCGCATGTTCCACATCACCCAGGTGGGCGTCGTGTACCAGAAGAACCGGTCGCCCTCGCGGATCTCCTCGTGCAGGGCGAGGTTCTTCAGATGCTCGACCAGCACGCCGCCGTGGCCGTGCACGATGCCCTTCGGCACCCCCGTCGTGCCTGAGGAGAACAGCACCCACAGGGGGTGGTCGACGTCGACCGGCACCGGGGACGGTTCGCTGCCACCGGCTGTCGCCTCGCTCCAGGTCACCGTGCCGTTCGGGGCGGGACTCTCCGGCCGCGGGATGACCACGGTGAGCCTGACCGAAGGAAGCCCGTCCACGATCGCACGGGTCTCACCGATCCGGTCCACGAACCTGCCGCGGTGGTTGTACCCCGTGGCCGCGACGAGGGCGACCGGGGCAAGTTGTGCGAACCGGTCGATCACCGCGCCGGCGGCGAGATCCTGGCCGCAACAGGCCCACACCGCGCCGATACTGGCCGCGGCAAGGAAGGCGATCACCGCCTGCGGGAGGTCGGGTACGTAGCCCACCACACGGTCGCCTGGGTTCACTCCGTTGGCGCGGAGCGTGTCGGCGAACGCGCCGACCTGCCGGGCGAGCTCCCGCCACGAGACGGTGCTGGTACGGCCGTGCTCGTCCTGGCCGATGATCGCCGTGCCCGTGCGCTCGGTGTGACGCAGCACCTGTGCTACGTAGTTGACGGTGGCACCGGGAAACCAGGTGGCGTCAGGCATGTCCCGGTTCGCCAGGGCACGGTGGGGCCCGGTGGCCCACGGCACGTCGAAGTACTCGGCCACCGTCAGCCAGAACCGGTCCACGTCGTGCACGGACCATCGCCAGAGCAGGTCATAGCTGGTGACGTCGGAACCGAACTTCCCACTGACGAACCTGGCGAAGTCGGTCAGGCGCGAGTCCTCGTTGATGTGTTCTCGGGGAGTCCAGACCTCGTCGTCACACGTCATCTAGTCCTCGCCTGCCTTCCGGTCAGTGCTGTGAGCCGCGGGCGGACACGTTCCTTCGACGGCGGCGCCACGGACTCCACCGTGGCTGTCGAGGCCGTGCTTCCTCGATGCGCATCGACTGCACGTACTGCGGCGACGTCCGGGGAGGCTCCCTGGAGCGACGCGCCGACGCGGCCGGATTCGACGGCCAGCCCGTTGATCGTAACGGGCTCGGCGAGTCGCGGCCGACGGGATCGAGGCCGGCATCGCCGTGCTGGCCAGCGACCCGCACGCCCGCCGGGCCTTCGCCTTCGCCAACCGGGCCATGTCCCTGCAACGGCTGCACACCCTGGCCGCCGAACGCCGCCGCAAGGACGCCCGGCTGGACCTGGCCGGCTCGCTGGCGACGCGGCACTGACCGCGGCCCGGATTGGACATCGGTGAGGTGGGTAAGGCCCGGGACCGGGCATCAGACGCGATGCACTGACTCGACGCGAGGCTGCCCAAACCTGCCCGGCGACAGCACGCGATCCGCGACGGGGTCATCGTTTTCCTCAAAGCCGTGACCCACAGGTAGCAGCCCCATGCCGGGAAGTTCGAGGGGCGACGCGGATACCACCACAACGGGCTCAAGGGTCGGCCGACCACACCGGACCGGCGACATCAGTGAATCACCCACCCGACGAGATCATCGTGCGCCCAAGCCGGCCCGGCCGTGTCAGGCAGCGGGGGCATGTCCAGGTAGCAGAACCGAGGAGGACCACGCACAACAGCGCAGCCCCGGCGGCGTCACGATCCGAGGCTCGAACCGCGCCTACCAGGAGCGGGTTGGTCTCGGACGGAGGCGGGTCGAATGGTTGGGCGGCGGGGTCACTCACGGCGGCGGTCACAGCAGCGCTCACAGCGGGGTCGGACGGCTGGGGTGTGTCTGTGCAGGTCAGAGGGGGTGGGCAAGGGGGTTGCGGCGTGCCGACATGTTCCCCGCCGCTGTGCCGTTCGCGCCCTGAGTCGGACTGTGGTGGGGAACTGGGTCGGGGTGTGGAGCCTCCTGCCCGCGGTGCTCCTCGCCGGACCGTGTGTCGCGTCGATGCCGGGGGCGCCGCTGGCGCACTCGTCGGCTCGTGTCGCGGTCGCTGCCATCGTGGGCGTGGCCGGAATCGTGCTGACCGGGGTCGCGGTGGCTGCCGTTGCTGCGATGCGTGGTCGTGCTCGGCGGGCCATGGCTGGGCGCGTCGGGTACGAACTGGTGCCGACCAACTCCTTCGATCCCACTGCGGAGGACGTGCGCCGGTTCGCCGAGCAGCTCCGCCGGACCAGGGCGGTGGTGTCGTGGCCGGTCCCGCGTCGGGCGTGTGGCGTGCGGGTGCGGCTGTCGACGGGCTGCGACGGGCGGCTGGGGTACCGGATCGAGGGTCATCGGCGGGCCGAGTCGGTGCTGCGGCAGCCGACGTACGCCCAGGTCGAGGTCCGTGCCGTGGAACTGGCCGAACCTGTCGACACCGGGCGGCCCTCGGGTGAAATGTCCGGGCAGGAGGGTTCTCCCCAAGGGTCGGTTGACCCTGCCCATGGTCGGCCGGTGTTCGTGGCGCGGGCTGAACTCGTGTTGGCGGCCGATCCGGCACAGGCTTTGCGGGCGGTGCCCATGGCTCCAGATCCGTTGCAGTCGTTGGCGGCGGCGGTGGCGGGGGTGGACGCCGAGTTGGGCGAGCGGGTCGCGGTGTGTCTGGACCTGCTGCCGTTGACTCCGGCGCGGGTGGCACGACTGCGCCGAACCTATGCACGCCGGTCGGCCTCACCGGGGTCGCCGGCTGGCCGTTTCGTGGCGACAGTGGCCGAGGAACTCCGGGCGGACTGGCGCGGTGGGCGGGGATCGCGGCCGGTGGGGAGAGGTGACCGTCGGGCGGCCGACGTGGGGAAGTTCGGTACCGATGAGCCGGTGTTCGCCGTGCAGGTGCTGGTCCGCGTGGAGTCACGAGTCCCGGGTCGGGTGCAGGCGCACCTGCACCAAATCCTGTCGGCGTTCGACGTGTGGTCCGGAGCGAACCGGTGGCGGGTGCGTGGGGTGAGCCTGGGCGCTGGGCCGGTGGTGGTCGGGTTCCTGGGTGCGGATTCGGTGTGGCGGCGCCGGAGATTCGACCGCAGGTTCGCCTCGGGGGAATGCCGGCCGCACCGGCGGAACCTCCTGACCGCAGGCGAGCTGGCCGGGTTCCTCAAACCGCCGACCCGGTGGTGCGCGCATCGCAACGTGGTCCGGTCCGGTGGCATGGTGCCGCCGGTGCCACGCGATCTGCCGGTCTACACCGGACAGCCCGGTGTGATTCCGCTCGGTTACGCCCCGGGTCATGACGGGGTCGAGCGGCTGGTCGGGGTGCCGTTGGACGATCTGACGTTCTCGTTCCGGGTGGGCAAGTCCCGGTACGGCAAGACCGAGTTGGCGTTGGTGCAGGCCGCCGCGATCGCCTACGCCGGCGGCGGGGTGTGGTTTCTCGACCCGCATGCCGACGGGTGGCGCCGCGCCCGCCCCTTCCTCACCGATCCGGCGGTGCGCGATCGGGTGTGGGAGGTGGACCTGACCCTGCGGGGTGACCAGGCCCTGATCTGTTCGTGGAACCCGCTGTCCATGCACGGCAGGTCGGTCGCCGACGTGGAGGTGGTGGTC
>DASULA010000239.1:0-13675 GCA_036278435.1 Mycobacteriales bacterium | reverse complement strand
CTCGACGAAGGCAACCCCCTCCTCGCTGACCGCGACGGTCCGCTTACCCTCCTCGACCTCGTAGTGGACGTCGCGCTTCATCCTCGGCACGATCCGAGCGAACTCCTGGTACCACCGGACGTTGTGCTCGGCCGGACCGCTGATGATCAGCGGGGTGCGGGCCTCGTCGATCAGGATGGAGTCGACCTCGTCGACGATCGCGTAGGCGTGGCCGCGCTGGGCCAACTCGTCGTGGCTCCAGGCCATGTTGTCGCGCAGGTAGTCGAACCCGAACTCGTTGTTGGTGCCGTAGGTGATGTCCGCGCCGTAGGCCTGCCGCCGCTCGTCCGTCCGCATCTGGGACAGGATGACGCCGACCTCCAGGCCGAGGAACCGGTGCACCCGCCCCATCCACTCGGCGTGGAACTTGGCCAGGTAGTCGTTCACGGTGACGATGTGTACGCCCTCACCGCCGAGTGCGTTCAGGTACGCCGGCAGGGTCGCGACCAGCGTCTTGCCCTCGCCGGTCCGCATCTCCGCCACGTTGCCGCGGTGCAGCGCGACACCCCCCATGAGCTGCACCGGGAAGTGCCGCTGACCGAGGGTTCGCTTGGCCGCCTCGCGAACGGTGGCGAACGCCTCGGGCAGCAGGTCGTCGACCGTCTCACCGTCGGCGAGCCGCTTCCTGAACTCGTCGGTGTTGGCCCGCAACTCGGCGTCGGTCAGGTCGACGAAGTCCGGTTCGAGGGTGTCGATGTGGTCGGCGATGGCCTTCAGCTGCCGAACGATCTTGCCTTCACCGGCGCGGAGAATCTTGTCGAGTACCACGGTGAGATTTCTCAATCCTGGAGGAGACAGTCTGAGCGGGCACGGCTCCGCCATCGTAGGCGGCTCCGGCCCTGTTGGGACAACGCCTGGCGGGTGACGGATGTGCCGAGCGTTGCCATCCTGCCGGTGGAGCGAGGTGAGATGTCGGAAAATGGCGATCTGGTCGCGTGCCCGTCATGCAGGATGAACGGGTGGAGCCTGTCGAGATCACCGCCGGCCGGCTGCACCTACGCCCGTTCGGGGCGCACGACATACCGGCTGTGGCACGCGCCTGCCAGGACCCCGACATCCAGCACTTCACCCAGGTGCCCTCGCCCTACGACGACGAGGAGGCCCGCCGGTACGTCGAGGTCTACTGCCCGTCGGGGTGGGCCAGCGGACGCCGGGCGACCTTCGCGGTGGCCGACGCGGTGTCCGCGCAGCTGTTGGCCAGCGTGGGGTTGAACGGCATCGGGATCAGAGACCCGGCCATGGCCGAGATCGGGTACTGGTGCGCGCCCTGGGCCCGGCGGCGCGGCGTGATGACCCAGGCGGTGCGGGTGGTGTGCCGGTGGGGCTTCGCCACCTTCGGTCTGGCCAGGATCGAGTGGTACGCCGAGGTGGGCAACGTCGCGTCGCGCGGTGTCGCCGAGCGGGCCGGCTTCACCGTCGAGGGTGTGTTGCGGGCTCGGTTGACCCATCGTGGCCGACGGGTGGACGCCTGGGTCGGGTCGATGCTGGGCACCGAGACGGTCTGAGCCGACCGGTCCCGGCCCACGCCCGCATGGGGGTGGGCACGGTGCGGCCGGCGACCGTCAGGTGATCTCCAGTAGCTTCTCGCGGACCGCGTAGACCACCGCCTCCATCCGGGAGTGCAACTGGAGTTTCTCCAGCATGTTGCGGATGTGGTTCTTCACCGTGTTCTCGCTGATGAACAGCTCCCGGGCGATCTCGCGGTTGGACATGCCGCGGGCGATCAACCGGAGCACCTCCATCTCGCGCCCGGTGAGACGGGGCGCCGGGATTTGCGGGCCGGGCCCGGACTTGCGGGCCATCGCGGTGAACTCGGTGAGCAGCTTGGAGGCCATGGCCGGGTTGAGCAGGGACTGCCCCTGGTGCACCGCACGGATGGCCGAGGCAAGTTCGTCCGGATCCATCTCCTTGAGCAGGTACCCGGTGGCGCCGGCCTTGACCGCCTCGTACAGGTCCGCCTCGTCGTCGCTGACCGTGAGCATGACGATACGGGTCGAGGGCACCGCGGCCCGGATGGCCGAGCAGGCCTCGATCCCGCTGCCGCGCGGCATGCGGACGTCCATCAACACCACGTCCGGGAGCAGTTCGGCGGCATCACCGACCGCCCCGTCGCGGTCGCCGGCCTCACCCACGATGCTGATGTCCGGCTCCAACTCCAGGGTGGCCCGCAGGCCGCGGCGGAACAACGCGTGGTCGTCCACCAGCAGCACCCGGATAACCTCGTTGCTCGGCGGGATGAGTTCCACCGGCCGTGTCACTGTCACGTTCCTCCGCGGTGGCGCCGCCCGCGACCGTTGGTCAGGGCCGTTCGGGTCTCGTCTCCCGCCCACGGGGCGGTTCAGGAACAGCTCTCTCAGCCGGCCAGCCGGATGACTCCATAGTCGTAGCCCTTGCGCCGGTAGACCACGCTCGGTCGGCCGGTGTCGACATCACTGAACAGGTAGAAGTCGTGTCCCACCATCTCCATCTCGAACAGTGCCTGGTCGATCGACATCGGCTTGGCCGGATGTTCCTTCTCCCGGACGACCCGCCCGGGGCCCCTGTCCTGGCCGGGCCGGTCGGCGGATCCGGCGGGACCGGCCGACTCCGGGACGGCATCCTCCCACGGCGTACCCGGTGACACGTCCGGGGCGGTGTCCGAGCCGCCCCCGGTCCGCGCCGGCCCCCCGGCCACGGTCGGGTCCGGCTCTGGGTGGTCCAGCACGGCGGTGCCCAGCGCGGAGCCGGAGGGTGGCCCGCCGGGCGGCTCAACGCCACCGGTCGCGGCTGCCACCGACCTGGGCGTGCGGGTACCGTGATGGACCCGCCTGCGGTCGGCCGCCCGGCGCAGCCGGGATTCCAGCTTGCTGACCGCGGTGTCCAGCGCCGCGTAGAAGTCCTGCGCGCACGCCTCGGACCGGACGACCGGTCCCCTGGTCCGACAGGTGATCTCAACCCGCTGGCAGGCGTTGGACTGCCGCCGGTTCCGCTCGTGGTACAGCTCCACATCGACGCGGACGATTCTGGGGTCGTGACGCTCGGCTCGGTGCAGCTTGTCGGCGACGTGCTGGCGGTAGTGCTCTGGTACCTCGACGTTGCGCCCTCTCACGACGATATCCACGCGACCTCCACGGTGGTGACGGGCGCCCGGCGGACACCGCGGGCTGACCCGACGGCCGACTCGGACCGGCATGCGGCTCCGGACACGACCACGGCGCCGGGAACGGCGTTGGCGGGCGCCTCCTCTCCCTGGGTCGCACCGACGCTAGCCGAGCGACGCCGGTCCCGACAGTCCCCGCGCGGGGACTTCCCGCACATGCCGCTCCGACAATGATCGAGCACGTGGCGTAAGCGGAGAGATGCCAATAGACAGCTACATAACAGAATTAACGTTATATTCGTCTCCTTCTACCCCGATCCCCATGCGAACAGTAACCATATCCGTCGCTCAGGGTGACCACGTCCGCGGCGACCGACGGGCCGGGACCATGCGGGGGGTAGCGGCGACCACGGCGGCACCCACCACCGGCAGTCCGGCCGCTGACAGCGTCCTGGCCGCCTCGGACAGGGTGCTGCCGGTGGTCGCCACATCATCGACGAGGACCAGCACGGCCCCGGGCGGGCCCGCCCGCTGGGTGGTCACCCGGAACGCCCCGGACAGGTTGACCGCGCGCTCCCGGGCGCCGAGCCCGACCGAGTCACGTGGTCGGCCGGCCATGCCGAGCGCCGGGTGCGCCTCGGCCGACAACCCGTGCCGGCCGAGGTGGCCGGCGGCCACCCGGGCCAGCCGGAGCACGTGGTCCCCACCCCGGGCCCTGGCCACCGACCGGCGGGAGGGTACGGGGACCAGCCAGACCGCCCGCCCCCGCCCGGCGGCCCGCCAGGCGGCACTGCCCAGTGCCGTGCCCAGGGCCGGGGCGAGATCGCGCCGGCCCCTCTCCTTGTAGGCCAGCACGGCCGCCCGCGCCGCCCCGGCGTAGGTCGCCGCGGTCCACAGCGGAGGCAGCCCCGGCGGCGCCGGCCGAGGGGCGTGCCGGCGCGGTCTGGCCAGGGTGGTCGAGCACGTCCGGCACAGCGGGGTTCCGGGCGCACCGCATCCGGCGCAGATACCGGGCAACAGCAGGTCCAACAGAGTCAGGGTCATGGCATCGAGCCTGCTGCCCGGCCGGCACCCGCGCCAGCGTCAGACCGCCGGCTGTGGACAGGATCGGAGACTGTGGACAACTCCGCCGGGCGGCACCAGGCTGGTGCCCCGACCGGTAACGTTCGCCCGCTCGCGCACTCTGAGGTTTTCGCGAGAAAACCTGCACAGGTAACCGGTTACACGTGAGGTTTTCGCGAGAAAACCTCACCACCCGCCCGGCGCGGCGGGCTAGTCCGGGTAGATGGGGTCGGAGCCCTCGACCGTGCTGCCCCGGACCAGGTTCGTCCAGTGGTCGCCGGTCCGTTGCCACAGCGAGCCGTCCGACTCGGCGACCGCCGGGAGGTTCGGCGCGGTGGCCACCCGCACCGGCGGGCCGGGCAGACCGGACTTGGTCTCGCTCTTCATCACCGCGCCGTCCACGCTCACCGTGCGCAGCATCCGGTCGTCACCCGGACCGCTGGCCAGGACCAGCAGGGTGGTCGCGGACTCCCACGACACCCCGTCCACGTCGGCCAGCGAGGGAGCCACGTCCACCGGCCCCTCCACCGCGACCTGGCCGTTGTCCCGGCCGACCCGGGCCAGGTAGAGCTGGCCGGGGTCTCCGGCCACGATCGCCACCCGCGAGCCGTCCCGGGACAGCCGCAGCGTCCGCACCGGTCCGAGCGAGTCCAGACTCTGCGAGTCGACCGGCGCCGGCGCCCCGCGGCGCGGCACCCGAACCACCCGCCCGTCCCGGATCGCCCAGACCTCGTCGAAGATGCTGTCCCAGGTCAGCGACGTGAGGGTGTGTGCCCGCAGCCGCAGCGTCAGCGGCCGGCCCAACTGGCCGACGTAGAGCCGGGCCTGCCCGGACGCCGCGGACACCCCGGCCACCCGCGGCGTGGGGCTCGAATCGGTCGCCAGCGACACCGCGACCGAGGACAGCGCGTAGTCGCCCCGGCCGGCCGGTCCGGGCACCCGGTTACCGTCCGCGCTGTACAGGGCGCCGGCATGGAGGAAGTAGGCGCCGGTGTTGACCGGCAGCGTGTCCGGGTCGAAGGACTGCCAGTCGCTCTGCTGGGTCGGCTGGGTCACGCCCTGGATGTCCAGCCGCTGCCCGTCGTCGAAGATCGAGACACCGGAGCTGGCGAGCTGGCTGAGCGTCCACACGATCTGGGCCACCGCCGCGCTGCGGACCGCCGCGCTGCGAACCCCCAGGCCGGTGAGGTAGACCCGCAGCACCTTGTCCGAGCCCTGTACCACGTTGCCGACCAACTGGACACCGCCCACCAGTTCGGACCGGACCGCGTCGCCCAGAGCGGTCGATGGGGGCTGCTGCAACAGCCGCAGGAACAGGGTTGCCTGCGAGGTGGACGAGGACGTCGAGGTGGAGGCGAAGTAGCGCAGGTCGCCGATGACGTGCTTCTCGGCCTGGTCGAGGTAGTACAGGCTGTACTGCCGGTAGACGTTCTGGAAGTCCCCGGCGCTGACGATCACCCCGTGCGGCGGGTTGTCGATGCGCCACTGTCCGTGCACCCTGACCAGGTGGAAGGTGTACGCGTACGCCCCCTCGTCGGGGTTGTAGCTGCCGTTGGTCGCCACCGTCCCGACCTGGTGCGCGGCCACCGCCACGTCGTTGTCGGGCGAGACCGAACGGACGTAGGGGTTGGCGTCGATGACGCGGACCTGCCCGGTGTCGTCCCAGGCGTCCTGTGCCCCGGGCGTGAGGAACTGGCGGGCCACGCCGTGGCTGCGCTCCGGGTTGGCCTGCGCGGTGATGAACTTCGAGACGATGTCCCGGGAGGTGTCGCCGCGCTCGGGCTTGACCACCACGAACGACTGGGTCAACCGCTCGGGCGGCCGGGCGTTGGCCGGGAGCGGATCGGCGACCCGGGCCGGTGACGAACTTGGCACGCCCGCGCAGCCGGCCAGCAGGGTGACCGCCGCGGCCGGCACCGCGGCCCGGATCAGTGCTCCCCACATCGTCCTCAACAGCGTCCTCACGTGCTCTCCACCAGCCGTTCGCGCTGCCCAGCCGCAGCCTCGGCCGCAGAGCCAGCCCCGGATCCAGCCGCAGAGCCCGTCCCGGATCCGACATCAGAGCCAGCACCAAATCCCGACACCGACGCCGGGGCGAGCGACAGCGGCGAGCGGACCAGTGTCCCGCCCTGGCACCGGGGCACCGTCAGGCGGAACTGGGAACCGCTGCCGGGCCGGCCCCATGCGTGCAGCCACCCGCCGTGCAGCCGGGCGTCCTCCAGGCTGATCGACAGCCCCAGCCCGGTGCCACCGGTGCGCCGGTTGCGGGACGGATCGGCCCGCCAGAAGCGGTTGAAGACCATGGCGGCCTCCCCGGGTTGCAGCCCGACCCCGTGGTCGCGTACCGCGACGGCGACCGCGTGCTCGTCACTGGCCAGGGTGATCTCGACCGGCAGCCCCTCACCGTGCTCGACCGCGTTGCCCACCAGGTTGCGCAGGATGCGCTCGACCCGCCGGGGGTCCACCTCGGCCAGCACCGGGCCCGCGGGCGCCCGCAGCACCACCTCGCTGCCGTGCCGGGTGACGATCGCCGCGGTGGCCGCGATGACCCGGTCGATCAGGGCGCGCAGGTCGACCGGCTCGGCCTCCAGCACGGCCGCCCCGGCGTCGTACCGGCTGATCTCCAGCAGGTCGGCCAGCAGCACCTCGAACCGGTCCAACTCGGCCTGGAGCAGCTCGGCCGACCTCGCCACTCCCGGGGTGAACTCCTCGCGTGCGGAGTGCAGCACGTCGGCGGCCATCCGGACCGTGGTCAGTGGGGTGCGCAGCTCGTGCGAGACGTCGCTGGTGAACCGCTGTTGCAGCCGGGAGAGCTCCTCCAACCTGGTGATCTGCCGTTGCAGGCTGTCGGCCATCCCGTTGAACCGGGCGGCCAACAGCGACAGGTCGTCCTCGCCGGTGACCTTCATCCGTTCTTCCAGGTGCCCCTGGGCGAACCGGGACGCGGTCTGCGCGGCCAGCCGCACCGGCCGCACCACCTGGCTGGTCACGATGACCGCGATGGCCACCACAAGCAGCATGACCGCGATGCCCGAGGAGTACGCGATCCGCTGTACGAGCTTGATCGTCCTGGCCTCGGAGTCGATGTGGAACAGGTAGTACAGGCCGAGCGTGTCACCGCGCGAGGTGGGCACCGGCCCGCCCACGATCAGCCCGTCATTGGCCGACCCGTCCTGTCGCCGGATCTTGCCGTAGGCGTAGGCCAGGTTGCCCTTCTCCACCAGCGCCTGCAGGTCCTTCGGGATGCTGTCGGTGTCGATGTGCGGGTCGGACACCTGGTTGAGCGTGGGCTGGGACGAGGACTGGAAGACCACGTCGAACAGCCCGACGTTGCTGCCCTCGCTGCCGCCCTGCAACGCCAGCCACCGGGTGGTGGTGCTCACCGTGAAGCGCATCGCGTCGGCATCGGTGTCGTCGATGGACCGGAACTGTTCCCGGGCGTAGGTGACCCCGCCGCTGGCCTCCTGGGTGGCCGCCTTCACCTTGGCGTCGAGCACCCCGGCGGCCACCTGGTTGATCAGGGCACCGCCCACCACCAGGACCACCACGCCCGAGGCGACCAGGGTGGTGGTGGCCACCCGCAGTTGCAGTGACCGGCGCCAGCGCCGCCGGGCCAGCCGGAGCGCGGCCCGGAGCCCGTGCCGGGCCCGATCGGCCGTGTCGCCGACCCGCCGGCGCAGCGCCGCGCCGGTGTCCGAGGTCAGCGCACCGTTGCCGAGCACGTCTTCACCATCTCACGGCGTCCCCGCGGAGGTGGCCAGCCCGCCCAACTGGTCAGCTGCCCGGGACGCAATCCGGTGGCCGCCGGGACCACCGCGAACACCGGCACCGCCGGGACCGCCGTGGCACGGCCGTCACGGCGGACCGGCCTTGTATCCCACGCCCCGGACGGTGAGCACGATCTCGGGGTGTTCGGGGTCCCGCTCCACCTTGGAGCGCAGCCGCTGCACGTGCACGTTGACCAGCCGGGTGTCCGCCGCGTGCCGGTACCCCCAGACCTGTTCGAGCAGGACCTCGCGGGTGAACACCTGGCGCGGCTTGCGGGCCAGCGCCACGAGCAGGTCGAATTCCAGCGGGGTCAACGGGATCGACAGGTTGTCGCGGGTCACCGAGTGCCCGGGCACGTCGATGGCGACGTCGCCGACGGACAGGCTCTCGGCCGGAGGTTCCTCGGTGCGGCGCAGCCGGGCGCGCACCCGCGCGACGAGCTCCTTGGGTTTGAACGGCTTCACCACGTAGTCGTCGGCGCCGGACTCCAGGCCGAGCACCACGTCGACGGTGTCGCTCTTCGCGGTGAGCATGATGATCGGCACGCCGGACTCGGACCGGATCGCGCGGCACACGTCGATACCAGACAGACCAGGCAACATCAGATCTAGCAAGACCACATCGGGACGTATATCCCGGAACGCGGCCAATGCCCGACCTCCGTCACCGACGAAGGACGGGTCGAAACCCTCTCCCCGCAGGACGATCCCCAGCATCTCAGCGAGCGCCAGGTCATCGTCGACAACCAGTACCCGCCCCTTCATCTACACGACTCCATACACCCATGGTCGCATCCCCGCCGCGCTGCCCGGGTCGGCTGGCGAAGATCGTGCATCGATCCCCCGGCACCATCCCGGCCAGCCGGGTGACCGGCGAGATGATGGGCGCCATGCCGTGACACCATGAGCCGGCGGACGGGATGAAAGGTGTAGATGATGACCGACCTGCCGGGTGCGGGACACGTCCCCGCGCCCGCCGAGGGCATCCCCTGGGCTGCTCCGGACCCGGCGGTGGGTGGTCGGTCGGTTGGTCCCGCACGCTACCCGGGCACCGACCGGCCGGACCGGCGGGTGCCGGTGTCCGGGACCGCGGTGACCCCGGGCAGCGTGCCGCTGCGGCCACTGGAACTGGGCGACATCCTGGACGGCACGTTCGCCACCATCCGCCGCAACCCGCGGGCCACCCTCGGACTGTCCGCGCTGCTGGTCACCGGGCAGGAACTGCTCGTGCTGGCCGCCCAGGCCCTCACCGGCGGCCTGCCCACCGCCACCTTCGGCAGCGGTGAGGACACGTTCGGCCTGCCCGACCTGGGCACGGCGATCGGATTCGTCATCTCGGCCGTGGTCGGCGCGGTGCTCGGCGGCATGATCGTGGTGGTGGTCTCCGAGGACGTGCTCGGCCGGCGCACCACCGCGGGCCAGGTCTGGCGCCGGGTTCGGCCCCGGACCGGGGCCCTGCTGGTCGCCGCGGTCCTGGTCGGCGTGCTGCCCTACCTGGGGCTGGCTCTGCTCGTGGTGCCCGGCGTTCTGGTGTGGGGAGGCTGGGCGCTGACCACGCCGGCCCTGGTGTTGGAGGGCCTCGGCCCGTTCCGGGCGGTACGGCGCTCCTGGCGGCTGGTCCGACCGGCGTTCGGGCGGGTCTGGGCGGTCCGCGCGCTGTCGGTGCTGCTCGGCGACATCATGCGGCTGCTGGTGGCCGTCCCGTTCGCGCTGGTGGCCACCGGCAGTGCGGTGCTGACCGGCGCCGGCCAGGGCGCCCCGCTGCCCGGCTACGCCCTGGCCCTGGTCGCCCTGGGTGCGATCGTGGCCGGCACCCTGGTCGAACCGTTCGTCGCGGGCGTGTCGGCGCTGCTGTACGTGGACCGCCGGATGCGCGCGGAGGGGCTGGACATCGTCATCGCGCTGGCCGGGCGCGGCTCCGGGCCCGGCGTCGACGGCTGGTGGGCCGACACGGCACGCGGGGTAGCGGGAGCGGCGGGAGTACCGGCATGAGGTTCCTGGCCGAACTCCTGCTGGACCCGCACGGGCCGATCACCCGCGACGGCGCCCGGGACGCGGCACACCACGAGGTATCCAGGGGTGTTTACCACGCCGACCAGCCCGGCCTGCTGCGCCAGGTCGCCGAGCGGGTGGCGGCCTGGTTCGGTCACCTGTTCGACCGCGCGGCAGGGGTGGCACCCGGCGGTGGCGCCGGCGTGGTGGCGATCCTGGTCCTGTTCGGCGGCCTGTTGGTGCTGTTGCTGTGGCGGTCTGGTCCACTCGGCCGGGCCGGGCGTCGCCGGTCGCTCGACGACGTCGACGGTCGCCGGCTCGACGCGGCCGACCACCGCCGAGCCGCCGACGGGCACACCGCCGCCGGGCGGTACGCCGAGGCGGTGCGGGAACGGATGCGCGCGATCGCCCGGGAACTGGAGGCGCGCGGGGTGCTGGAGGTCCGCCCCGGGCGCACCGCCGACGAGGTGGCGGCCGAGGCCGGCGGCCAGGTGCCGGCGCTGGCCGAGGGCCTGCGCCGGGCCGCGCGGGTGTTCGACGAGGTGTGGTACGGCGGCCGGCGGGCCACCGCACAGTCCGACGCCATGCTGCGTGAGGTCGACCAGCAGGTCCACCGGACGCCGCTGCGGGTGGACCCGGCCCGTCCGACCGGCCCGGTGGCGGCCCGGTGAGCCGCGCCGGGTCGCCGACCGTGCGGGGTCCGGGCGCCGACGCGGTGTGGCGTCGGCTCCGGTGGCCGCTGGTGGTGCTTCTGCTCGTACTCGCCGCGTCGGCGGTGATCGGCCTGGTCGGCTCGGGCCCGCCCCGCGGCGAACTGGATCCGGCCGCGGCCGACCCGGCCGGATCGCGGGCGCTGGCCATGCTGCTGGCTGACCGGGGTGTGCCGGTGGTCCGGGCGACCGGCGTGTCTGCCGCGCTCGACCGGGCCGGCCGGCCCGGCACGCTGCTGGTCCCGTTCCCCGACCGGGTGCCCGCCGACCAGCTCGCCCGGCTGGCCGCCGCGTACTCCGGCGACCGACTGGTGCTGGTCGGCCCCGGCCGCCGGGCGCTGGCCGCGCTGCGGGTGGACCCGATGCCGCACGGCACCGCCCCGGTGGCCCGGCGGGACCCCGACTGCGGACTGCCGGCGGCCGACACCGCCGGGGACGCCGACCTGGGCGGGACGGTCTACGACCCGGCCGGCGGTACCGGCTGTTACCCGGCCGCGGGCGGCAGCACGCTGGTGGTCACCGACCGGGCCGATGGCGGGCGTCTGGTGCTGGTGGGCGCCGGCGACCTGATGCAGAACCGGCGGCTGGACCGGCGCGGCAACGCCGCGCTGAGCCTGCTGCTGCTGGGCGTGGACGGGTCGGCGCGGGGACCGGCCGAGCGGGTTGTCTGGCTGATGTCCGGCCCGGGTTCGGCCGCCACCGGTCCGCCGTCGCTGGTCGACATCGCGCCGCGCTGGCTGGTGCTGGGCGCGGCGCAGTTGCTGCTGGCCAGCCTGGTGGTCGCCCTGTGGCGGGGCCGCCGGCTCGGACCGCCGGTGACCGAACCGCTCCCGGTGGTGGTGCGGGCGGCCGAAACGGTGGAGGGCCGGGCCCGGCTGTACCGGCGGGCCGGCGCCCGCGGCCACGCCGCCGAGGCGCTGCGGGCCGGCGCGCTGGCCCGGCTGGTGCCTCGCCTCGGGCTGGGTGTCGACCCGGCGCCGGCCGCGACCGCCGCCGCGGTGTCGGCCCGCACCGGCGCGGCCGAGCCCGGCGCGGTGCTGTTCGGCCCACCGCCGGCCGACGACGCCGGCCTGGTCCGGTTGGCCGACCAACTGGACGCCGTGGTGACCGCCACGCTGGCCACCCCGACACCACACCGTCATGCGGCGGTTTCGACTGTGGAGGACGAGCACCATTGAATGCGGAGTCGATGACCGGCCCGTCCCTCGGATCGGGGGACGGGCCCCCGGCCGGCCACCCGCCGGCAGAGCCGACAACCCAGCCACCAACCCAACCGGCCCCGGCCGCCGATGCCGCCCGGGGCGCGCTGGCCGCGGTGCGCGGCGAGGTGGGCAAGGCCGTGGTCGGCCAGGACGCCGTGGTCACCGGGCTGGTCATCGCGCTGCTCTGCCGGGGGCACGTACTGCTCGAAGGCGTGCCGGGGGTGGCCAAGACGCTGATGGTGCGCACGCTGGCGGCCACCCTGCGGCTGGACAGCAAGCGGGTCCAGTTCACCCCCGACCTGATGCCCGGTGACGTCACCGGCTCGCTGGTCTACGACGCCCGCACCGCGCAGTTCTCCTTCCGCGCCGGCCCGGTGTTCACCAACCTGCTGCTGGCCGACGAGATCAACCGCACCCCACCCAAGACGCAGGCGTCGCTGCTGGAGGCCATGGAGGAACGCCAGGTCAGCGTGGAGGGCGAGCCCCGGGCGCTGCCCGAGCCGTTCGTGGTGATCGCCACCCAGAACCCGATCGAACACGAGGGCACCTACCCGCTTCCCGAGGCGCAGCTCGACCGGTTCCTGCTCAAGCTGACCGTGCCGCTGCCCACCCGGTCCGAGGAGTTCCGGGTGCTCCAGGCCCACCACCAGGGCTTCGACCCCGGTGACCTGGCCGCGGCCGGGGTCGGGCCGGTGGCCGGGCCGGCCGAACTGGCCGCGGCCCGCCAGGCGGCGCACCGGGTGCAGGCCGCACCGGAGGTGCTGGCCTACGTGGTGGACGTGTGTCGGGCCACCCGGCAGTCGCCGTCGCTGTCGCTGGGTGCCTCGCCACGCGGCGCGACCGCGCTGCTGGCCACCGCCAAGGCGTGGGCGTGGCTGTCCGGCCGGGACTACACCACACCCGACGACGTCAAGGCGCTGGCCCGGCCGACCCTGCGGCACCGGGTCGCGGTCCGGCCGGAGGCGGAGCTGGAGGGGGTCACCGCCGACGCGGTGCTCGACAGCGTGCTGGCCTCGGTGCCCGCACCCCGGTGAGTTCCGGATGAGTCCGCGATGACGGTGACCGGGCGGGCCGCGCTGCTGGTGCTGGCCGGGGCGGTGCTGGGCCCGTTCGGGTGGCTCCCGCTGGCCGCGGTGTGGGCGGCGCTGCTGGCCGGCGCGGCCTTCGACCTGTCCTGGGCGGCCCGGGTGGCCGATCTGCGGATGGACCGTTCCGGCGCCCGCACCGCGCGGCAGCTCGACACCGTGACGGTCACCCTCACCGTGACCAACACCGGGCGCCGGCGGCTGCGCGGGGTGCTGCGGGACGCCTGGGTGCCCTCGGCTGGGGCCCAGCCCAGGGTGCATCGGGTGGACATCCCGGCCGGGGAGCGCCGCCGGTTCACCGTGACCCTCACCCCGACCCGCCGGGGCGACCGCATCCCGGCCCAGGTCACGGTCCGGTCGGTGGGTCCGCTGGGGTTGGCCGCGCGGCAGCGCCGGCACGATGTGCCGTGGGTGGTCCGGGTGCTGCCGCCGTTCACCTCGCGCAAGTTTTTGCCGGAGAAGCTGGCCCGGCTGCGGCAGTTGGACGGGGCGGTCGCGCTGAACCGGCGCGGCCAGGGCACCGAGTTCGACTCGCTGCGCGACTACGTGGACGGCGACGACGTGCGGTCCATCGACTGGCGGGCCACCGCCCGGCGGGATGCCGTGGTGGTGCGCACCTGGCGCCCGGAACGGGACCGCCGGCTGATGTGTGTGCTGGACACCGGCCGCACCTCGGCGGCGCGGGTGGGCGACATGCCCCGGCTGGACGCGTCGCTGGACGCCTGCCTGCTGCTCGCCG
>DASULA010000238.1:0-6726 GCA_036278435.1 Mycobacteriales bacterium | reverse complement strand
GACGGGCTGGCCACCACCAGCTTCTGGGCGGTGTCCGGACTGGCCTGGAAGACGAAGATCCGCCCGGCCGGCACGGTGCCCGAGCCCTTCGCGTCCACGGTGGCCTTGCCCGCCTTGTCGAGCAGGACCGAGAACGTGTCGCCGTTGGCCGCCGTGTCAACCGGCTTGCCGTTGCCGTCCACCACGGTGGCCCCGGACGAGGCGGTCAGGGTGACCGTCTTGGCCGTGGTCTTGACCGTGAACGGGCCGATCGCCTTGCCGACCTGGCCGGACAGCGAGTCCGGCGTGACCGACAGCGCGGGCCCCGGCTCGGTCTCGCCGGTGTTCTTCGAACCGGTCAGGTAGGCGTAGACGTCCTGGAGCGCCTCGGCCTGGTCGGCGGTCGCGGTGACCTTGTTCTGGCCGCCGAACGTCGGCACGCCGGTGCCCAGGTTGAACTGGTCGCTGAAGTGCCAGACCGCCGCCTGGGTGGCCATGTACACGATGTCGTCGTCGCGGTCGGTGACCGCGTCGCTGGTCGGCGCGCCCGCCGCGGCGAGCACGTCGGCGGCCGGCAACAACGGCCCGCTGTGGTCGAGCGCCCACAGGATGTGCGGCATGTCGCTACCCGGGTTGGCCTTGTCCCAGTTGCCCTCGACATAGGTCTTGCCGTTGGCCAGCTCGTGGTGCAGGTCGATGCAGTAGGTGACCGTGGTCTGGTTCGTGCTCAGAACAAGGTCGAACTTGCTCACGAACACCGGCTTGTTGTTGTCGTCGAAGATCGTGCCGACGCTGTGCGCGCTGGGCACGCCGGTGACCGCGTCGGCCTGGGGGGTGCCGCTTGACGTGCTGTCGTCGGCCGCGGCCACGCCGGTGTAGGCGGCCAGGATCATGCCGGTTCCCAGGGCGGCGATACCGGCGCGCAGGGCGCGGCGGGTGGTGCGAGGGTGATGTCCCCCGAACACGGGCCATCCTTTCCGTTGCGTCGGAGGCCCGGGGGGCGCGCGTGCATGGCGCTACCGCGACCTCTGGAAGAGATATGACCCGAGGAACTTAGTGGATTCGCCACGCCGACATAAGGGGTACGCGCCGGCGTGTTAGTGAAATCTCTCCTCAGATCCGGCCATCGGGCTACGAATCAGCGTCGGAGACGTCCGGTGAGGACCGCCCGGCCGGTTCTCCGGCGCCGGCCGGATCGCCCGGAACGGCCAGGTGGGCGGCGTCGGTCAGGTGGGCCAGGCACAGCGATGGTTCGACGAACGGGTCGAGCCGGTCGGTGGTCAGCGGTGCCCGCAGTTCGGCCAGCACGCCCTGCATCAACCCCAGGTGCAGCCCGCAGACCAGATCGCGGTGGTTCTCGGCGACCTCGCGGAACGGGCAGTGGCGCAGCCGGATGTGTCGCCTGTCGCCGTCGCCGGCCACCTCCGGGGCGAAGCCGACGTCACGCAGGATGCCCAGAAGCTGGCGTACCGCCTCGTCGGCGTTGGGCAGCCGGGTCGGCGCGGGGCGCTCGGCCAGGTACCGCCCCCACTCCCGGCCGGCGTCGGTGGCCGTCCGGGCCGCGTCGGGCACCGCGTCGGCGACCACGCCGGTGAGCATCTCGGCCAGCAGCCGGTAGCTGCGCCGGCCCGCGCCGGTGCCGGCCGGCAGGGCGGCGTAGACCATGCGCGGTCGGCCGGGCTGGGCCCGGTCCTCGGCGGTACGTCCGACCAGCCCGGCGTCGACCAGCCCGTCCAGGTGGAACCGGGCCGTGTTGGGGTGCAGCCGGGTGCGTCCGGCCACGTCCTGCACACCCAGCGGCGCGGTAGCCTCTCGCAGCAGGTCCAGCACCCGGGCCCGGCTCTGCCCCAGAGCGGAGACCGGCTCGGGGTCGACGAACGTCCATGCGCGGGAATGCATGGTCCTCATTTTAACCGAAATTGGTAGTAGAAACTAGCCGACGCGCTCCGCCGGGACCGGACCGTCGGGTGGCACCGCCGGGTCCACCGGCAGGCCGGTCACCAGGACGGTGTCCACTCCGAGCGGTCCGCACTTGGCGGCCCCGCCGGGAGAGCCCAGCGGGGCGTCGCGACCCGGCAGCGGATCGGCGAAGAACCGGGCATTGTCCTCGGCGTGGATCCGCCAGGGCTCGGGCAGGTCGTCCTCGTAGTAGATGGCCTCCACCGGGCACACCGGTTCGCAGGCACCGCAGTCGACGCACTCGTCCGGGTGGATGTAGAGGCTCCGGCCGCCCTCGTAGATGCAGTCCACCGGGCACTCCTCCACGCAGGCCCGATCCAGCACGTCCACGCAGGACCGCCCGATCACGTAGGTCACCGGTCCCTCCCCACGGCCGGTTCCTCGCCGCGATCGGCTCCAACCGGGTCGCCCACGGTGTCGGCGCGATTCCCACAGCCGCAGCCGTCGGCTCCGTCGGCGCACCCACATCCGGAACCGGTGTGGTGGGTCGGGCCGTGGGACGCCCCGGCCGGGCCGAGGATCTCGTGCATCCCGTCCAGCACCGCGGCCAGGTCCACCCCGGCGTCGACCAGCGCCGGCAGCAGGATGTCGTTCTCCTTGTCCAGGTGGGACAGGAACAGCGCGCCCAGCGCGCCGGCCGCCCCGGCGATCCGACCCGGGCTGTGGGCCGCCGCCAGCCGGTCCACCGCGTCGCGCAGGGTGGTGTGCTCGGCCAGCATGGCCCGGATCATCGGGGCCACCGCGGGCAGGTCGATCCCGGCCCGGTACAGGGTGCGTTCCTCGGCGGCGGCGTGCGGCAGGACCTCGCGCTCACAGAGCGCGACCAGTTCGGACTGGTGGCTTCCGGGTGTCAACCGGTCCACCGACTCCCACACCGACAGGGCGCCTTCGACGACGGCCTCGCCGAGGGCCTGGTGGTGTGCCCGGATGGCGGTCAGGGTGTGTTCCTGCCGCTCCGGCGCCGAGGCACCGGATACCGGCTGGGGCGTCGGGGAGGCGGCTGGTCCGGCGGTGGGCACGGGGGGTGTGGTCACGAAGCGCTCCTCAGGGGCCACTGTTTTATTCACAGTAAGCCTAGTATTTACATGTTGACAAGTGCAAACAGGAGGCTGGATCGCCGGCCGGGCCGGTCAGTGCGTCACCCGCAGCAGCAGGGCGGTGCGCGGTGGGATCTGGACCGGATGACCGCCGGGCGGGCGCCGCGGCGCGGGCGGTTCCCCCCGCTCGTGTGCGGTGTCCACCACCACCTCGTACCCGGCGGTCCACGGCTGGTCCGGCAGGGTGAAGCAGACCGGGTCGTACCCCGCGTGCAGCACCAGCAGGAAGCTGTCGGACACCACGGTCGTGGCCGACCGGCCCCGCTGCCGGATACCGCGCCCGTCCAGGTACATGCCCAGGGTCCGGGCGCCCGGGGCCATCCAGTCCTCGTTGGTCATCTCCGCGCCGTCAGCCCGGAACCAGGCGAGGTCCTTGGCGCCGTCCCCACCGGGCACCGGCCGACCGCGGAAGAACGCCCGCTGACGCAGCACCGGCGAGCGGCGACGCAGATCCACCAGCCGGCGGACCAGCGCGCACAGGTCCCGGCCAGTCTGGTCGAGTTCCCAGTTGACCCAGGAGGTCTCGTTGTCCTGGCAGTAGCCGTTGTTGTTTCCGCCCTGGCCCCGCCACATCTCGTCGCCGGCCAGCAGCATCGGCACCCCGGTGGACACCAGCAGCGTGATCAGCAGGTTCCGGGCCTGCCGGCGGCGCAGCGCGTGCACGCCCGGGTCGTCGGTCTCACCCTCGGACCCGCAGTTCCACGACCGGTTGTCCGCTGAACCGTCCCGGTTGGACTCACCGTTCGCCTCGTTGTGCTTGCGGTCGTAACTGGTCAGGTCCCGCAGCGTGAACCCGTCGTGGCAGGTGACGAAGTTGATCGACGCGAACGGCCGCCGCCCGTCCCCGGCGTACAGGTCGGACGAGCCGGTGAGCCGGTAGCCCAGATCCCGCACCCCGATCGGCGCGCCGGACCAGAAATCGCGCACCGTGTCCCGGTACCGGCCGTTCCACTCGGTCCACAGTGGCGGGAACTCGCCCACCTGGTAGCCGCCCTCGCCGACGTCCCACGGCTCGGCGATCAGCTTCACCTGGGAGACCACCGGGTCCTGGTGCACCACGTCGAAGAACACCGACAGCTTGTCCACGTCGTGCATCGAGCGGGCCAGCGCCGAGGCCAGGTCGAATCGGAACCCGTCCACGTGCATCTCGCTGACCCAGTACCGCAGC
Source organism: Mycobacteriales bacterium (assembly GCA_036278435.1). GTDB lineage: Bacteria > Actinomycetota > Actinomycetes > Mycobacteriales > DASULA01 > DASULA01. The sequence goes on along the minus strand of DASULA010000238.1, from coordinate 2,523 downwards.
GAATCCATCAGCATCTGCAACACGTACGGGTGGCGAACGTCCAGGGTGTTGCCGCAACCGGTGTAGTCGGCGTAGCCGGCGGGGTCGTCCGGGCGCAGCCGGTAGTAGCCGCGGTTGTCGATACCCCGGAACGACAGGGTGGGACCCCACTCGCCGCCCTCGGCGGTGTGGTTGTAGACCACGTCCAGGATCACCTCGATGCCGGCGGTGTGCAGGGCCCGCACCATCGCCTTGAACTCGCGCACCTGCTCGCCGCCGCTGCCCGCCGCGCAGTACGCCGCGTGCGGGGCGAAGTAGCCGATGGTGTTGTAGCCCCAGTAGTTCGGCAGTCCACGCCGGGTCAGGTCCGGCTCGGTCAGGAAGTGGTGCACCGGCAGCAGTTCGACCGCGGTCACCCCCAGGCCGACCAGGTGTTCCAGCACCGCCGGCTGGGCCAGGCCGGCGTAGCTGCCGCGCAGGTGCTCGGGCACACCGGGATGGCGCATGGTGAACCCGCGTACGTGCAACTCGTAGATGACCGTGTCCTCCCACGGGACGTCCGGTCGCCGGTCGATCCCCCACGGGAAGTCACCGTGGGTCACCACGGCGCGCGGCACGCACGGCGAGGAGTCCCGCCGGTCCGGTCGGCCCGACCGTGGGTCGCCGTCGTAGCCGAAGATCGCCGCCTGTGGCGTCAGCGACCCGTCGATGGCCCTGGCGTAGGGATCGAGCAGGAGTTTCGCCGGGTTGTACCGCATCCCGCACGGCGGATCGTAGGGGCCGTGCACCCGGTACCCGTATCGCTGACCCGGCCCGACCTGGGGCAGGTAGCCGTGCCAGACGTGGTACGTCGATTCGGCCAGCGGCACCCGCGTCTCGGTGCCCTCGGCGTCGAACAGGCACAGTTCCACGCCCTCGGCGCTGGAACTCCACAGCGCGAAGTTCGTGCCCTCGCCGTCCCAGGTGGCGCCAAGCGGGAACGGCCGGCCGGGAAGGGCGCCGGGGAGGGCACGGCGCATGGTCTCGTCCACCGGCCCATCGTCGCGCACGCCGGACACCCGGCGTGGTAGGCCGGTCGCGATCCGCGCTGGCGTCCGATCGTAACGTCCGCGGTCGCGGTACCGGCGGCCTCCGATGTGGACCCGACCGGCGGACGCGCCCGGACCGGGCGGACCCCGGCCGGTTCCTGGCCGGTGTCGGGCCGAGACGCGCGCCCCTGGCGCATGCCCGCGCGCGTGGCGCCGGGCCGATACGGTTTGATGGGCCCGTGACGCAACCAGGGCATGGCGTCGAGGACGTCGTCATTCGGATGGAGGGCGTCGGCGTGCGCCGGGGCACCACCCACCTCGTGCGCGACGTCACCTGGTCGGTGGAACTGGACGAACGCTGGGTGGTCCTCGGCCCCAACGGCGCCGGGAAGACCACCATGCTGCAACTAGCGTCGGCCAACATGCATCCCACCACCGGCACCGTGCACCTGCTGGGCGAGCGCCTCGGCCGGATCGACGTGTTCGAGTTGCGCCCGCGGATCGGCCTGGCCAGCGCGGCGCTGGCCAGCCGGATGCCGCCGGGCGAGACCGTGCTGGACCTGGTGGTCAGCGCCGGCTACGCCGTGCTGGGCCGGTGGCGCGAGGAGTACGAGAGTCTGGACCTGTCTCGGGCCCGGGCCCTGCTGGACCAGTTCGACATCGCCGCGCTGGCAGACCGCACCTTCGGGACGCTCTCGGAGGGTGAACGCAAGCGGGTGCAGATCGCCCGGGCGCTGATGACCGACCCGGAGATCATGCTGCTGGACGAACCGGCCGCCGGGCTGGACCTGGGTGGCCGGGAGGATCTGGTCGGCCGGCTGGGCACCCTGGTCGCCGACCCCGACGCGCCCACCGTGGTGATGGTGACCCACCACGTGGAGGAGATCCCGCCCGGCTTCACCCACGCCATGTTGCTCCGCGACGGCGCCGTGGTGACCGCGGGCCTGCTGCCCGACGTCCTCACCGCAGACAGCCTCAGCGTCACGTTCGGACTGCCGTTGCGGTTGGAGCGGGTGGACGGCCGCTACTTCGCCCGGGCCTGCCGGTAGCGGTCCGGCCGTGCCGCGGCCGGACCGGTCAGGGCAGGGCGTCAGGGCAGGGCGTAGGCCGTCGCGGTGGGTTCGTACCGGAGTTCGGTGTCGCCGGCAGAGCGGAAAGCCCGGTCGCCTCGGTCGTCCCGGTCGCCCCAGCCGCCCTCGGCGTCCCCGGCGGGGCCGTCTCGATCACCGTCCGGTCGGTCGTGCCGCTCGTCGGCGACCTCGTCCGCGGGTGAACCCAGGACCGCCTCGGTCAGCAGCGCCCGGTCCCGCTCACCGTCCACCAGCACCGTTTCCAGGAACACCGGTTCGACCAGTACCGGCGTGGGCGCGGCCGGCGCCTCGGATCCGGACGCCTCGGTGGCGGCCTGGGTGATGGCCAGGCGTTCGCTGACCAGCCCGGCGGCCAGTTGCCGGCGCACCAGCGCGTCCAGGTCGGTCAGCGGCCGGAAGCCGAGCAACTGCTCGTGCCGGCGGGT
>DASULA010000237.1:0-2344 GCA_036278435.1 Mycobacteriales bacterium | reverse complement strand
GGGATCGGCGCGGCCCGGTACCTCGGCCGGATCGGCGCCGGCCGCGCGGCCGGGCTGGCCGGCCCGGTGCTCGCCCGGCTGCGGCCCGCCCGCGGGTTCGCCGACCTGCTGGACCGGGTGTACCCGCTGGGTTCCGGGTGGACCGGCTGGGCCGGCCCGGACACCGTGGTCTGCCGGTGCGAAGAGGTGCCGCTGGCGGCCGTGCGGCGGGCCGTGGTCGACGGTGCCCGGGACGTCCGGACGGTCCGGTCGTTCAGCCGGTGCGGCATGGGCTACTGCCAGGGACGGGTGTGCGGCCCGGTCGTGCAGGGGCTGCTGGCCGACCTGACCGGCGTCGCGGTGCGCGAGGCCGGCGACCTGCACGGCCGGCCGCTGGTCGTTCCCGTCCCGCTCGGGGAACTGTCCCGGACCGATCCAGCCGGCTGGTGAGAGCCGGTGCGGTCAGCCGTGGATGAGAAAGCCGGCCGGGAACGGGTCGTCCGGGTCGAGCAGGTAGGTCGCCATGCCGGTCACCCAGGCCCGCCCGGTGACGGTCGGGACCACCGCCGGCCGGCCACCGACCTCGGTGGTGCCGACGAGTTTCCCGACGAACCGGGTGCCGATCAGCGAACTGTGCCCGAACGGCCGGTGCAGTCCCAGTTCGCCGCGGGCGTGCACCTGCGCCATCCGAGCTGACGTGCCGGTGCCGCACGGCGACCGGTCGATCCAGCCCGGGTGGATGGCCACCGCCCCACGTGAGTCGACCTCCCCGTCGCCGGGGGCGGTGAACAGCACGTGCCGACACTCGTCGATGTCGGGCTGCTCGGGGTGGCTGAACGAGAGCTGGTCGTTGACCGCGGCCATGACCGCCAGTCCCGCGGCCACGATGCCGTCGTGCCGGTCCGGTCGCAGTTGCAGGCCGACCGACTCCGCCGGCAGGATCGTGTAGAAGTTGCCGCCCCACGCCACGTCCACGGCCAGTTCGCCGAAACCCGGGACGCGCACCGGGGCGTCCCGCAGGTGCAGGTAGGACGCGACATTGCGCAGGCACACCGACTCGGCCCGCCCGCCGGTGACCCGCACCGACGCCTCGACCAGGCCGGCCGGGGTGTCCAGACGGATCACCGTCACCGGTTCGGTCACCGTCACCATGCCGGTCTCCACCAGCACGGTGGCCACCCCGATCGTCCCGTGCCCGCACATCGGCAGGCACCCGGACACCTCGATGAACACCACGCCCACGTCGGCGTCCGGTCGGGTCGCCGCTTGCAGGATCGCGCCGGACATCGCCTGGTGGCCGCGCGGCTCGTGCATGAGCAGCGTGCGCAGGTCGTCCCGCCGCGACATGACGTGCCGTCGGCGTTCGGACATGGTCGCCCCGGGCAGTTCGCCGACCCCGCCGGTGACCACCCGGGTCGGCATCCCCTCGGTGTGACTCTCCACCGTGCTGTACATGGCCCGTGCGCGCATCGGTTCAGCCCTTCGCACCCAGCGCGTCACGGGTGGCCCCGCGTACCGCCTCGGCCTCCTCCGGTGGCAGCGGGAGCCGCGGCAGTCGCACCGGCCCGCCGTAGCGGCCCGCCTCGTCCTGGGCGAGTTTGATCGCCTGGACGAACCGCGGCTGGGCGTCGTACCGCAGGATCGGCAGCATCCGCCGGTACAGCGCCACCGCCCGGTCCCACTCGCCGGCCGCGCACCGCCGGTACAGCTCCACCGACTGGGACGGCAGCGCGTTGACCAGACCGGCGATCCAGCCGGTGGCGCCCATCAGCATCGACTCGACGAACGTGTCGTCGCACCCGCACAGCACCTCCAGCCGGGGCGCCCGCTCGGCCAGGTGCGCGACCCGGCGCACGTCCTGGGAGAACTCCTTCACCGCGACCACACCGTCGACCTCCTCGGCGGTCCGGGCCAGCAGCGCGGGCACCAGGTCCACCCGGGTCGAGAACGGGTTGTTGTAGGCGATGATCGGCAGCCCGCCTCGGGCCACCTCGGCGAAGTGCGCCACCACCTCGTCCGCGCCGGGTGCGTGCGAGGTCGGCGGCAGGCACATCACCGCCGACACCCCGGCCCGGGCCGCCTGGTCCACCCACCCGCGGGCCTCGGTCGCCGACCGGCCGGACACGCCGGGCACCACCGCCTGGGCGCCCACCGCGGCCACCGCCGTGTCCACGGCCCGGGCCCGTTCCTCCGGGGTGAGCGTCTCGTACTCGCCGAGCGACCCGTTCGGCACCACACCGTCCACGCCCTGGTCGACCAACCAACGGCAGTGCTCGGCATAGCGGTCGAAGTCGACCGATCCGTCGGACCGGAACGGCATCGTCGTGGCCACCCACACCCCGGCGAACCGCACCGGCCGTTCGTT
>DASULA010000236.1:0-4565 GCA_036278435.1 Mycobacteriales bacterium | reverse complement strand
CTCGGCCGCGCCGTCGGCGGTCGACGCGACGGCGTCCACGGCGACGCGCAGGTTGCCGGCCACCCGGGTCACCTCGGCCTCGGCCGGCACCGGCAGCTCGGCCAGTGCCCGCAGTCTGGTCAACTCGTTGACGGGCTGCGCCGTACCGGTGGCCAACTGTCGGAGCGCGTCCACGTCCGGGGTCCGCTTCGCCAGCAACGTCAGAACACGGGCAGCGCGCGGGTCGTCCATCGCCGCGAGCGCGTTCTTCAGTTCGGCACGGAGCGTCTTCTCGGCGGTCCGTGGTTCGCCGAGCCGCTTGATCGCCGCGTCGAGCCGGTCCTGTGCACCGGTGAGCTGGTCCAGGCCGAGGATCCCGGCCAGCTTCTCGTAGAGGGTGCTCGGCCCGGCATCCATCAACCCGCCAAGCTCGTCGTAGGACAGGATCGGCCGGAACAGGTCCATCGCCAGGCCCCAGCCGAGGGACTCCAGCCCGGCCTCGCGGGGCTGCCCGTGCCGCTGCACCCAGACCTTCCGGTCGTCCAGGCCGCCGTCTGCGGCCCAGTCCACCCCGACCGTGGTGGCCTTCGTCCGGCCCTCCTCGGCGATCCGCACCTGGATTCCGGCGCCGGTGGGCTGGTGCAGGTTCCGCCAGGCATCCTTGAACAGCACGCTCTTGGTCTTCCATCGGTAGCTGTTGCCGGTCAGGGCCACTTCCAGTGCCTCGGCGAAGCTGGACTTGCCCGACCCGTTCCGGCCGGCCACGATCGTCAACCCGGGCTTGGGCCGCAGCGACAGCGTCGACGCCTTCCCGATGCCACGAAATCCGGTCACCTCGATCGAGCTGAGGAACGCGCCGACCGGCTGGCCGGCTGGTTCGTCGGGTGTGGGCGGCCGGACCGGTGGCACGCCTCCGGTGCCGCCCGGTTCCTCGGCCAGTGCCTCGCCCAGCAACCCGTCGCCGGTCATGGCCGCGAGCACGAGCAGCCCGGCGTCCTTCGGCAGTTCCGGATCGGCGTCGGCCATCCGCAGCACGGTCACCGACAACTCTTCGTTGTTCTCCACCTGCCCCATCACCCCTTCGTGTTGGTCAACGAGCGCCGCTCCGTGACGCTGTGCGTTCGCAACGTAGTGGGCCGACCAGGTTGTTCGTAGCTGACTACCTGATAACCCTGGTTATCAATGTGATCTAGGGCAAACCGCGTTAATCATCGCTAAGGTGGCGGCACGCGAGAGGAGGCCCGGCGGATGGCACAACTTCTGATCTCGATGCCGGACATCGCCGGCTTGGCCGGGGTGCGCCGGCCGGTGGTCACCACCTGGCGGCGCCGGCACCCGGACTTCCCCGCCCCGGTCGACGGAACGCTGTTCGACGCCGGTGAGGTGTGCGCGTGGCTGGTCGGCACCGGCCGGGCACGGCGGGACCAGATCGAACCCGACCTGCACCTGCATACCCTGGCCCGCCTGACAGGCTCGGATGCGCCACTGCCGGCCGGTGAACTCGTCGCCGCGCTGACCGCGCTGGTCTGCCTGCGCCACGTCGACGGTGAGCCGCTGGCGGACGGCGACCTTGAGGACCTGCGGGATCGGGCCGCCCAGGTCGATCCGTCCGACCGGATGCTGTGGTCGGAGATCACCGCGATGCCCGACGAACTGGCCTGGCTGGCCGGCACCGCCGACGACCTGGTCGAAGCGGCCTGGGGTTGCCGCCAGGCGTTCGAACGGATCATGGCCGCCCGGGACCGGTTGGGCGTTCCGGACCTGTGCGCCAGCGCGGTGCACCCGGAACTCGCCCGGCTGGTCGCCGGGCTGTCCGGGGCGGCCGAGCATGCCCGGCAGCTCCCCTCGGTGGTGCTGGCCGACCCGGCGGCCGGACCCGGTGACCTGCTGGCGGCGGCGGTCGCGGCGGTGGGTGAGCAGGCCGCGCCGGTCGTGGTCGCCGCCGAACCGGCGGAGTCCCTGGCCCGGCTGGTGCGCCGCCGGCTGGCCGTGCACGGGGTGCCCGCCGCCGACCAGGACGTCAGCGTCGGCGAGGACCTCGGCGAGGACGGGCCGGATCCCGACGCGGTGGTCACCCAACTCCCCTACCGTCCACAGGAGACCCGCTCGGCGGTCGACGTGCTGTCCCGCATCGACGACATCGCGCTGTCGCTGCCGCGTGGGCGCAACGCCGTGATGCTCGGCCCGGCCGACGTGCTGGCCGGCGCGCTCCCCCGGTACTCCGCCGCCGAACGCGAACGGGCCAGGCTGCTCACCGGCGGCGTGGTGGAGGCGGTGATCTACCTGCCCGGCGGGCTGGTGCCGTTCCGGCCGGGCTATCAGACCGCGATCTGGGTGCTCGGCCCGGCTTATGATTCGCCGCTGCGCGGGGACGTGCTGCTGGCCGACCTGTCCGACCGACCGCTGTCGGCCGACCTGGTGGACGCGGTGATCACCGACGTGGTGACCTGGCGGCGGGACGGCTACCAGCCCGACGCCCGCCACCGCGGGCTGTGCGCCCAGGCGAACGTCCGGCGGTTACTGGACACTCCCGGGCCGCTGACCGCCCGCCCGGATCCCGGTCCCCGGGACCTCATCGACGTGGTGCCGGCCACCGTCACCCGGGTCAACGAACTGGAACGCGCGCTGGACCGGCTCGCCGACCCGGCGGCGACCTCCCGCGAACCAGTCCGGGCCGGGGTGGCGCGGGCCGCCGGCGGCCGGCCGGAGACGACCAGTGTCGGCGCGCTGGTCGGGGCCGGGCGGCTGGCGCTGATCCGGGGTACCCGGCTGGCCCCGGGCGATGTCATCGCCGGCGGCCAGCACCCGGTGCTTGGCGCAGCAGAGGTGACCGGGCACGCCCGGGTCGGCGCCCGGACGGTGGACCGGGCGGTGCTGGCCGACCGTTACCCGCGCGCCGCGCTGACCGAACCGGGTGACGTGGTGGTCACCACCGCCCCGGCGCTGGGCGCCTACGTCGACCACGACGGCTTCTCGGTGGTGGAGTTCCCGGCCCGGGCGCTGCGCGTGCCGGTGTCCGAACGCGACCGAGTGACCCCGAGGGTGCTGGCCGCGCTGCTGGTGGCCGGCGGCCAGAATGGGCGGCGTGCCGCCGGGGCGGTCCGGCCGCCGCGCCGGCTGGCCGACTGGCAGGTCCCGCTGTTGGATCCGGTCACCGCCGCGCGGTATGACCAGGTGCTGGCCCGGATCGAGCGGCGCCGCCGGGTCGCCGCCGAGGAGATCGACTCGTTGGACGAACTGGACCGGATCACCGCCGCCGGCCTGGCCGGCGGCACCCTCACCCTGCACTGACCACTGAGTCTGAACCACTGAGTCTGAACAGGAGACCGATGCCACCGCGCGGAAAGAAGGCAGCCGACCAGTCGGCGCTGCCGGGTATGCCGACCATGAAGGATCTGCGGGACACCCTGTGGAAGGCCGCCGACAAGTTGCGCGGGTCCATGGACGCCTCCCAGTACAAGGACTTCGTGCTGGGGCTGGTGTTCCTCAAGTACGTGTCGGACGCGTTCATCGAACGCCGCGAGCAGATCCTCCGGGAGATCATCGAGCTGGGCATCCCGGCAGACCAGCACGAGGGGCGCCTGAACGACCCGGACGAGTACACCGGCGCGGGCGTGTTCTGGGTACCGGAGTACGCCCGGTGGGAGGAGCTCCAGCGCGCCGCCAAGCAGGGCGACCCGGGCGTGCTGATCGACGGCGCGATGGACGCGATCATGAAGTCCAACAGTGCGCTGACCGGTGTGCTGCCCCGGATCTTCAACCGGGACAACGTGGACCAGCGCCGGCTGGGCGAGCTGATCGACCTGTTCAACACCTCGCGCTTCCGCGGCGAGGGGGCGAAGCGCGCCCGGGACCTGCTCGGTGAGGTCTACGAGTACTTCCTGGAGAAGTTCGCCCGCGCCGAGGGCAAGCGGGGCGGTGAGTTCTACACCCCCGCCGGCGTGGTGCGCGTGCTGGTCGAGGTGCTCGAGCCGACACGGGGGCGGGTGTACGACCCGTGCTGCGGTTCTGGCGGCATGTTCGTCCAGGCCGAGAGGTTCCTCGAGGCACACGGCCAGGACCCGACTGCGATCTCCGTCTACGGTCAGGAGCTCAACGAGCGCACCTGGAAGATGGCGAAGATGAACCTGGCCATCCACGGCATCGACGGGAACCTTGGCACCCGGTGGGGCGACACCTTCGCCCGCGACCTGCACCCGGACATGCAGGCCGACTTCGTGATGGCCAACCCGCCGTTCAACATCAAGGACTGGGCCCGCAGCGACAGCGACCCGCGGTGGAGGTACGGCGTACCTCCCCCCGGCAACGCCAACTACGCCTGGATCCAGCACATCCTGTCCAAGCTCGCCCCTGGTGGCAGCGCGGGCGTGGTGATGGCCAACGGCTCGATGTCGACCAACTCCGGCGGCGAGGGGCAGATCCGCGCACAGATCATCGAAGCGGACTTGGTCTCCTGCATGGTCGCATTGCCCACGCAGCTGTTCCGGAGCACCGGCATCCCGGTGTGCCTGTGGTTCTTCGCCAAGGACAAGACCAAGGGCGAGCACGGGTCGGTCGATCGCAGCGGGCAGGTGCTGTTCATCGAC
>DASULA010000235.1:0-4981 GCA_036278435.1 Mycobacteriales bacterium | reverse complement strand
CGCCCGGGTACGGCCTCGCGCACGGCGTGGGCCTCCCCGGCCACGGCGGCCCCGACCCAGGCGTCAACCCGGGCCACGGCCGAGCCGGCCTGGGTAGGGGTCGGCGCGCCGGGTGGTGCGGGCGGGCGGGTCAGCGCGGTGAGGATCCAGTCTGGCAGCGGGGTGAGCAGGCCGGGGTTGATGACGGTGTAGCGCAGGGTGCGGCCGGTGACGCGGCGGGTCGAGCCGGCGGCGATGACGTAGCCGCCGGCCGCGCGGGTGTCGATCCGCCATCCCAGCGCCCCGACGGTGTTCCGTAGCGGCGGTCCGGGTGGGGCGAGGTGGTAGCGGTGTTCCCCGCCACCGGGGGTGGCCACTGTGTAGGTGGCGGTCACCGCGGTGCCGTGATCGGCGGCGAGTATGGCGAGCACGTCGCGCCCGCCGGTTACCTCGTGGGCAGCCCAGTCCGGAGGTGGGCGGTGGCCGTGGCCGTCGTCGCAGTCGATGACGACCAGGCCGGCGGGCCCGCAGGCGATCCCGACGTTGTACGGGGCGACCCGCCACCAGGTGGCCAGTGTGTCGGGGTCGCAGGTGGCCTGGTGTTCCCAGTCGGTGACGGCCGGGTGCTTGGCGTAGGGGTGGACGGGAAACACCGGCCAGCCCCGGGCCGCCGCCGCCCGTGCGGCGGCAAGCAGTGGATGGTCACGCCTCGGGGGCCCGGGACGGTGCGGTGTGGTGGCGGCCATGGTCGATCACTCCCTCGGTTTCATGGTGACTCCCACCCGGGCCGCCGCGGAAGGCCGCGAGGCGGGCAGGTAGGGGGATCCCGGAACGCCGGTGGGTTACCGGATGCTGGTAGCCCACCGGCGCGCGAGATCAGCCGGTCTCGCCGGTTCCCGGCGTGTCACCGCCGGTCTCGCCGGTCTGGGTGGTCTGGGTGGGGTCTGGGTCGTCGACGACGAGGCGTTCCACATCGGACAGCGGGTAGCCCCACCGGTGCAAGGCGGTGAAGTACGCCCGGTGCGCCGCGGTGGGTGCCCGCCAGGTCGACCGGTCGCTGGACTGCTCCAGCCCACCGAGCAGCATCGCCAGGGTCAGCACGGTCGCCCGGCCCGGTGTCGCCGTGCCCGCCGCCTCGGCGATCGGGTGTTCGGCCGACCCGGTCCGGTAGGAGTAGGGCCGCTCCTGGCTGGTCATCCCGAGCAGGTCACACGCCTGGGGGTGCGCCGCCTCCATTGCCTTGCAGATCTCCCGGCTGGCCGCGGCGAGGGTGGTGGCGATCCACGCCGGGGCGTCCTTGGGTGCGCTGCGGCGGGCCAGGAACCCGCGCAACCACTTCCGGCGCACCACCGTGGCTGAGTCCCAGGCCCTGTTGTTCGCGATCACCCGGCGGCGTTCGGCTTTGTGTGCCTCACTCATCGCCCGGGGCGTTGCGGCGGCGTCCGGGCCGGCGTCGACCATGCCGGCCGGGGCGTGCCGGCGGGCGTGGCCGTGCGCCCGCCAGTCGGTGCACACGTACACCGCGGTGAGCCGGTCAGAACTCCCCCACCGCGACCCGACATCGACGAACGCCGCATGGCCCGGGCAGCTGGCATGCTCCTCGGCTGACAGCCCGGTACCCGGTTCGGCCCGCGGTGTCGGGCGCAGGTGGTCCAGAACGTCGATCGTCCCGCCGAACACGTAGTCGCCGACGTCCACCACGCCCACCCCCGTGGCGTCCAACCGGCGAAGCAGCTCCTCACCGGCGGCGGCCTCAGCGGCCTCGTCACGCAGCCGCTGCACCACGTGAGGGAACTGCTCGGGCCGGTTCGACGCGGTCGACGTCAACGCCTCGACCGCCTCGGAGTCGGTGGCGAACTCGGCCACCGCGGCGGCCTGTTCCACGGTGAGCTGGTGGCGGTCCATCGCCGCCACGGCCACGTCGCTACCGGCGACCTGAAGGCTGGACTTCACCGCCGCGACCGCAGTGCGGGTCCGTCGGGCGATCTGCCCGGCGGACAACCCGAGCAGCGCCAACTGCTGGTGGCCGCGGACCCGGTCGGCGTCGGGCAGCCCGGCGCGGTGGGTGTTCTCGATCAACTGGCACACGATCCGGGTGATCTGCGCCGCCTGGCCCTCGTCGGCGGCGTCGACCACGTACACCGGAACGTGTTTCCGGCCGGCCTGGACCGCCGCGAGGGTGCGCCGCTGGCCCATGCGTACCCGCAACTGGTCCCCGGTTCGCCACGCCACGATGGGCACCAGTACCCCGTGGTCGCGGATGCTGCCGATCAGCGCCTGGTCCAGTCCGGCGTCAGAACGCACGTTCGCCTCGATCACCAGCGTGGCCGGGTCCACGTGCACCAGCACCGCCGGCACCTCCTCACGCTGACTGGGGCCGGGATCGGCCTGGGGTCGGGGCAGGTCCGGTGTGCCGGGTTCGGGGGTAGCCGGGTTTGTGTCGGTGTCGGTCATGGATGACTCCTCCTCCGATGCGCTGGCCGCACCGGTGCCGGCGTCGAGCCGGCGTGCCCGGCGGTTGCCCGCGGGCCGCGGTGCGGTGTCCACGTGGGACACCGGGCCTCAGCGCCGGGGCGTGCCGAGGGGCGGGGGTTCCGGGCACCGGGTTCATCGCCCCGAACACGCCACTGCGCTAGCCTCTCTCGATCCCACGGGGACACCCCGGCCCGTGGAGCAGCCCGGATCCGACGATGTGGGCGGCCAGGATCAGCGACCGGAGTGCCGGGCAGGCGCCTGCGGGGTGCGCACTCGGGGGCGCGCGGGGTGACTGTGAACCGGGCTCCGGGGCGGTCCGCACCGGATTGCGCGCCGTGTCGTCCCCGCGACCTGCCGATGGGCGGTTCGACGCGCCCGTACTCTGTTTCGGGGCATCCCGCGGAGAGGAGCTGACCTGCCGTGACCAGGTACGTGATCGGTCCGGACGTGGCCATCGCCCTGGCTGGCGACCGGACCGTGATCGGCGAGGAACACCAGATCCTGGCCCCGACGCTTCTTCGCTCGCAGACTCTGTCGCTGCTCTACCAGGACGTGCGCCGCGGTGAGATCACCAGAAAGGCCGCCGAGCAGCGGCTTGCCTACATACGCGGGCTGCGGATTCGGCTGCTCGGGGACCGTGTCCTTCAGTCCGTGGCGTGGAAACTCGCCGACCAGCTCGGCTGGCCGGACACCTTCGCCGCGGAGTACGTCGCGTTGACCCAACTCCAGGCAGACGCACTGGTCACGCTCGATGGGCAACTCGCCCACGCGGTGCACACTCTGGTAACGGTCGCACCGATCGACGCGCTGTCCTGAACCGAACGCACGCCGATGTGACCGGCGCCAGCTACGGCCGTGCGGCCAGGGCATCCGAGTCGCGGGCATGATGGGGTCATGGCGCGAGTCGATGTGTACATCAGCGTGGATGTCGAGGCTGACGGGCCGATTCCCGGCCCGTATTCGATGCTGAGTCTGGGGGCGGTGGTGGCCGCCCGGTTCGACGGCAGCACGTTCATCCCGGCCGACCCGACCGCACAGACGTTCTACCGCGAGCTGCGTCCGACCGGGACCGAGGTAGTCCCGGCCGCGCTGGCGGTGTCGGGTCTGGACCGGGACCGGCTGTGCGTTGACGGCGTCGAACCGGCCACGGCGATGGGTGAGTTCGCCGCCTGGGTCGACGCGGTCGCCGCCGGGCAGCGGCCGGTGCTGGTGGCCTACCCGGCGCCGTTCGACTGGATGTGGATCTACTGGTATCTCATCCGCTACACCGGGGCCAGCCCGTTCAGCCATTCCGGCTGTTTGGACATCAAGTCGATGTATGCCACCAGGGCCAAGGTGGTCTACGGCCAGGCCGTCAAGGCCCGGATGCCGGCACACCTGCTGTCGGGCCGCCGGCACACCCACCACGCCCTGGACGACGCGATCGAGCAGGCCGAGATGTTCGTCAACATCGCCCAATGGAACCCCTGAGTGAGACCGTCCCGGCAGGATCAAGCCAGCCGGGGCGGTGCCCGTCGTCCCGGCCGGCGCGGATATCACCGGCCCGGACGCGGGCGTGGGGGTTTACCGGTCGGGGTGGATGCCGCGTAGGGCGGCCAGGATGGTCCTGGCCTGGCCGATGTGGCGGGCCAGTTCAAGGGTGTGGCGGCGTTGGGCGACCGCCCGGGTGATCCAGTCGGCGGTCAGGGCGTCACCGACGCCGAGCAGGACGTACGGGCCCAGGTGCCACAGGACGGTGTTGACTGCCAGGCAGGCGATGGCCAGCGGGTCGGTGTCCACCGCGACCCAGGCCACCTCCGCCGGGTCGCGGCCGGCCTCGCGCATGGCCTGGGCCACCGCGCGCAGCATGCCGCCGGTACCGGCGGCGGGTTCGTGGACTACCTGGCCGGGCTGGGGTGGGCCGAGCAGGCCGGCGATGAGGGTGGACACCTCGGCCGGGGTGTAGAACTGGCCGCGGGCCCGCCGGTCGGTGTGTGACCTCAGCGCGGTGAGGACCGGGCCGAACAGGTCGACCTTCCTGCGCCGGTCGGTGCCGGTGAGGTGTAGTTGTCCGGCGCGGATCGCGGCGTGGGCGACCTGCCTGGCCGCACAGGTCGCCGGCTGGTCGAGTCCAGGCTCGCCATGCCAGACGGCCAGTAGCGGCCAGGCCGGGACGACCAGGTCCGGTCTGGCGTGGACGAACACGCTCCACTGTGCCCGCATCAGCCGGGTGAACGCCGCGGTGTCGCAGTCCAGCAGCAGTCCGGCGACGGTGTCGGTGTCGGTGTCATCCGGGGCGATCAGGGACAGCCCGGCGATCACCGAGACGGGGACTTCCACGTCGCCGGTGCCGTGGGCGCGGTGCCAGGTCTCCTCGACGGCCTGGGCGATGGCACGGGCGTGCCGTTGCGGGTCGGCCGGTGGGGTGGGGATCCGGTTCGCGCGGCGGCGCGGGTCCGGCGGCGGGTCATCGGGACGTTTCACGGGTGCCTCCGGTCAGCACGGCACCGCCGCGCAGGGCACGGCCGGTGCGAGGGGCGGGGTGGAG
>DASULA010000234.1:0-2005 GCA_036278435.1 Mycobacteriales bacterium | reverse complement strand
TACCCTGGTGCCGGGACAGAAAGGTTGTGGCCGGCGGTGTCACCGGTCCGTGGTGACACCGGCGAGCGCGTGCAGATGGGTGGCCACGTCCCGGTATGGGGGGATGGCGGCCACAGCCAGCTCAAGGTCGTGCAGCGCCTCGGCCGCTCCGGGCACACCGTCGAGTACCGCGCCGGGCAGCAGGTCGGCCACCACCCCGGCTCCGTGCAGTGCGTACACCGTCAGGCCCGCCGTGGACAGCAGGCTCACCAGGCTGGACGTGTCGAACCGGCGCCTGGCGCCATCGGCGTCCCCCCACCGGCCGGCCGGATCGGTGAACGCACCCAACGCCTGCGCCGGGTGCCCGCCCAACGCGCGGGCGATCACGGTGGCCACGCGGTTCGCGGCGAGCACGCTGAGCCGGCCGGTCGGTGACATCGCGGCCACCAGCGTGGCCACGGCGGCGTCCGGGTCGTCTACCACTTCCAGCAGGCGGTGACACAACACCAGGTCGAACCGCTTGGACGCCACCACCTCGGTGAGCTGGTCCACGTCACCCTGGATCCCGGTCACCCGGGTGGCCACGCCGGCCTCGCTGGCTCGGCGTTCCAGGGTGGCCAGTGCGTCGGCGCTGGGATCGACGACGGTGACGTCATGTCCGAGTTCGGCCAGGGGCACGGCGAACACTCCGCTGCCGCCGCCAACGTCCAGCACGCCGAGTGCGCCGGCTCCGCTGCTGGCCCACCGGTCCAACTCGCCACGCAGCACCGACCACACGATCGCGGTACGGGGCGCGGTGGGCGCGTGCGCGCGGTCGGTCACCTGGCGTCTCCTCACCGGCGGACGGCACGGCCAACCCACACCACAGATCGGATCGGGTGCGGCAACGTGGCCAACGGCCGGCGCCACCGTAGCGCGCCGGGTGGGCGGAGTTCTCCCGGACCCCCGCCGGCGCGGGTGAACGGTGAGCCGGTCCACGGCCGGTTCTCCGGTCGCCTGGACCGGCGTGGTGTTCTCACCTGGCCAGATCTCAACTGAGGCAGATCAGGTCGGGTGGTCTGGGGATGCTGGGTTGGCCGAACGGCTGAGCAACTCGGCGAGACGGCGGGCAGCGTAGTCCGGTTCGGGCACCCAGCAGGTCGCGGCCTCCCAGGCCACGCCTGCGGTGGTGAGTGCCGGCCTGCCGGTCGGGGTGGGCACCTCGACGTTCTCGGGGAAGTAGGCGAAGTCGAACCAGGGAACGTCGACTCGTGCCTCATCCCAGTCCAGCAGCGTGACGGTTGAGCCATCAACAAGGACGTTGCCGCCGCCCAGATCGGCGTGGATCGCGCATTCGGTACCGCGCAGGACCGGTTTCCAGGCCTGACGCACTGCCCGCACCGCCTCTGGCGGCATCGCGCCCAGGTCGACGTCGCCGCCGCGTTGGATGGTGAGCAGGTCACGGGCGGAGGCGAAGCCGGGTCGCTGCGGCCACCGAGGAGTCAACTCGTGTACGGCAGTGGCGGTGTCGATCACGCGCCGCCAGTCAGCGACGTCCCGGGGCTGGTGCCCGGCGGCGAATTTGGCGACCATCCAGCCGTCAACGTGGCGACGCCCGTCGTCGGCCAGGATCAGTTGCGGCACGCCGATGCCGTTGTTGCCAAGGTGCTCAAGCAGGTCCAGTTCCCACTCCAGCGAGTCCGGCGGTCGGGTTGACCGGCGTAGGACCAGACGCTCCCGGCCGCGCTGAGCCAGGAACACCTCATTGCGTGCCCCGCCAGTCAGCGGCGCGACAACCCGCACGCCGGACCACCCGGACCACCCAGCCAGAGCCTCGGTCCTGCTCACCTGTTCATGATCTCGCGCCGGTACCGCCACCCGGCCCGGAGACCAGGCGTGGAGCCAGGCCCAGTGTGGTCTCCACCAGCGCGAGGAACACTCCGACATCGGCCACCAGGTCATCAGCCTGGGCTCCGGTGGCCGCCCCAGTCACACCGGCTTCGGCGGCAGCCCGCCTGCGGGCGCCGGCGGCGAACAGGGCCGCCCA
>DASULA010000233.1:0-4985 GCA_036278435.1 Mycobacteriales bacterium | reverse complement strand
CTCGACCAGCGCGGTCGAGGCTAGGTCGTCGACCACCCGCCTGGTCACCGGCACGGTCGGGTACCTCCCGGTCCACGGCGACAGCGCCTGGTCTACCGTCTCCCCGGCCGCACCGACGACCTGCTCGACGCCCGCGTCGGGCTGGAAGCCGAAGGACGGGATCGCCACCGACAGTGAGTAGGCGTGCAGCGCACGCACCCCGACCCCCAGTTCGCCGGCCCGGGTGAAGGCGAATCCCAGCGCCGCCTGCGACTGCGGTGAACCGTCCACCCCGACCGCGGTCGGCCCGCCCCGGCGGGTGCCCCGCACCACCAGCACCGGGCCCCGGCCGTGCATCGCGACCTGCTCGCTCACCGAGCCGAGCAGCGCCGCGGCGAGCCTGCCGCCGCCGCGCGAACCGAGCACCAGGGCCTCGGCGCCAACCGCCGCGGTGATCAGCGCCCTGGTCGGGTGGCCGGACCAGAGGACCGGCTCGATGGTGAGCCCGGGTGTGGTCCGCCGGGCCCGTTCGGCCGCCACCGCCAGCACAGCCTGCCCGCGTTCGCGCTGGTCGTCCGTCACGTCGCCGGTCCGGTCGGTCTCCTCCACCCCGTCTGGCCGGTGGGGCTGGTCCAACTCGTCGGGCCGGACCGTCTCATCCGGCCAGTCCGGGCCGGTGACCAGGTCGGGTCCTCCAGCCGCCCGCAGCACGTGGCAGATGCGCAGCGACATGCCGCGTTCGGCGGCCTCGACCGCCGCCCAGCCCACCGTCTCCAGGCTCGGTTCCGAACCGTCCACCCCGACCATGACCCAGCGTGTGGTTCCGGTGTCCATGACGTCCGCTCCTCGATGGTCGGGTCGCAGTGTCCAGTCAGGACGATTGCCGGCCGCGGCGAAGCGGGCAGTGTCCTGTGCTGGTTGGACGCTGGATGCCGGCTCACCCAGTGGTGCCGGCCGCCTCCGGCGGAGCGGTCACGCTCCGCCGCTACGACCACAGCCAACCGCGTCTGGGTGGTTGGCTGAAGGGAACGTGGTCACCACCACGATGGGACTTTCGCCCCTGCGGGATGGTGGCCCGGGTGCATACGGTGGATTCAGGTGACCGAGAACCGGAGGAGCAGATGCCAGCCGACCGGCCGACCACCAGGGACTACGAGGCGGCCCTCACGCTCGCGGTCCGTGCTCCGTCCCTGCACAACACCCAGCCGTGGCACTGGACCGTGACCGACAGCGGGCTGGAACTGCGCGCCGACCGGAGACGCCAGTTGCCGGCCACCGACCTGGACGGTCACGGTGTGTTGCTGGGCTGTGGCGCCGGCCTGCAACTGGCCAGGCTTGGCCTGCTGGCCTGTGGTTGGACCAGCGTGGCACGTCGGTTTCCCGATCCCGACGACCCGGATCTGCTGGCCATCATCCGCACCGACCTGCGGGTCGAGGTGACCGACGAGGTGCTGCGGATCGCGAACGCCGCGGCCCGCCGGCACACCGAGCCCCGGCCGTTCGACTCCCGGCCGGTGCCCGAATGGGTGCTGGACCAGTTGCGAGCCGCAGCCGCCGAGCCGGGCGTCTACCTGGACTTCGTGGTACGCCCGGACGACCGGATCGACTTGGCGGTGGCGGCGGCCTGGGCCGACCGGTACGAGCAGCAGGACACCGGCTACCGGCAGGAGCTGACCGAGTGGACCCACAAGGAGGCCGAGGCTGGCGAGGGGATCCCGGCGTCGGTCATCGTGCACCAGCCTGCCAGCGAGTCCCGGCACACCGACGTGCCGGTGCGCGACTTCGAGCTGGGCACGCTCGGGGAGGTGCCGATGGCGACCGGCGACGAGCAGCCGGCGTTCGGCGTGCTGTTCACCGCCGCCGACGACTCCGAGTCCAGGCTGCGCGCCGGGGAGGCGCTGATCCGGGTGCTGGTCAGGGCTGAGGACCTGAAGCTGGCGTGTTCGATGGTGAGCCAGCCAGTGGACTTCCCCGGCGTGCGGGAAAGGGTTCGGGTACTCATGTCCTGGGTGGACCATCCGCACATGTTGATCCGGTTCGGCTGGCCGCCCGGCGGCGACCCGGGCCCGCCGACGCCGCGCCGCGGGTTGAGTGAGGTCATCACCGACCAGCGGTCCTGACCAGACGGTCGGAGTCTGCGGGTACGGTTCGGTTGTCTGACAGGGTTCGGGGTGGGGCCGTCGTGGATGTGGGGTGCCTCCGGTGGACCTGATGGACTTCCAGGCGACCGCGCTCGGGGTTCTGGTCGGGGTCGATGGGTCACCCGGGGCCGAGGCCGCCCTGGACTTCGCCGCGGCCGAGGCGCGGACGCGGCGCGGGCCGCTGACCGTCTGCCACGTCCGGCCGGTGGCCGGGGACCCGCCGGGCGCCGAGGCGACCACGCCGGTGCTGGACGCGGCCGGGTCCCGGTTGGCCCGGACCGCCACCGGCGTCGCGGTGCGGCTGCTGACCGAGCCCGGGCACCCGGTCCAGGTGCTCGCCGCGCTCGCCGCCGACGCGGAGCTGACCGTGGTCGGTTCGCGCGGGCGGGGTGGAGTGGCCGGCCTGATGCTGGGTTCGGTCGGTCTGCACCTGGTGACCCGCGCCCCCGGGCCGGTGGTGGTGGTACGCCCGGAACATTCGGTCGCCGGACATCCGGGCCGCGGCACGTTCGCCGGCCACGTGGTGGTCGGGGTGGACGGGTCGCCGGGATCGGCCGCGGCGCTGGGCTTCGGCTTCGCCGACGCGGAGCTGCGGGGTTGCCCGCTGGCCGCGGTACACGTACACCAACTCACGCCGGCCGACACCTACGTCGACGACCGGACCCTCGAACTGCACGCCGAGGCGCGCGACCCCGGCCGGGACCTGCTCGATGCGGCGGTGGATCCGTGGGCGGTGCGGTACCCGCGGGTGGAGGTCAGGCGGGCGCTGCACCACGGCCCGCCGGCCGAGGGCCTGGTGCGGGCGGGCGCCGGGGCCGTGCTGCTCGCGGTCGGCCGGGCCGGGCGCGGCGCGGCGGCCGGGGCGCTGTTCGGGTCGGTCAGCCAGGCGTTGACGCACCGCGCCGGCTGCCCGGTGGCGGTGGTACCCCTTCGGGAGCCGTCCTAGGCGGTGACCAGGGAACCGCGTGAGTCGCGGCCCTGCGCCTGGTCGTCGTCGAACCACAGGCCGTTGTCGCCCAGGTAGCGGAAGCACACGGTGCTGCCCTCCGGCACGCTGATGGTGGTGCTGCGCACTCCGTTGGCCCGCTTGCGCAGCGGATGCGACAACGGGTCCCAGTCGTTGAAGTCACCGACTACCGAGACCGGGCAGTCCGGTTGGTCCGCGGGCAGCGCGAAGGTGATCCGGACCGTGCCGTCATGATTGGGTTTGCTGATCTTGATCATGTTCGTACCCCCGGTTGCGCTCTCGGCCCCATCCGGTAGGTCGGCATTCCGGACCGGCGTCTTGAGCGCTCGCGGGGCCGTTCCTCCGGCCGGATGGTTCAACGCAGGTCGAGGGCCTGCTGGTCGGCCTGGTCGGCCTGGTCGGCTTCGGGGCTGGCCGGGGCCAGCAACTGCGGGCCCTGGTTGCGCACGTTGCCCACGGCGGTGCCCACCTGGCGCAGTTCCAGCGCCGCGACCAGTTCCGAGTCGGGGTCGGCCGGCAGGGGAGCGGCCGACCGGCAGTCCAGCCAGCCGTCCCACCGGTCCGGCGCGAGCATCAGCGGCATCCGGTGGTGCACGCTGGTCAACTGGCCGGTGGCCGCGGTGGTGATGATCGCGCAGGTCACCAGCCGGTCCGGGCCGTGTCCCCACACCTCGTACAGGCCGGCGAAGGCGAGCGGCGAGCCGTCCCGGGGGGTCAGGTAGTAGGGCACCCTCCGGCCGGATCCGGTCTGCGATCCGACCGCCCACTCGTACCAGCCGTCGGCGGGCACCAGGCAGCGGCGGCGGGCCAGGGCGGTTCGGAACGCCGGCTTGGTGGCCACCGTCTCGACCCGGGCGTTGATCATCCTGGCGGCGCCGGAGGAGTCCCGTGCCCACGAGGGGACCAGGCCCCACCGGCAGGAGCGGAGCAGCCGGGTCCGGTGGCCGTCGGCGGTCTCGCGCTCGACCACCACCGGCACCGGCACGGTCGGCGCCACGTTGTAGCCGGGAGCGGTGACCGTGTCCGGCGCGGGTTCGTCCACGCCGAACCGTTCGGCGAGTTCCTCGGCGTTGCGACCAAGCACATACCGTCCGCACACGGGATTGACGGTACCGAAGTGACCACCGCCGCCGAAAGGGCCCGGACCGGTGTGCCCACCGGTGCCTCCGGCTGGGACCTCGTGGTCCATTTCTGACACGCAGGGTGATCGAAGGAATCCACAGCGTACAAAGACGCGCCGGACTCCTGTGTCTGCTGGCGAAACACCGAATCACAGTGCACAATCTCCGGAAGGTGATCAACGGTTGCGTTGAGGTCGCTGGGGAAGGCGTCCCTCATCGGACCGGAGGTCACCGTGGCATCTCGTGGCGTCGTGTACGTCCACTCGTGCCCTGCGGCCGTGTGCCCGCACGTGGAGTGGGCGATTTCGAGTGTGCTCGGCACGCGGGTGGCCCTGTCGTGGACGGCGCAGCCGGCCGCGCCGGGTCAGTTGCGAGCCGAGTGCGTGTGGTCGGGCCAAGCTGGCACGGCCGCCAAGCTCGCCGCCGCGCTGCGCCCGTGGGCGATGTTGCGATTCGAGGTCACCGAGGATCCCAGTCCGGGCTGCGACGGCGAACGGCTGGCCTACGTGCCGGGCCGGGGAATCTTCCGCTCTTCGGTCAGTGCCAACGGCGACCTGTTCGCCACCGAGGACCAGTTGCGGGCGATGCACGCCACCGCGCGGACCGTGGAGGACTTCGAACACGCGCTGGACCGGCTGCTGGGCGCCGCCTGGGACGCCGAGCTGGAACCCTACCGGCATGCCGGTGACGGCGCCCCGGTTACCTGGCTGCACCAAGTGGTCTAGACCCAAGATTGCCAGGACGTAGGCTGTCACCATGACCGAGTGCGGGGCCTGC
>DASULA010000232.1:0-18321 GCA_036278435.1 Mycobacteriales bacterium | reverse complement strand
GCCCTCACAGCGTTGCGATCCCTCGTAGGGGCGATGAGGACCCGGGAACTGGCGGAGCTGCCCTACCTCGTCGCGTTGCGATCCCTCGTAGGGGCGATGAGGACCCACTCCCCTCCGGGGGGGGGGCCGTGGTGTACCCCCGTTGCGATCCCTCGTAGGGGCGATGAGGACTCCCGGGCTCGCTTTTCGATCGCTTGCCCCCCCAGTTGCGATCCCTCGTAGGGGCGATGAGGACGTGAGCGCCGTGCCGGTGCTGATCTCCGCGACACCGTTGCGATCCCTCGTAGGGGCGATGAGGACCTCAGTACCATCGGGCGCCCGTCATCAGGCCGGAGGTTGCGATCCCTCGTAGGGGCGAGGAGGACGCGTAGACGACGTGCGCCGCGGCGTAGATCTCCCTCGGTTGCGATCCCTCGTAGGGGCGATGAGGACCAGCGCCCGGGGCAGGGACACCCCGACGACGTCACGTTGCGATCCCTCGTAGGGGCGATGAGGACGCCGGTCGGGGTGATGCGGACCACCGTGTGGGATCAGTTGCGATCCCTCGTAGGGGCGATGAGGACGTGGCGCGGCTACAGCGGCTGGGGTACCCGCCGGAGTTGCGATCCCTCGTAGGGGCGATGAGGACAAGTTCACGCGCAGGTTGAGATATCCGATGCGGTGTTGCGATCCCTCGTAGGGGCGATGAGGACCCGTGGTGAGTGCGTCCACCACGGCGTCCACCTGGTGTTGCGATCCCTCGTAGGGGCGATGAGGACCTGACAGCCTGTACGTCGGGGCGGCCGGGGACACCGGTTGCGATCCCTCGTAGGGGCGATGAGGACTGGTGGTGGGTGGGTGGTGCGGGCACCCACCCTATGGTTGCGATCCCTCGTAGGGGCGATGAGGACCCGAGGGTAAAACCGCAGGTGGGACGTAGTGTAGCGCGTCGGGTGGCGAGGGGTTTTGCAGCGAACCGGCGGTTGTGCAGGGCCACGCGGCGGTTCGCTGCAATTGGGGCGGGTGGAGTATCCGGGTTGGTCCGCTCGCCGGCTCGTTCGATCTGGCCTGGTACCCGGCTTCGCGACCGGTCTGATCATCCGGTGGTGGCGGCAGTGCGGGCGTCCTGGCGGAGGAGGCGGCGGGTGTCGGCGACACGTCGGGTGAAGTCGCGTACCGCGTCGAGATTGGCCCATCGGGACAGGGCACGTCCGGTCGCGTCGAGGTTGGTCAGTGCTGGCGCGGACACGATCCCGTTGAGGGATACGTTGCCGGCTGCGATCGCGGCTTCCGGGTTGCCGGCCCGTGCGTGGGCCAGGGCCAGCAGTGACACCGGTCGGTGGATGTCGGACATGACCTCGCGCAGGATGTCCACCGCCTCTTCGGCGTGGCCGAGCCTGACGTAGCAGTGCGCCACGCGTTCCCGCAAATGGTCCGGGGTGTGGCGTTGCGCCCAGTAGACCGTGTCCTCGCCGGACCCGGCTCGGCGGTCGAGCAGCGCGGCGGCAGCGTCCAACCGGCCGCGGGTTCCAGCTTCGTCACCGAGCGCGGCACACGCGAGGGCGTGATTCTGCGCGGTGAGAGACGCCACGCCGGGTGGCATGTGCCAGGGCACCCGGTCGGCCGTGTCGGCGAGTTCGGTGGCGTGGTGGTACTGCTCGGCCCAGTAGGCGATGTTGATCTTCCGGCCGTGGACGAAGCTGACCATCTGGTAGTCGCCGCCGGCCTGCGCCCAGGTTTCGGCCTGACTGGTCCAGTACACCGATGGGGCGTGGTTGCCGATCTCCTGGTGCAGCCAGCCGGTGTATTCGGCGTACTCGGCCTGCACGTTTCGCAGGGCGGGGCGGACTGGGTCGCGGGCGTCGCGGCAGAGGCGGTCCAGTTCGGCGGTCTGGGCGGTGACCGAGCCGATCCGGGCGGCCGGGCTCTGCACAAAGTCGTTGGCCTTGTGCGCGGCGAGCATCGCGCGGAAGTGGTCGGCGACCCGCAGGTCGGTGCGTTCCGGCTGGTCCAGTGCGCCGCCGAGGCGTTCCAGGTCATCCGGGGTGAACGCGCCGGCGGCGAACATCGCGGCGGCCAGTCCCCCGGTGCTGACAAACGTACGCCGGGAAATCCTCATATACCCGACGGTACCCGCGCCGGTCAGGTAGGGCACCAGCACGATTTCGCCGGATACCACTGGGTCGAGCATTCCGGCCATGATGTTGATCAGGTCGCGGCGGTCCTGCTGGGCTTGGCGTCGGGTACGCCACCGGTCGGCGTCGGCGAACTCCCACAGCCGGCCCAGCAGCCCGCCGGTGCTGAACACCTCGTCGGCGAGCTCGGCGAACTGCCGGTCCTCGGGCAGCCGCTCCCCCAGTTCGACATGTCCCAGGTAGCCGTGGTGCACCCGGCGGCCGGATTCGGCGAACCGGAGGATTGCCTGGGTCAGCGACCAGCCGCGTTCCTCGCGGCGGCGGCGCAGTTCGGCGCCGAAGAGGTGGGCCGGTGACGCGTTCGGCGTGGGTTCCCGGGGAACCTGGGCCATCGATGATCCTTTCGTTCGGCGTCGCCGCCCCGCCGCGGCGCCGTGTCCGTGCTTCCGACCGGTGCGCGGTGTGCCCAGGATCGGTGGTGCCGCGCGTGTCGCAGACCCTACGCGAGGCATACGCGGGGCATACGCGAGGACAAGCCATTTCCGGTTCGGGAATTCACCGGGTGAATGGCGCGACGGCATGGACAAATCAGGAGAGGTGCAATCGACGTGAGCAATTCACACCGCATTTGTGGGGCGGCGCTGATGTCGCCACCCCACGTTGGCGACATGAGTCAGCCCGGTTCGGCGGGAATGTCACTTGGGCGGGACGTCGGTGCGCCCGAGCCGCTGGTGCCGGGCCGCTGGCCGGCGGTGCTGTGCGCAGCCCGCCCGCCGGTGTGCGCCAACCCGGCGATCGGGGGCGGGCGGTG
Source organism: Mycobacteriales bacterium (assembly GCA_036278435.1). Lineage (GTDB taxonomy): Bacteria > Actinomycetota > Actinomycetes > Mycobacteriales > DASULA01 > DASULA01. The sequence goes on along the minus strand of DASULA010000232.1, from coordinate 15,396 downwards.
ACCACGACCACCGGCATCGCGGGTGAAATCCCGGGCGAGGGCGACGGGTTCGACCCGGACGGTTCCACTGGCCGGGCTGGCGGGGCTGGCCGTGCTGGCGGGGCTGACTGGGTTGGCCGCCCGCACCCGGCGTACCGGCGGCTGGCCGACTCGGTGTCGCCGGGTGGTCCGGGGCCGGTGCACGCCCGGGTGGGTCCGACCGCGGTGTGCCCGCGGTGCGACGCGGCGGTGTCGTGCTGCCACTGCGCGGCCGACGTCGCCGAGGTGCGCCGGTTCGCCACCCGGATGGCGATGATCCACCAGCCCACCGGCACCCCGACCTGCGGCTGCGGCACCCACAACTGCTATGTCCGCAAGCGCCTGGACGACATCTGGCGCCGGTTCCGGCGGTGACGGGAGGCCCGGTCCGACAGGGTTGGCATTCCGGCAGGACCGGGCGATGGGTACCCGTTGGACCATTCCGGTGATGTTCGCGGGTAACTGACTGATGTGTCAGGTCTGGCCCCTACCATCCCCTGCCATGTCCGACGACAGCGTCGATTACCGTCAACCAGGACCGATGACCAGCCTCGATCCCGCGCAGATCGGGCTCGCCGATGGCCTGCCAGACGAGCCGGTGGCCCTGTGTGCGGTCGCGCAGGGGCTGATCATCGAACCCGACGACGCCGCGGCGTTGGGGGTGCCCGAACACCGGTTCGCCGAGAAGGACATCAGGCCGGTCAGCGATCTGATCGACGCGCTGACCGGCCTGGATCCGGCGCCGTTGCACCAGGCCCGCGAGCCCGGCGCGCGGGTGGTGGGCACCTGTCGCCATTTCGCGACCCTCAGTTGCGCGCTGCTGCGGTTACGCGGCATCCCGGCCCGGGTGCGGTGTGGCTTCGCCACGTACTTTGTCTCCGGGCGCAACGTGGACCACTGGGTCACCGAGTACTGGCACCCGGACGAACGCCGGTGGGTGCGGGTGGACACCGAGATCCTCGGGCAGTCCCGGGTTGCCAGGCCGGAGGACCTGGCCGTCGGTGAGTTCCTGACCGGTGGCGAGGCGTGGACGCGGTGCCGTGACGGTTCGGCTGATCCGCGGCTGTTCGGTGTGGCCGGCGTCAGCTACGCGTGGGGGCCGGCTGAGATCCGTGGCAACGCGATCCGGGACCTTGCCGCGCTGTGCAAGCGGGAGATGCTGCCGTGGGACGAGTGGGGGCGGATGACCGAGTCCTACGAGCAGAGGACCGGACCTGACTACGACCTGCTGATCGACAGCATCGCCGCCGCCTGCGCCAGCTACGACCCCTCGGCGGTGGCCCGACTGTATGGCAGTGAGGACCTGGCGGTGCCCGACCGCATGATCGCCTGACCGGCGGGTTCTTTCCGAGCAGCACGGTAGCCTCCACCGGATGAGCCACCTCGTGGAGATCGTGCTGGACTGCCGTCACGCGGCCACGCTCGCGCGGTTCTGGGAGGCCGCGCTCGGCTGGCGGATCCGGCCGTACGACGAGGACGAAATCGCCCGGCTCGCCGCCCGGGGCCTGACACCGGAATCCGATCCGACGGTGGCCATCGACTCCCCGGATGGTTCGCTGATCTTCTTCGTCCAGGAGGTTCCCGAGCCCAAGACCGTGAAGAACCGCATGCACGTCGACGTCCAGCTACGAAACCGGGCCCACCTCGACGAACTCGTCCGGCTGGGTGCCACGGTGCTGTCCGAGCATGACGGCTGGCGGGTCCTGGCCGATCCGGAAGGCAACGAGTTCTGTGCCAAGCACCCGGCCTAGGATGGGTGGTCAGGCCTGGCCGCCCGCCGATCGGATGTTCACCAGCGCGCGGGTACCTCAGTCGTCCAGGGTGCTCGAAGTGACGTTCGGATCGGTCTCGCCCAGGTCACCGGTCGCGCTCAGGTCCAGCGGTGAGGCGATGTCGTCGTCTAGGCCGTGGAAGGACTCGACGGCCTCCCGCCTGGCCTTGCGCCGGTCGTGGACGAACGCGAACAGCACCGCGCCCTCGAACAGCGCGCACATCGGCAGGGCCAGCGCGCACATGGTGAACGGGTCCTGGCTGGGTGTGGCCACCGCGGCGAACACGAAGATCAGGAAGATGGCCATGCGTTGCCAGCCGCGCAGCCGCTGGTAGGTCAGCACTCCGACCAGGTTGAGCATCACGACCAGCAGCGGCACCTCGAACGACGCGCCGAACACGAACAGCATGGTGTTCACGAACGCCAGGTACTTGTCGATCGTGAACAGCGCGATGGTGCCCTGTCCGGCGGTGGTGACCAGCAGCTTGAGGCCCTTGGACAGGGTGAGGTAGGCCAGCGTCGCGCCGAACGCGAACAGCACGGTGGACGTTGCCACGAACATCACGGTGTAGCGCTTCTCGTTGCGCCGCAGTCCGGGGGCGACGAACGCCCAGAGCTGGTACAGCCAGAACGGGGCCGAGGCCGTCACGCCGACCAGAGCGCTGACCTTGATGCGGCGCAGGAACCCCGACAGCGGGTCACTCAACACCAGCGCGCACTGGTTGCCCGATGCGCCGGAGAACCGATGGGTGGCCGGCAGTGCGCAGTACGGCTGGATGAGGAAGTTGAGGATCTGGTTGTAGAAGAACCACGCGACCACGGTGCCGACGGCAACGATCAGCACCGCCTTGATCAGCCGGTTGCGCAGCTCGCGCAGGTGTTCCACCAGCGGCATGCGGCCGTCGGGGTTGGTGTATCGGCGCCGCGAGGTCATCAGGCGCGGCAGGTCGAAGTTCACGGTGTGAGGCTACGCCGGACCGGCCGGCGCTCAGCGCTCGTCGGACTGCGGGACCCGGGGCTGCTCGGGTTGCTGGTAGGGCTGCCCGGGCGGCGTGGTCTGGTGGGCCTGGGTGGTTGGTGGGACCTCTGCCGACCCGAGCGGGCCGCGTCGGGCCTCGGCCTCGGCCTTGGCGGCGACGCTGTCCTCGCGCAGGCCGCGGGTCTCGGCCTTGAAGATGCGCATCGACCGGCCTACCGAACGGGCCGCGTCGGGCAGCTTCTTGTAACCGAACAGGGCCAGGATGACGATGGCGATAACGATGAGCTCGGGGGCACCGAGTCCGAACATGGCACGACCTCCCTGCGGCGACACCTCATCGTACGGCGGTCCGTGCTCAGGGAACCCCCCGTATATCTTGCCAGGTTCGCCCAGCATGTCAGGCAATGCGGTATTCGTCTATGCCGCTGGGGACGCTTGCCGCCGCTCGGGCCTGCGTCGGCCAGTCACGTCACGGGTTGCCCCGCGGGTCCGGCATGTTGGCGCGCAGGGTTCCCAGCGCCGGTGTCAGCTCCGAGGCGGCCGAGTCGGCGGCGCGCCGGAACCGGGTGACGTGGCCGCGCAGACCCAGGACCAGCGCCGCGAACACCAGCAGCGCCACGAACACCGCGACCGCCCACCCGATCATCACCACCATGCCGGCGAGCCTACCGGCCAACCCACCCCGCCCGAACCGCCCGGCGCCGCTGAGGTTTTCTCGCGAAAACCTCACGGTTAACCGGTTACATCCCGAGGTTTTCTTGCGAAAACCTGCACCCGGTTGGCTGTCAGCCCAGGTAGGTCTTCAGCGCCTCCTCGGCGTCGAAGCGCACCTGTTCGGCCAGCCAGCCGGGCGACAGGATCCGCGCGGCACCACCCAGCCGGAGCACGAGTTGGCGCATCCACCGGGGATCGGCGACCCGCAGCCGAACGTCGGTGTCCCCGTCCGGGCGTTCGGACACCTGCTCGCACGGGTAGTAGTCGACGATCCAGCGTGCCGCCGGGGTCAGCCGCAGGGACACCAGCAGGTGTTCCGGGGCCGGCTGGTACAGCCCGGCGGACAGGTCCCGCTCGGTGGCGCCGGCCGGCGGGCGGGACGGTTCGTCGAGCAGTTCGACCGCGTCGATGCGGTCCAGCCGGAACAGCCGCACGCCCTCGGCGGTGCGGCACCACCCCTCCAGGTACGAGCGGCCCTCCACCAGCAGCAGACGCATCGGGTCCACGTCGCGCCGGGAGGATTCGTCGCGGGTCGCGGTGTAGTAGGTCAGCCGCACCGCCCGAACCGTGTCCAGCGCCCGCTGCACCAGGGCCAGTACCTCGCCCTGGGCCTCGACCCGCACGGCCACCGCGTCGGCCGCGCTGGCCAGGTCACCGGCCGCGGACTCGATCTTGGCCAGCGCGCGTTCCACCGCGTCGCGCCCACCCAGGCCGGGTACCTCGGCCAGGGTGCGCAGCGCCACGACCATGGCCAGGGCCTCGTCGGCGTTCAGCCGCAGCGGCCGGGTCATGCCCGCGTCGTAGGTGACCGTGACGGTGTCACCTTCGAAGGACAGGTCGATCAGGTCGCCCGGGCCGTGGCCGGGCAGGCCGCACACCCACAGCAGTTCCAGGTCGCGGCGCAGTTCGGCCGGGGTGACGTCGAAGTCGGCGGCGGCCTCGGTGATCGCGATGCCGGGGCGGGCCAGCAGGTAGGGCACCAGGGCGAGCAGCCTGGGTAGTCGGTCGGTGGTCCCGGTCATGCGTCCTCCCCGTCCGGCGGGTGCGCGGTGCTGCGGCGCAGCCAGCGCACCACCGGTTCGCGTACCTCGGCCGGTTCCAACACGATCGCGTTCGCGCCGTAGCCGGCTACCCACCGGGCCAGGTACTCCGGGTCGGCGTAGCCGATCTCGACCACGTCGTGGTCCTCGGCGCTGGACACCACGGTGGCTCGGCGGCGCAGTCCGGCGGCGCAACCGGGCCGGACCTGGATGCGGGCCACCCCGCGGGGTTCGGGCACCACGATGCCGGCGACGATTCCGGTCAGGTCCACCCCGTCGGGTACGGTCACCGCGTCGCGGGGGCCGACGACCCGCACCGGCCCGGCCATCCGGGACAGCCGGAAGCAGCGCACCGCGGCGCGGATCCGGTCGTGCCCGACCAGATACCAGCGGCCCCGCCAGGACACCACGCCCCACGGCTCGACCTCGCGATCCTCGGGCACCCTGGCCTGGGCCGAGCGGTAGGGGAACCGGACCGCCCGGCGGGTACGGACCGCGTCCAGGCAGGGGTGGAAACCGGCCTCGGTGACCTTGATCCGGGGTTCGACCGACATGGCCGCGGACGGGTCGACGTCCAGTCCCGCGGCGCGCAACTTGCGCAGGGCACCGCGGGACGCCTGCGCCATGCCGGCGGACTGCCACAGCCGGGTGGCCAGTCCGACCGCGGCGGCCTCGTCGGGGGTGAGGTCGATGGCGGGCAGTTCGTAGTCGCGGCGGGCGATGCGGTAGCCGTCCTCGACGTCGAACACGCTGTTCCGACCGGTTTCCAATGGAATGCCGAGTTCGCGTAGTTCCGCCTTGTCGCGTTCGAACATCCGCTTGAACGCCTCGTCGGACTTGACGGTGCCCTCGTCGGGCTCGTAACCGGGCACGGCCGCGCGGATCCGGCCGGCCGTCAGATACTGCCTGGTGGACAGCAGGCACAGCACCAGGTTCACCAGGCGTTCGGCACGACGCGAGGACATCTGTCCAACCCTACCGACGGATCGGGCATCCCACCCGAACAACCCCTCCGACCCGGATCAGGGTAGGGGTTGGCGCGGCGAAGATCCGGCGAACGACCGGCCCGGCCCGGCTCAGGGGTCGATCCTCACCAGGTCGATGACGAACACCACAGTCTGGTTCGGGCCGACCACGGTGCCGGTGTTGTCGGCGTTCGCGCCGCTGCCGCCGGACCCGTAGGCCAGGTCGGGTGGGATGACCAGCAACCGCCGGCCACCCGCGCGCATGCCGGGCACGCCGTCGTTCCAGCCGTCGATGGCCGAACTCTGACCAATGTTGGGCACCGAGGAGAGCTGGTGCCGATCCCAGGACGCGTCGAACTGCTTGTGGCTGGAGAACACCAGGCCCACGTACTGGACCACCGCGGTCTGGCGGAACTTGATCGGCGGGCCGGTGCCCACCACGATGTCGCGGCTCTGGAGCACCGCGGGCGCCGGGCAGCTCGTCGGGGGGAAGGTGATCGCGGGTTTGTGAGCGGTGTCGGCACTGACCTTGATGGCACACGACACCGGGGCGATCGTGGCCGGCGGCGTGCTCGGCGGGGGTATCGGTGAGGTGAAGACCGGGACCGGCGATGGCGTCGAGGCTGTCGGGTTGACGCTCTGGGTGCAGCCGGTCACGACCAGCGCGACCGCGGCGACCGAAACCAGAAGTCTGCGCACCGCCGAAGATTACCCCGAGACGATCACGTAGTGGACATGTGGTGGTACGTAACGGTGTCAGATTGATGCCCGGACCCGGACCGGTCAGCGGCCGGGCGCGTTGATCGACACCAGGTCGATGACGAACACCAGCGTCTCGTTCGGGCCGATCGGACCGCTGCCGCTGGCGCCGTAGCCCAGGTCGGGCGGGATGATCAGCAGCCGCCGCCCGCCCACGTGCATGCCGGGCAGTCCCTGGTTCCAGCCGTCGATCACCCGGGCCTGGCCGACGTTCTGCACCGGGAAGGGCTGGTTGCGGTCCCAGGAGGCGTCGAACTGCTTGCGGGTGGACAACGAAATTCCCACATACTGCACGGTGGCAGTCTGACCGACCTTCAAAACCTGACCGGTACCGACCGCGATGTCCCTGCTGACCAGCGAACGCGGTGCGGTGCAGGTCTTCGGGAAGGTGACCGTGGGCTTGTGGCCGACGGTCTTGCTGACGGCGATGTCACACTTGCCGGGCGGAATCACCGGGCCCGCCGTGACACCGGGTTGGGTCGGGGACACCGCCGGCGCGGCCGACGTGGTCGGCGCGGCGGCCGACGGGGTGGACTGGGCCGCCTGGGTGGTGCCGGGCTGGTCACCGCAGGCGGTGACGGTCAGCACGAAGGTGGCGACGATGGGTACCCAAAACCTGCGCACACCGCCGGAGGCTACCCTCCCCGGCGTGATTCGGTGGCGAAAGGGAACGGTGTCGGCGCTGCGCCGGCAGTGGGCCGGGGTGGTCGACGTCGACGTGGACACCGCCGAGGGGACCGTGCCGGCGCTGGCCTACGTCGCGCTGGTGGGCACCCCCCGGCCCGGTGACGCGGCGCTGCTCAACACCACGGCGTTGCACCTCGGCCTGGGCACCGGCGGTCACGCCCTGGTGGTGGCACTGCCAGACCGGCTGCCACCCGACCCGACCGGACCCGGCCACCTGGTCAAGTCCCGGTACACCCCCACCCAGGCGACCGTGCTGGGAGTGGACGAGCCGGACTCCCCGCACCACGACCTGATCGCGCGGGCGTCGTCGGTGGAGGGCATGGCGGTGGTGGTGGCCGACCTGCACTCGGCGCTGCCCGCGGTGCTGGCCGGTATCCACGCCGACGCCCCGGCCGCACGGGTGGTCTACCTGATGACCGACGGCGGTGCGCTGCCGCTGTGGTACTCCCGGACCGTGGCCGGGCTGGCCGACCGGCTGGCCGGCACCGTGACGGTCGGGCAGTCCTTCGGCGGGGACCTGGAGGCGGTCACCGTGCACACCGGGCTGCTGGCCGCCCGGCACGTGCTGGGCGCCGAGGTGACCGTGATCAGCCAGGGTCCGGGGAACCTGGGCACCAGCACGCCGTGGGGGTTCTCCGGGGTGGCCGCCGGCGAGGCCGTCAACGCGGTGGCCGTGCTGGGTGGCCGGCCGGTGGGCGCGCTGCGGCTGTCCGACGCCGACCCGCGCGAGCGGCACCGGGGGGTGTCCCACCACGCGCTGACCGCGTTCGGCCGGGTGGCGCTGGCCGCGGCCGACCTGCCGGTGCCGGCCGACCTGCCGGCCGCGCTGGCGGCCACCGTGGCCGCCGACCTGGAACCCCTGCGCGGCCGGCACCGGATCGTGCCGGTGGACTGCACCGGCCTGGACGCTGCGCTGCGCGCCTGCCCGGTGCCGCTGTCCACGATGGGCCGGGGCCTGGACGCCGACCACGCCTACTTCCTGGCCGCCGCCGCCGCCGGCCGGCACGCCGCCGCTTTGCTGGCCGAATAACGGACCGCCGGGCCGTGTGTGGCCGGGCGGTCGATGATGTCGCGGATGGTTGGTCGGTCGAAGGACTACCGGTCGGGCTGGCCGCCGTCCCGCTCGATCAGCGTGGTGATCAGGTCGACGATCTGTTGGTGCCCGGCGGCGGCGACGTCCAACCGGCCGCGGACCTCGGCGAACCCGTTGTCGACCTTGGTCTGGAGGTCGGTCAGGTCCGCGCGCATCGCGTTGAAGCTGGCCGTGGTGGCCCGGCGGAAGTCCCGGAGGTCCTCGCGGATCTCGGTCACGTCGCGGTCGGCTCCCCCGGCTAACACCCGGGCCGCCGCCGCGTCGCGCGACGTGCGGCGCACCTGCGTGGTGAGGTCGGCGACCTGGGTTTCTAGCGCGGTCATCCGCGCCTCGATGTCATCGGGTTGTGCCATGCCGGCAGCCTAGCGGTTTCCCGGTGCCGTTCGAGGTTCGCGGCGGGCCGGGCACGTCGCCGTCACATGCTGGCGATGAGCTTGTCCACCCGCTCGTCCACGGACCGGAACGGGTCCTTGCACAGCACGGTGCGCTGGGCCTGGTCGTTGAGCTTCAGGTGCACCCAGTCCACGGTGAAGTCCCGGCGCCGCTCCTGGGCGCGGCGGATGAACTCGCCGCGCAGCCTGGCCCGGGTGGTCTGCGGCGGCACGTTCTTGGCCTCGAAGATGGCCAGGTCGCCGGTCACCCGTTCGATCATGCCCCGGCGTTCCAGCAGGTAGTACAGGCCGCGGCCGCGGTGGATGTCGTGATAGGCCAAGTCCAGTTGGGCCACCCGCGGGCTGGACAGGGCCAGGTTGTGTTTGGCCCGGTACCGCTCCACCAGCCGGTACTTGGTGGCCCAGTCGATCTCGCGTTCGATCCGGGTCGGGTCACCGGCCTCGATCGCGTCCAGGGCCCGGCCCCACAGCTCCACCACCCGCTCCGCGGTCGGGTTGGGCCCGCGCCGGGCCACGAAGTCGGTGGCCTTGCCGTGGTACTCCCGCTGGATGTCCAGCGCGGTGGCCTCGCGCCCGTTGACCAGCTTGACCCGCCGCTGGCAGGTGATGTCGTGGGAGACCTCGCGGATCGCCCGGATCGGGTTCTCCAAACTCAGGTCGCGCAACACCACGCCGGACTCGATCATCCGCAGCACGATGTCGGTCGCGCCCACCTTGAGCAGGGTGGTGGTCTCGGACATGTTCGAGTCGCCGACGATGACGTGCAGGCGGCGAAACCGTTCGGCGTCGGCGTGCGGTTCGTCGCGGGTGTTGATGATCGGCCGGGACCGGGTGGTGGCGCTGGACACGCCCTCCCAGATGTGTTCGGCCCGCTGGGACAGACAGAACACCGCCCCGCGTGGAGTCTGGAGCACCTTGCCGGCGCCGCAGACGATCTGCCGGGTGACCAGGAACGGGATGAGCACGTCGGCCAGCCGGCTGAACTCGCCGTGCCGGGCGACCAGGTAGTTCTCGTGGCAGCCGTAGGAGTTCCCGGCCGAGTCGGTGTTGTTCTTGAACAGGTAGATGTCCCCTGAGATGCCCTCCTCGTGCAGCCGGCGTTCGGCGTCGACGAGCAGGCCCTCCAGGATGCGCTCCCCGGCCTTGTCGTGCACCACCAGGTCGACCACGTTGTCGCACTCGGGGGTGGCGTACTCCGGGTGGGAGCCCACGTCCAGGTAGAGCCGGGCGCCGTTGCGGAGGAACACGTTGCTGCTCCGCCCCCACGAGACCACCCGGCGGAACAGGTAGCGGGCCACCTCGTCGGGTGACAGCCTGCGTTGGCCGTGGAACGTGCACGTGACGCCGTACTCGTTCTCGATGCCGAAGATTCGGCGTTCCATACCTCCACCCTATGTGTGCGAGGGGCGTGGAGTTCGGGGAGTTCGGTACGGCAGGCCGGGTCCAACCTCCGTGCGGCCACACCGTGTGTGGGGGTTACGACAGTACGTTACCGGGACTGATCATGCCGTCGGCGCGCGGCCTGGTCGGCGGGTCATGCGGTGGTCAGCGGTGGTCACGTGGTTGGCGCGGCACCGGTGCCGCCGGTCGGCGGCTCGTCGGAGTCCGGCCCGGAGCCTTCCACCGAGTCCGGTGCAGAGTCCGGCCCGGAGTCCGGCGGGGAACTCTGGCCGGAGCGGCCGCCGGGCAGCAGCGTGCTGAGCCGGTCGCCAGTGATCCGGTGGAATGTGCGCTTGGGCCGGTTCCGGTCGAGTATCGCGACCTCCAACTGGTCCGCGGACAGTTGGCGCGGCGTGCCGTTGTCGCCGCCGGCCGACTCCAGCGCCCGCACCGCCACGCCGATCGCCTCGCCCAGGTCCATGCCCTTGCGGAACCGCTCCCGCATGGCCGTGGCGATCGCCGCGGCGTGCCCACCCATCACCACGAAATCCGGTTCGTCGACGATCGACCCGTCGTAGATCAGCCGGTAGAGCTGGTCACCGGCCGGCGTGTCGCCGACCTCGGCCACACAGATCTCCACCTCGAAGGGCTTGAGCTGCTCGGTGAAGATGGAACCCAGGGTGCGCGCGTAGGCGTTGGCCAGCACCCGGCCGTTGACGTCCCTGCGGTCGTAGGAGTAGCCGTGCGTGTCGGCCAGCCGCACACCGGCGACCCGCAGGTTCTCGTACTCGTTGTACCGGCCGACCGCGGCGAAGCCGATGCGGTCGTACAGTTCGCCGATCTTGTGCAGGGTGGTCGAGTTCTCCGCCACGAACAACACGCCGCCGGCGTAGGCGAACACCACCACGTCGCGCCCGCGGGCGATGTTCTTGCGCGCGTACTCCGAGCGGTCACGCATGACCTGCTCTGGTGAGGCGTAGAACGGCATCGTCATGGCTGGGTCGGGCTCCTTCGGCTCGTCGCGCTGGTCGGCCTGCGCCGGGTGGTCGGGTTCACCCGCCGGGTGTGGTCATCCGGTCGGTGACCACGGCCTGCGCGACCGGGCCGACCTCCTCGTCGGTGAGCCTGCGCACGCCCTCGGCGGTGACCATCATGATGACCGGGTAGAGCCGGCGGATCAGGTCGGGGCCACCGGTGGCGGTGTCGTCGTCGGCGGCGTCGTAGAGCGCCTCCACAGCCAGCCGGACCGCGGCATCGTGATCGGCGCCGGCGCCCCACCGTTTCTTCAGCGCGCTCTTGGCGAACAACGAGCCGGAGCCGACCGCATGGAAGTCGCGCTCCTCGTACCGGCCGCCGGCCATGTCGTAGCTGAAGATGCGGCCGGTCCGGGCCGGGTCCTGCTGGCGGCGGGCGCCGACGTCGTATCCGGCGAACAGCGGGATCGCGGCCAGCCCCTGCATGGCCGCGCCCAGGTTGGCGCGGATCATCGCGGCCAGCCGGTTCGCCTTGCCGTCCAGGGTGAGCGGGTTGCCCTCGATCTTTTCGTAGTGTTCCAGTTCGACCTGGAACAGCCGGACGATCTCGTTGGCGATGCCGGCGACTCCGGCGATGCCGATGACGCTGTGGTCGTCGGCCGGGAACACCTTCTCGATGTCGCGTTGGGCGATCAGGTTGCCCTGGGTGGCGCGGCGGTCTCCGGCCATCAGCACGCCGTCGGCGTAGACCAGGGCGACGATCGTGGTGGCGTGCGGGCCGAACTCGGCGGCCGAACCGGGCGGGAGAGGGCGCCGGCCGGGCAGCAGGTCCGGCGCGGCCATGGTCAGGAACTCGGTGAACGAGGAGGTGCCGGCGGCGGTGAAGGCGGGCGGGAGGCCTCCGGCCGCTCCCAGACGATCTGCCACGTGGTACCTCTCAGGTTGTCGATGCCTTGCGTGTCGTGTTCCGCCGGTGGTTCCGGATGCCCGGATCGGCGTGGTCCGGACCGAACGCGCCCGGTGGGGCGAACCCTACCGGTGGCAGGCCGGGGAACGACATGCCGAGGGTCGGGCCGGTCGCAGGGCCGGGTGTGGTGCGACCGCCGGATCCGCGTCCGGCGGTCAGACGGTCGAGTCCGGGTCCGGTGGTGTCCAGGCCCGTCCAGGCCGCCGGGTCCGGGCTCGTTCGGCTACCTCACTGACCGCCCTTCTGGACGTAGCCTCGGATGAACTCCTCGGCGTTCTCCTCCAGTACGTCGTCGATCTCGTCGAGGATGGCGTCCACGTCCTCGGTCAGCTTCTCGTGCCTCTCAGCGACATCGGACTGGGTGGTGTCCTCGACCTCGTCGACCTCGTCCTGGCGGCGGTTCGCTTTGGACTGGCCTCCACCGGTCTCCTGTCTGGCCATGCCTGACTCCTCTCCACGCCTGTGGCAAACCTACCGCGCCGGGCGGACCGGGTCCCGTGGCGCACGCTTGGCCAGTGAAGGTGGTGCGCATGCTCCGCCTTTTCCCGCCCGCCCGCCGGATCCCGGTCACCGACCGTGACGGCAGCGGTGGCAGGTGAACGGGTGGGCCGCGGCACCACCCAACCTGTCCCGACCCGCCGACCCGGGACGGCCGGGGTACGGCACGGCACCGGTTGGGCGGGCCGGTGTTCGCCTAATGACCCGAGGTCAGCTCGTCGACCAGCGCCTCGGCGGTGTGGCAGCGGTCCAGCAGCGCCCCGACGTGGTGCCGGGTGCCGCGCAGCGGTTCCAGGGTGGGCACCCGCACCAGCGACTCGCGGCCCAGATCGAAGATCACCGAGTCCCACGAGGCGGCGGCGACCTGGCTGGGGTAGCGGCGCAGGCACTCGCCGCGGAAGTACGCGCGAGTGTCGGCCGGGGGTTCCTCGACGGCGGTCCGGCACTCCTGCGGGTCGAGTAGTCGTTCCATCGACCCGCGGGCGACCAGCCGGTGGTAGAGGCCCCGGCCGGGGCGCACGTCGGAGTACTGGAGGTCGACCAGTTGCAGCCGGGGAGCGCCCCAGGCCAGGCCGTCGCGGTCCCGGTAGCCCTCCAGCAGGCGCAGCTTGGCGACCCAGTCCAGTTCGCCCGAGCAGGTCATCGCGTCGGTTTCCAGCCGGACGAGCACCGACTCCCAGCGGCGCAGCACGTCGGCGGTCTGGGCGTCCACGTCGTTTCCGAACCGGTCCTGGACATACTTGCGGGCCTGTTCCAGGTACTCCATCTGCAACTGCACCGCGGTCAACTTCCGCCCGTTGCGCAGGGTGACCAGGTGGCGCAGTGCCGGGTCGTGGGAGATCGCGCGCAGCGCCGCGACCGGCTCCTCCACGGCCAGGTCGCAGGTCAGGAACCGGTCCTCGATCATCGCCAGCACCAGCGAGGTGGTACCCACCTTCAGGTAGGTGGCGATCTCCGACAGGTTGGCGTCGCCGATGATCACATGCAGCCGGCGGTACTTCTCCGCGTCGGCGTGCGGCTCGTCGCGGGTGTTGATGATTGGTCGTTTGAGCGTGGTTTCCAGGCCGACCTCGACCTCGAAGAAGTCGGCCCGTTGGGAGATCTGGAACCCGTCGCCGCCGCCGTCCTGGCCGAGCCCGACCCGGCCCTGCCCGCAGAGCACCTGGCGGGACACGAAGAACGGGGTGAGGTGCCGGACGATGTCGGCGAACGGCGTGGACCGGGACATCAGATAGTTCTCGTGCGAGCCGTAGGACGCGCCCTTGTTGTCGGTGTTGTTCTTGTACAGGTGGATCGGGGGCTGGCCGGGCACGGCCGAGGCGCGCCGGGCGGCCTCGGCCATCACCAGCTCGCCGGCCTTGTCCCAGCGCACCACGTCCAGCGGGGTGGTGACCTCCGGGGTGGAGTACTCCGGGTGGGCGTGGTCCACGTAGAGCCTGGCCCCGTTGGTCAGGATGACGTTGGCCAGGCCAGCGTCGTCCTCGACGTCGAGGTACTCCGGGCCCAGGGCGCTACCCAGGTCGAACCCGCGGGCGTCGCGCAGCGGCGACTCCTCCTCGAAGTCCCAGCGGGCGCGGCGACCGCGGGACACCTCGGCCCGGCCGCCGTAGGCGTTGACGATCTGGGAGGACAACAGCATCTGGTTGGCGCCGGGTTGGCCGGGCACGGAGATGCCGTACTCGACCTCGGTGCCCATCACACGGCGTACGGTCACACAAATCTCCTCGACGGTGCCGCGGTACCCGCCCGATACCCGCTGATATCCGGGGCCGTCCGGCTGCGGTGCCGGCGGCCCCACCAGGTCCCCTACAGGTACTGCCCGGTGTTGGTGACCGTGTCGATCGCGCGCCCGGTCTCCGAGCCCTTGCCGGAGACCAGGGTGCGGATGTAGACGATCCGTTCGCCCTTCTTGCCGGAGATGCGAGCCCAGTCGTCCGGGTTCGTGGTGTTCGGCAGGTCCTCGTTCTCGGTGAACTCGTCGAAGCACGCCTGGAGCAGGTGGGTCATCCGCAGGCCCCGCTGGCCGGTTTCCAGCAGGTCCTTGATGGCCATCTTCTTGCCCCGGTCGACGATGTTCTGGATCATCGCCCCGGAGTTGAAGTCCTTGAAGTACAGGACCTCCTTGTCACCGTTGGCGTAGGTGACCTCCAGGAAGCGGTTCTCCTCGCTCTCGGTGTACATCCGTTCCACCGTGCGCTGGATCATCGCCTGGATGGTGGCCTCGCGGCTCTCGTCGTGTTCGGCCAGGTCGTCGGGGTGGATGGGCAGGTCGGTGGTGACGTACTTGGAGAAGATGTCGCGGGCGGCCTCGGCGTCCGGCCGCTCGATCTTGATCTTCACGTCCAGCCGGCCGGGCCGCAGGATGGCCGGGTCGATCATGTCCTCGCGGTTGGACGCGCCGATGACGATGACGTTCTCCAGGCCCTCCACGCCGTCGATCTCGCTCAGCAACTGGGGCACGATGGTGTTCTCCACGTCGGAGGACACCCCCGAGCCGCGGGTCCGGAAGATCGAGTCCATCTCGTCGAAGAACACGATGACCGGGGTGCCCTCGCTGGCCTTCTCCCGGGCCCGCTGGAACACCAGTCGGATGTGCCGCTCGGTCTCTCCCACGTACTTGTTGAGCAGTTCCGGACCCTTGATGTTGAGGAAGTAGGACCGGGCGTGACCCTCGCCGCGGACCTTGGCGACCTGTTTGGCCAGCGAGTTGGCGACCGCCTTGGCGATCAGGGTCTTGCCACACCCGGGCGGGCCGTAGAGCAGCACACCCTTCGGAGGGCGCAATTTGTGTTCGCGGAAAAGATCGGCGTGTAGGAAGGGCAGTTCCACCGCGTCGCGGATCTGCTCGATCTGCCGGGACAGGCCCCCGATGTCGGTGTACCCGATGTCGGGCACCTCCTCCAGGACCAGTTCCTCGACCTCGCTCTTGGGTATCCGCTCGTACACGTAGGCCGAGCGCGGTTCCAGCAGCAGCGAGTCGCCCACCCGCAGTTGCTGCCCGATCAGCGTGTCGGCCAGGTGAACGATGCGTTCCTCGTCGGTGTGGCCGATGACCAGGGCGCGGTCGGCCACCCCGTCGGGGCCCTCGAACAGCTCCTTGAGCATCACCACGTCGCCGGCCCGTTCGAACTCCCGGGCCTCGACCACGTTGAGAGCCTC
>DASULA010000231.1:0-2174 GCA_036278435.1 Mycobacteriales bacterium | reverse complement strand
GTCCCACGACGCCTGGATGGTCACCGACCACCGCGGCGAACACGTCGTGGCCGCCGGGCTGGTTGCCGTGCTGGTCGCCGAGGTGTGGCTGTCCGGCGGCGGGCATGTCGTGGCCGCCGTACTCAACCAGACGGGAGTGGCGCGGTGAGCGAGTACCACTACGTGATCACCGTGTCCGGGGCGATCCCCCGCGAGCCGTACAACGAGGCCACGAAGAGCATTTCCGGCGTCTGCACGCCAGGCCCGGACGCAACCCGTCGTGACGTGTTCACCGCGGCCTATGAGCATGCGTCCCGCGCGTGGCACGAGACGCATGGCGACGGGCCCGACCCTGTGGTCCGGTTCTGGAGCCTGGAGCCCAACACACTGACCTGATTTGGACGCGGGGCGCCCAAGCCAGCCTACGGCCGGGCGCCCCACTTGCCGCACCACCTGAACCGACCAGGAAGGCACGGCCGTGCAGCACCTTATCTTCATCGCCGCCGCTAACCCGCAGTTCCCGGCCGGCCTCCACCGGGTTGCCCTGCCCGTGGCCGGGGTGGTGTGCGGCGGGGTCGCGCTGCTGCTGATGGTCAAACGCAAGCCGTGGCGGCGCACCCAGTCGGTGCTGATGTTCATCGCCGGGCTGGCCCTGGCCGGTGCCGGCGGTCTGATACGGGACCGGATCGAGCAGATGCTCACCAAGGCGGGTTCCGCCACGTCCGGGCTGGTGTTCGGGGTCGCAGTGTCGTGGGTGATCGCCGCGGTGCTCGTGCTGTGGTTCGTGCTGGACATGGACGTCGACGGGTTGATCAACAAGGCGCGGAAGAAGTCCGGTGGAGTGAACCGGCACCAGGCGACGGCGTTCACGCCGTGGCTGGCGTTGTTCGTGCCGACGTTGTTGACCACCTTGCCGTTCGTCACCGACGTGATACCCGCGGTCGAGGCGGCGCTGCGATGAGGAACGCGCTGATCTCCGTCGCGCTGGTCATGGGCGTGGTGTTCGTGGCCACGTCGGGGGCTGCCCAGGGCTGGCTTGCGTTGTTGGTGCTCGGCGCCGGGATGTTTTGGGTGCTGTCGGCGTCGAACCGCCGTGGCGCGCCACAGGTGAAGAGCAACAGCCGGGCCGGGTCGAGGGGCGCGAAGGCCGCCCCGGCCGGGTCACCGTGGCCGGTGCGCGCAGCCCGGTGGGCCGGGCGGACGTGGCGGGCGGTTCGCACCGTGGGCCGAATCGGCAAGGCCGGCGCCCACGCCGGGGCGGTGCCGGCCCGGCGTGCGTGGGACCTGCGGAAGCTGTGGTGGAAATACGGGCCGGGTCACCGCGCCCTGACCCTGCGGTGCCGGTACTGCCGGCACCGGTCCCGCACCGCCGACGAGGCGTTGGCGCACGCCGACACCCACGTGCACGACTACGACGACGAGATGACCCGGGGCCAGCCACCGGCCGACCCCGACCCACCGCCGCCGGCACCGGACACACGATCAGACCCCGAACCGGCCGAGACGCCGGACGCAGAGAGGAAGGACACCATGACCGCACCCGAAGTGCTCGGCACCGCCGGGCGGGCCGTGGCCGCCGGCACTGTCATGGACTGGTCGACCAGTCAGGACGCCCGCCGGTCCCCGGAGATGTTCGCCGCGTGGCTGCGGGCGCAGGCCATCGCGCACCGACACCTGGCCGGCATGGTCCCTGACCTGGTGCGCCAGTACCACGGCCGCGGCCCATCCGGGCACGCCGGTGTGCCCGAGGCGATCGTCGCGGAGTTCACCGCCGCCTGGGAGGAATCCCAGGGCGCGATCGCGGCGGCGTTCGAACGGTGGGCGGCCAGGTACGCCGCGCACGTGGACGAGGCCGAGCACGACCTGACGCAGAGGTATGGGCGTGAGGTGTTGGCGTCGGCGACGTCGGCGCACCGCGGCCAGTAGCGGGAGAGGAGCCATTGTGGACAGCGAGTCGACGGGCGCCCGGTACACCGCCCCGTACGTGGTTTCGGCGGTGTGCGCCGGGGCCGGGGTTGTGCTGCGCCTGGTGTCCGGGCCGGGCGCGGTCGCTGTGGCCGTGGTCGTGCCGCTCATCGTGGCCGCGGCGGTCGCGGTTGCGCATCGGGTGGGCCGGCCCATCATCGGGGTGGACCGCCGCGTCGAGGTCGGGTACGTGACCGCGGTGCTCGCCGCGCTGTCCGGGTGGACGTCGG
>DASULA010000230.1:0-22022 GCA_036278435.1 Mycobacteriales bacterium | reverse complement strand
GCCGGCGTCGATCCGGCGCGAGACCGTGTCCGCGCCGGCCGGTTCCGAACCCGCCGAACCCGCCGAACCCGCCGAGCCGGAGTCGGTCGAGTCCGGTGAGCAGCACTGGCCGCTGCCGGTCGCGCTCGGCCTGCTCGCGCTGTCCAGCGTGGCCGCGGCGTTCGTGTCGGACTGGTTCATCACCGCGCTGACACCGGCCATCGAGTCGCTGCACGTCAACCAACTGTTCGCCGGCCTGGTGATCGTGGCGATCGCGGGCAACGCGGTGGAGAACTTCGTGGGCATCCAACTGGCCGCCCGCAACCAGGCCGACTACGCCCTGTCGGTGATCGTGAACAGTCCACTCCAGATCGCCCTGGTGCTGGCCCCGGCGCTGGTGCTGCTCAGCCACGTGATCGGCGGAGCGGTGCTGACCCTGGTGTTCGCGCCGCTGCTGGTGCTGGCCGTGGCGCTGACCGTGATCGCGCTGGCGGTGATAATCCTCGACGGCGAGTCGGTGTGGTTGGAGGGGGTGGCCCTGCTCGGTCTGTACGCCGTGATCGCCACCGCCTTCTGGTGGGGCTGATACCGCCGGCTGACTTCCGCACCGGCTGGTCAATGCCGGTCAGCCGCCCCGAGGCCTGCCAGGCAGGGTGCAAGCCATCTCCCCTCCACCCCACCCGCCGTGAGGTTTTCTCGCGAAAACCTCACGGTTAACCGGTTACATCGTGAGGTTTTCTTGCGAAAACCTCGGGCTCGCTCGGTCGGTGAACGCTACTGGTCACGGCACTGTCCCGCTCTGCACGTCACGCAGACCCGGCGGGGTGAGGTCGGGCCGAGCGCCACCGTCGCAGACCCTCCGGGCCACTGTTGCCGGTCGGCGCGATCAGTGTGGCACCGCGCGGGTCGGTGGCAGTGGCGGTGGTGTGATGCCCTGAGACATCACATGGCGGTGGAGGTGGGATTTGAACCCACGGAGGGGTTGCCCCCTCACACGCTTTCGAGGCGTGCGCCCTCGGCCACTAGGCGACTCCACCGCCACCGAGCGTACCGGACGCGGGGGCCCGGTGTTCATCCGCGAGGCCCGCGGCCGGGGCGTGCCCCGTCCGGGCCGGGCCTCGGCCGCGGTGCCCGGCGAAGAAGTCACGCAGCAGCGCGCCGCACTGCTCGGCCAACACCCCGCCGTAGACCTCGGGCCGGTGGTTGAGCCGCCGGTCCCGCACCACATCCCACAGCGAGCCGACCGCGCCGGCCTTCTCGTCCACCGCGCCGTACACCAGCCGGGACACCCGGGCCGCCACCAGCGCGCCCGCGCACATCGTGCACGGTTCCAGGGTCACCACCAGCGTGCCGCCGGCCAGCCGCCAGCCGCCCAGCTCCCGGGCCGCCCGGCGCAGTGCCAGTACCTCGGCGTGCGCGGTCGGATCTCCGCTGCGCTCCCGCTCGTTGCACGCCTCGGCGAGCACCCGGCCGTCGGCACCCACCAGCACGGCCCCGACCGGCACGTCGGCCGATCCCACCGCCGCGGCGGCCGCCCGCAGGGCGAGCCGCATCAGATCCTCGCACTCACCAACCGTCGGCATCGGAACCCGCCTACCCCTCGCGCAGCGCCTCCAGCTCGTCCAGGCAGCCGGCCTTCTCGCAGACGGCGCTGATCACGTCCGAGGGCAGGCTTCTCTCCTGGGCGCACAGCGCCCGCAACTCGACCGGCGAGGTGCCCAGGTCGAGGAGCAGGTCGGGGTCACCCACCGGGTCCCCGTCATGGTCGACCGGCTCATCGGAGTCGGGGTCCAGTGGCACCTGGGCGATCCCGTCCACCAGCATCTCGGCGACCGCGAAGGTCTCGGCGGCCCGGCCGTCGGAGACGAACACCCGCGGGTCGTCCTGGTCCGCGTCCAGTCGCACGATGGCGACGTACTCGTCATCCTCCTCGACGAGCAACAACGTGGTGCCGATGGCCCCGTCCAACTCACGGAGCAGGTCAACCACGTCGTCGATGGTCTCCATTTCGTCCAGATCAACCTCGTGAGCGGTCCAACCGTCGCCGAAACGGACGAGCGCGGCGGCGAAGTACGACAACGTCCTCCCCCTGCTACTACTCCTGCTCGGACAACACGAACGACAAATCCGGGTCTCGGGGCGTCGGCGGGTCCACCACCCCGGGAGTGGGCCGCCCCCGCCCGGCACGTGATCACGGTCAGCATCTCATCCGCAGGGAGATCCTGGCCCCCAGGATGGTACGGACGTCGCGCCGGGCAATGCCGATGTCGGCGAGGAGATTCCGCCCGCCAGCCAGACGGCCGGCTCGATCCGGACCGCGACCCGCCGGTGGGCGGGCGGTCCGGCTCGGGTTGGGCGCCGGGTGGGTCTGTTGGCCGGAGGGACGCACACGGTCGGTGATCGGACGGGTCGCCAACGTAGTTAGCCGCGTCACAGCCGCTACTATTTCCGCAAAGGGCTGGACGGCTCCCCGCCCGGCGACCCATGCTGCTGTCATGGGCGATCTCGTTCCTTTCCCAGCGCCCAACCGGGACGTCTTCATCGACGGCCGTGGCGAAGGTCGCGTGTTACGCGCGAGTTGGCATCCCTCCGAAGGCATGGTTGTGCTGAGCCTGTGGGAATGGGACCACTGTCGCGCGACGTTCCGGCTGGCGCCCACCGACGTACCCGACCTGATCGCGTTGCTGGCGGGGGGCCTGCCGGACCACGCCGGACCGCCCCGGGCCGCCGCGGGCGGTGAGGTCGGCGGGCCGGGCGGCTATCCGGCCGGGCCGCCCTTCCCGGGGCCGCCGCAGGTCGGGCCGCCGGGCCAGTTCGCCGGACAGTTCGCCGATCAGCCGCCCGGGCCGTTCCCGGAGCCGTACCAGAACCGCCCCGCGGAGCGGTACCCCGACCAGTTCCCCGGACAGTTCCCCGACCAGTTCCCCGGACAGTTCGCGGACCAGTTCCCCGGCCGGCCGCCCGAGCCGGTCCCGACCGAGGCGCCGTTCTTCACCGCGGGCGGGTTCCAGACCGAACAGCGGCCCGGTTACCCGCCGGTGCCGGAGTACTCCGACGCGGTCCCGCCCGTTCCGCCGGCGCCGATGCCGCCGGCGGGTGCGGCCGGGGCGTGGCCACCGCCCGGGCCGCTGCCCGGCGGGCAGTTTCCGGCCGGCCGTCCCGATCTCCCGCCGGGGTACCAGCCGCCGGACTTCAGCCCGGCGCTCGGCCAGTCGCACGGCTACCCGCCCCCGGCCGACTTCCCGCCGACACCGGACGTGCCGGCGTGGGAGCCTGCGGGCCGGGCGTTCCCGCCAGAGGCGCATGGCGCCCGGGTGGACCGCGAGCCGGCGCATCCGGGTGACTACCTCGGACCGCGCACCGGCTACGAGTTCCCGGCGGTCGGCCAGCTACCGGATCCGGTCGCCGAGCCGGTGGCCGAGCGGTACGACCGCTGGCCACCGGCACCGCCGGACCGTCCGGCCGACCCGGAGTACGACCGCCCGGAGAGCGGGCAGCCGGGTGGTTTCGGGCCGCCGGGCGGCGGTTCGTGGGGCGGAGGCTCGTGGGGCGGTCAGGGCGCACCGCAGTGGGACGAGCGTCCGGCGGACGCGCCGGGTCGGGACACCGACCGCGGGGCCGAGTTGGAGTCCACCCAGTTCCACCCCGGACCCGACTACGGCTCGGTCCCTGACTACGCCCCCGACCCCGCACCGGGTTACCCGCCGGACTACCCGCCGGCCGAGTTCACCGGCGATCCGCGCCTCCAGCCGGCAGCGGACTATCCGCCGCCGTTCGCGCCGACCGAACGCGACCGGCGACCGCGCGAGGATCCGTTCGTCCTCGGTGAGAACTACCCGAGCCGGTCCTGACCGGCCGGCCCGCCTCCCAACCCCGTCCGTTGCGATCCACCGGTCGACACGGGTTCGGCTCAGTCAGCCAGACTCCGCCGGGTCACAGGTGCAACAGCATCCGGCTGTTTCCCAGGGTGTTGGGCTTGACCCGTTCCAGGTCGAGGAACTCCGCGACGCCCTCGTCGTAGGATCGCAGCAGTTCCTCGTACACCTCGTGGTCCACCGGCGCGCCCTCGATCGGGGCGAACCCGTGCCGGGCGAAGAACTCGACCTCGAAGGTGAGGACGAAGATCCGCCGGAGGCCGAGTTCCCGAGCGGTGTCGAGCAACCTGACCAGGAGCAGATGGCCCACGCCCTGGCCCCGGCAGCCGGCGTCCACCGCGACGGTGCGCACCTCGGCGAGGTCCTCCCACATCACGTGCAGCGCACCGCAACCGACCACCGCACCGTCCCGGTGCCGCTCGGCCACCCAGAACTCCTGGATGTCCTCGTAGAGCGACACGGTCGGCTTGTCCAACAGCACCCGGTCACCCTTGTGCGCGTCGATGATCCGGCGGATCGCGATCACGTCCGACGTCCGCGCCCGCCGGGTCGTCACGCTCACCGGCCGAAGGCTACGGCAATACCCCAATGTCTCGACGAAGGGGATGCGCTCGGCCGTCCGGGACGCCAGACTGCACCCGATGCGTATCGGACTGTTCGTGACCTGCCTCAATGACACCGCCTTCCCGGCCACCGGACAGGCGGTGGTACGACTACTGGAACGGCTGGGGCACCAGGTCGATTTCCCGCTGACCCAGACGTGCTGCGGCCAGATGCACGTGAACAGCGGCTACCAGCGGGAGGTCCACCCCCTGGTACGCCGCTACGTCGAGGCGTTCGAGCCCTACCAGGCGGTGGTCACGCCGTCCGGGTCGTGCGCGGCCCTGGTGCGCGACCGGCACGCCCGGATGGCCGCCGAATCCGGCGACGGGCGACTCGCCGAGCGGGCCGCCGCGGTGGCGGCCCGGACCTACGAACTGTCCGAACTGCTCGTCGACGTGCTCGGGGTCACCGACGTGGGCGCGTACTACCCGCACCGGGTCACCTACCACCCCACCTGTCACTCGGCCCGGTTGATCCGGGTCGGCGACAAGCCGCTGCGGTTGTTGCGCGCGGTGCGCGGCATCGAACTGGTGCGGCTCCCCGGTGCGGAGGTGTGCTGCGGTTTCGGCGGCACGTTCGCGCTGAAGAACGCCGAGACGTCCACCGCGATGCTCACCGACAAGGTCGCGCAGGTGATCGAGACCGGCGCCGAGGTGTGCGCGGCCGGGGACAACTCCTGCCTCATGCACATCGGCGGCGGGCTGTCCCGGCTGCGTTCGGGGGTGCGCACCGTGCATCTGGCCGAGATCCTGGCGAGCACCGAGGCCGCCCCGGCCGGGCCGGGTCGCGATGTCGCCGGCCGGGCCGGGGATGACACCATGCATGGGACCGGCCGTCCGTCCGGGGAGGGATCGTGACCACCACCTGGCTCGGCACGCCCGCGTTTCCCGACGCCGCGCACACCGCGCTCCAAGACGCCCAGCTCCGCCGCAACCTGCGCCGGGCGACCTCGACCATCCGGGCCAGGCGCGCGACCGCGGTCGGTGAGGTGCCCGACTGGGAGGATCTGCGGGACGCGGCGCAGGCGATCAAGGACCGCACCATGCGGCATCTGGACCGCTATCTGGAACAGCTTGAGGCGTCGGTCACCGCGCGCGGCGGCACGGTGCACTGGGCCCGCGACGCCGGCGAGGCGTGCGGCGTGGTGGTGGACCTGGTGCGGGCGGTCGGCGCCACCGAGGTGGTGAAGGTCAAGAGCCTGCTCACCGACGAGATCCACCTCAACGCCGGGCTGGCCCGGCGGGGCATCACCGCGCACGAGACCGACCTGGCCGAGCTGATCGTGCAACTCGGGGACGACCGTTCCTCGCACATCCTGGTGCCGGCCATCCACAAGAACCGCAGTGAGATCCGGCAGATCTTCGCCCGGGAGATGCCCTCGGCACCGCCGGACCTGACCGACGAACCGGCAGCGCTGGCCGAGGCCGCCCGCCGGCACCTGCGGGAGAAATTCCTGTCGGCGAAGGTGGCCGTCTCCGGGGCGAACTTCCTGGTCGCCGACACCGGAACGGTGTGCGTGGTGGAGTCCGAGGGCAACGGCCGGATGTGTCTGACCCTGCCCGAGACGCTCATCACCGTGGCCGGGATCGAGAAGCTGGTGCCCACCTGGGCCGACCTGGAGGTGTTCCTGCAGGTGCTGCCCAGGTCGTCGACCGGCGAGCGGATGAACCCCTACACCTCGCTGTGGTCCGGGGTGACTCCCGGCGACGGCCCGGGCGAGTTCCACCTGGTGCTGGTGGACAACGGCCGCAGCGACGTGCTGGCCGACCCGACCGGCCGGCAGGCGCTGCACTGCATCCGGTGCTCGGCCTGCCTGAACGTCTGCCCGGTCTACGAGCGGGTCGGCGGGCACGCCTACGGCTCGGTGTACCCCGGGCCGATCGGCGCGATCCTGACCCCGCAGATGTACGGCACCGCCCGCGAGCACGGCGACCCGGACAGCCTCCCCTACGCCTCGTCGCTGTGCGGCGCCTGCTACGACGTGTGCCCGGTCAGGATCAACATCCCGGACGTGCTGGTGCACCTGCGGAACCAGGCCACCGAACGGCGGCGGTCTCGGTGGAAGCCGAACCCGGAGGCCACGGCCATGCGCTGGCTGGCCCGGGCCTTCGCCGACGAGAGGCGGTACGAACGCGCCCAGCGGCTGGCCCGGGTCGGCTCGGGCATGGTCGCCAAGGACGGCAGGATCGCCCGGCTCCCGTTCGGGTTGGGGTCGTGGACCGACGCCCGGGACGCCCCCGCGCTGCCGGAGGAGACGTTCCGGCAGTGGTGGCGGCGCACCCGGACCGCACCGGAGTCGCCGCCCGCCGATGCTCCGGAACCGGGGCTGCCGGACGGTTCGGACGGGCGGGCGCAGCGGGCCGAACCGCCGGAGGGACGGCGCGGGCCGCAGATCGAGAACTGGATGGCCGAACTGCGCGACGATCCCGACGAGACCGTGGTCGACCTGTTCCGGCCGGCGAGCCCGCGGGGGCAGGAGCCCTCTTCGGGTCCGACACCGGGCGGCATCGGCCCGGAGCCGACGCAGTGAGCCGCTGGCGCCGGCGCGACCCGGCCGGTCCCGATCCAGAGCCGACCGAGCGGATGGTCCCGCCGGAGCGCTCCTGGCAGGCGCCCGACCGACCCGACCGGCCCGACCGGGCACCAGAACCCGGGGATGGCCCGGACCCCGACCGCACCGCAAGCATCGACGCCGCCGACGTCGGCACCGACACCGGGACCGACACCAGGACCGACACCGTGGCCGGGCTGTACACCGAGGAGCCCACCGATCTGCTGGACATCGCGGCGGCACCCTGGCACGCCGGAGAACCCACCGCGCGACTGGCCGCGGCCGACGACGACCGATCCGGGGAACCGGACAACTGGTTCACCGAACTGGCCGGCCCGTCCACCGAAGGTCGGTCCGGGCCGTGGTCGGATCCGTCGGTGCCGTCCGGGGATTCCCCTGACGACACCGACGACACCGACACCGGCGATCCGGACCCGCACGGCACCGGAGACCCCGACGAACCGGCGCCCGGGACCGACCGCGGCACGGTCGACGCGCAGGCCCGCTCGCTCCAGCGGGCGAACGCGCGGGAGGAGATCCTCGGTCGGGTCCGGGCCGCTGTCGGTGGCCGGCCCGCGCCCGAGGAGGACGTCCCGCGCCGCTACCGGCGATCACTCGGCCTCGGCCGGGAGGAGACGGTGTCGCTGTTCGCCGAACGGGTCGCCGACTACACCGCGACCGTGTGGTCGATCATGCCGGAGCAGCTCGCCGCCACCATCGCGGTCCGGCTGGTCGAACGCGGCATCCGGCGGATCGTGGTGTCCGCCGACATGCCCGCGTCCTGGCTGCCGCAGTACGTGGACGTGCGGGTCGACCACGGCGATCTGACCGGACGCGACCTGGACGCCGTGGACGGCGTGATCACCGGGAGCGCGCTCGGCATCGCCGAGACCGGCACGATCGTCCTCGACGGGGGACGGTTGCAGGGTCGGCGGCTGCTGTCGCTGGTGCCCGACTACCACCTGTGCGTGGTGGACGCCGCCGACGTGGTGGGCAACCTGCCAGAGGCGCTGGGCCGGCTCGACCCGGCCCGGCCGCTGACCTTCGTCAGCGGCCCGTCGGCGACCAGCGACATCGAGCTGGACCGGGTGGAGGGCGTGCACGGACCTCGGATCCTCGACGTGTTGCTGCTCGTCTGACCGCTCCGGTTGTTACTACGGTGCCCGGTTGGCCGGGTCGGGATCCGCGCGCCGGCCGGCGGCGGTGCCCGGGGTGGCCTAGGTTCTTCTGGTGTCCTCTCGCGCCGGCGTCCCCGGCACCGCGGCCGGCTCCGTGGAGTTCCGGCGGGTGGCGGTGATCGGGCTCGGCCTGATCGGCGGTTCGCTGTTGCGCCGGCTGGCCGGGCCGCGCCCACCGGACACCGGCGCCGTCGGGCCCGATGGTGCGGTGTGCGAGACGGTCGGCTACGACCGCGACCCGGGCACCCGCGACGCCGCGTCGGCGGCCGGCCACACGGTCGCGCCCACTCTGGCCGACGCCGTGGGCGGCCAGGGTGGCGCGGACCTCGTGGTGGTCGCCACCCCGCTGCGCGCCCTGCCCGGGGTGCTGGCCGACCTGGCTGTGGCGCTCCGCCCGGACGCGGTGCTCACCGACGTCGCCTCGGTGAAGGTGGCCGCCCGGGACGCGGTGCGAGCCGCGAACCTGCTCGGCACCTACGTCGGCGGGCATCCGATGGCCGGTACGGAGCGGTCCGGCTTCGACGCGAGCGACCCGGGGCTGTTCGACGGAGCGGCCTGGGTGCTGTGCCTGGACGGCGGCACCGACCTGGTCGGGTGGCTGGCGCTGGCCCGGCTGGTCACCGCTATCGGCTGCCGGGTGGTGCCGGCCGGCGCGGCCGAACACGACGCGGCGGCGGCCCGGATCAGCGGCCTGCCGCACGTGCTGGCGGCGGTGCTCGCGGCGACCGCCGGCACGACCGGGCTGGCCCCGGCGCTGGCGGCCGGGTCGTACCGGGACGGCACCCGGGTGGCCGGCACCCGCCCTGACCTGGCCGCGGCGCTGTGCGACGGGAACCGGATCGCGGTGGCCGACACCCTCGACGAGGCGCTGGACCGGCTCACCGCGGCGCGGGACACGCTGCGGGCGGGTGGCAGCGTGCTGCCGCTGTGTTCGGAGGGCTATGCCGCCCGACGGCGCTGGGAACCCGGTGGGGTGCGCGGCGAGTGGTTCGAGTTGGATGCCGGCGACCCGGACCTGCGGGACCGGCTGCGGGCACTGGGTGCCGGCGGCGGTCACGTCCGCTCGGTGTCCGGGCGGGCGTTGCGGTGCTGGCGGCCGGCCGGACTGTAGGGAGTGCCCCGGCAATGTCCGGGCAATGGTTGAGAATCATTTGTGCAGGGTTTTCGACAGCCTTGAACGGGCGCTGTTGACAAGCGTCAGGCCGGAACGATCTGATGAGTGTGGAAATTCGGTATCTCCCTGAACCGTGCCGCGGAAAGGAATACGTCGTGCGCGGATCGCGACCCGGACCACCGTTTCGACTGACCGGAATACTGCTCTGCGCGGTGCTGGCCGGCTGTGGCGCGACGTCATCGAACACCGCCGCCCCGTTCCCCAGTTTCACCCCCCGGCCCACCGTGATCGCCGCGTCTCCACCCGGGTCGGATGGTGTGCAGCACGTCACGATCGCGGCGAAGGAGTCGCTGTTCCGGCCGCCGAACATCACCGCCCACCCGGGCACGATAAAGATCACCGTCGTCAACGAGGACAACATCTTCCACAACATCACCGTGGATGTGGCCGGTGGCGCGAATTCGGGCACGATTGACGGCGGAGCCACGAAGTCGGTGCAGTTCAGCCTGCACAACCTCGGCAAGTATGGATTCTTCTGCTCCTATCACGAGGACACCGGCATGATTGGCGTCCTGGATATCAGGTGAACCTGACCGGAATGCTGATCCCGACGTGATTGATTCCTGACCGGGAGCTGATTCGCCGATGACAGGGTGTCGACCATCTGCCGGGCAGTCGGTGATCCGGCCATCCGCCCTGTCCTCGCGCCGCGGAAAGGGGTCGTCCCGTGCGCGCACCGCATCGCGGTTCGTTCCGGCCGCCGGTCCTGGTGACGTTCTGCCTGACGCTGTGCCTGGCGCTGGCCGGCTGTGAGAACCTCGGCCGGCCCAAGGCGCAGCCGTTCCCCAGCTTCACCCCCCGTGCCACCGCGGTGACGGCATCCCCGGTCCCCGGCGGCGTGCAGCGGGTCTCCATCAAGGCCGCGAACGACCGCTTCGTACCTCCGGCCATCAACGCGCGTCCCGGCACGATCGACATCCTGATCGAGAACACCGACCCGGACGTGCACAACCTCACCGTGCTGACCACATCCCAGGAGCAGCAGGCCGCGGGTGCGACCACCACCGACGTGGTCAGCACCGACGACATCGCGGCGCACAAGAGCACGGTGCTCCAGGTGACGCTCACCAAGCCGGGGACGTACCGGTTCTTCTGCAAGTTCCACCG
The DNA here is from genome assembly GCA_036278435.1 of Mycobacteriales bacterium. Classification (GTDB taxonomy): domain Bacteria; phylum Actinomycetota; class Actinomycetes; order Mycobacteriales; family DASULA01; genus DASULA01. The sequence goes on along the minus strand of DASULA010000230.1, from coordinate 11,555 downwards.
CGAGGACGGCATGTTCGGCGACCTGGTCATCAAGAAGTGATCCGGACCCGGCTGGCGACCCCGAGCGTCCCCGGTAGCGCGCGGGTCGGGCCCGCCGGACACGTCGGGTGAGCAACGCCACCGGCCGGGCAGGTGTGGCCCCGTCCCGAACCGGGTAACGGCCGGCACAGCGGCGCCAGCCGTACGCGCGCGTCCGGCGCGGCCGGAGGGGGTGGGGTGATGCGTCCGACGATCGGCATCCTCGGCTCGTACGGCGGACTCAACATCGGCGACGAGGCGATCCTCACCTGCATCGTGGAATGCCTGCGGGAGGCCCGGCCGGCGGCCGAGCTGGTGGTCTTCTCCCGGCGGCCCGAACACACCGTGGAGCGCCACCGGGTCGACCGGGTGGTGCCGTGGCGGGGCGTGAGTCGCGAGGACGTGCTGCCCGACATCGAACGGCTGGACCTGCTGGTGTTGGGCGGCGGCGGCATCCTCTACGACGGCGAGGCCCGGCACTACATGCGCGCGGTCATCTCCGCCCAGCAGCGGGGCATCGCCACCTACGGGTACGCGACCGGCGCCGGGCCGCTGGGCGACCCCGAGGACACCGCGCTGGTGCGTGACGGGCTGGAGGGCATGACCGCGTTCACCGTGCGCGACGAGGAGACCAAGCTGGTGCTGGAGGACATCGGTCTGAGCCGGCCGGTGGAGGTCACCGCCGACCCCGCGATGCTGCTCACCGCCGGGGAGTTCACCTCGGAGATGCTGATGCGCGAGGGCGTGCCCGAACACAACCACCTGGTGGGCATGTCCGTGCGCGAGCCGGGCCGGGCCGCCACCAACCTGGACGTGGACGGCTACCACGCGCTGCTCGCCGAGGCGGCCGACTTCATCGTGCACCGGCTGGACGCGCACATCCTGTTCGTGCCGATGGAACGGGACGACATCCGCCGGTCGCACGCGGTGCTGTCGCACATGGTCGCCCCGGATCGGGCCCGTATCCTCAACGGCGACTACGACCCTGGACAGATCCTCGGGCTCATGCGGCACCTGGACTTCGTGGTCGGGATGCGGCTGCACGTGCTGATCTTCGCCGCGGTCTCCGGAGTGCCGTTCCTGCCGCTGCCCTACGCCGGCAAGGTGTTCGACTTCGCCCGGGCGGTGGGGGCTCCGGCGCTGACCGGCGTGACCAGGGAGGCGGCCGGCCCGCTGCTGGCCGCGGTGGACCGGATCTGGGACCTGCGCCGCCAGCAGAGCACCCACATTCGGCAGCGGGTGGTCGAGCAGCAGCGCCGGGCTGCCCGCGCCGGCCAGGCCGCGGTCGACCTGCTGGACCGGCTGGACCCGCAGTCGGCCACCCGCACCCCGGCCTGACCACGGCCGTCCGGTCGCTTTCCAGTCAGCGCGAACCGGCCGACAGCACCGCCTGGGTCTGGGTCACCTGCGCCACCCTGACCGCCCGGCCGTCGTGCTCGCCGGTCAGGTCGGTCTGCACCACGATCGTGCGGCCTCCGGTGTGCAGCGGGCGGGCGACCGCGCGCAGCAGGCCGCCGCGCACGGCCCGGAAGAAGTTCGTCGTGGACCCGATCGTGGACGTGCCGGCGCCGGCCGGCAGGTTGAGGAACGCACACACCCCGCCGACGCTGTCGGCCAGGGCCATGATCGCGCCACCGTGCAGCACGCCGCCGGCGGTGCAGCGGCCCGGCGTCCAGGCCAGCACGCCGACCACCTCGGTGGCGCCGGCCAAGACCAGTTCGACGCCCAGCGCCGCGGCGAACGGCATCATGGCCAGCAACTCGGCCGGGTCCGGGCTTTCGGGGCTGGCGTCCATGACGGCACTGTGCCACGTGCCATGCCGTCGCACGGCGCGGTTCGCCGCGTTCCGGGCAAGATCGACGTAATAGGTCGACCGGCGCGATGCTACTGGTGAGTATTCATATTTGTGATCAATGCTGGCATACTTCGCAGAACACGGCTCACTTCGCTGCGATCCAGAGGAGTGCCAGTGCCACTCTCACCCGCGAGAACCGCGGTGCGAACCAGCCTGCTCGCCGCGGTCGCGACGCTGACCTCGACCCTGCTCGCGCTACCCGACGCCGGAACGGCGCACGCCGCGACCGGCACCTGGGTGGTCTCGGTCGGCGACTCCTACATCTCCGGCGAGGCCGGTCGCTGGGCCGGCAACACCAACGAGGACTCCTCGATGACCGACGCGCTGGGGCCCACGGCCTACTGGGACACCCCGACCGGCGAGTCGATCCCCCGCTGCCACCGGTCCGCCTCCGCCGAGATCGTCATCGGCGCCGGAACGTCGTCGCTGAACCTGGCCTGCTCCGGTGCCCGCACCACCACGTTCACCGACTCCGACGGGCACTTCAAGCCCGGCCTGGACTTCTACTCCGACCCAGCCGGCAACCAGGGTCAGGCCCTGATGTTACGGAACTTCGCCGCCACCCACACGGTACGAATGGTGGCGCTGGCGATCGGCGGCAACGACTTCAACTTCGCCTCGATCGTGCAGTCCTGCGTCGTCGACTGGCTCACCTCGCCGTCGTTCTGGCCGAACCTCTGCTCCGATGACTCCTCGGTCACCGCGAACTTCACCCCGGCCAACGTCGCCGCGGTCACCGCCCGGATCGCCGGGGCCATCGGCAACATCCGTACCGCGATGGCCGACGACGGCTACCCGGACTCCGCCTACGCCATCGTGGTGCAGACCTACCCGTCCCCGCTTCCTCCCGGCTCCGGCTTCCGCTACTCCCAGTCCGGATTCACCCGGCAGACCACCGGCGGCTGCGGCTTCTGGAACGACGACGCGAACTGGGCCAACTCCACCGCCCTGCCCACCATCAACAACGCCGTCCGCGGCGCGGTGGCGCAGACCGGGCTGACCAACGTGCGGATCCTCGACCTGAGTTCGGCGCTGAACGGCCGGCGGTTGTGCGAGAACACCGTGGGTCTGCTGGAGGAGGAGGGCCTGTCCTCGTGGCGGGATCCCGGCGCGGTCGACCGGACCGAGTGGGTCGAGCAGATCCGCACTCTCTCCACCGTCTTCGGACCGTACTTCGTGCAGGAATCGCTGCACCCCAACCACTGGGGCGAACTCGCGCTGCGTAACTGCCTGCGCCAGGTGTGGAATGGCGGGGTGCCGCGCGGCGGTACCTGCACCCGCGCCGGCACCGGGCTGACCGGCTCCGGCGAGCCGGAGATGGCCCTGCGCTGACCGGCGGTCGCGGTCGGCCTGAATTCGGCCGGGCGCACCGCACCGGCGGCCGTGTGGCCGGCTGTCGCTGACACGGGCATTCCGCGGATCACCCGTCTGTTGCCGCGTCGCGGGCCGGACCGGCACGAGCCGTCGCGGGCCCGGGCCGGACAATCCGTCCGGGTGACAACCGGGCGGTCCGACCGGCGGGCCCGGTCGCGGACGGTCCACCCGGACCTGGCCACCGCGCGGTGCCGCACTGCTCTTTGACACCGGCTCGACATGCCCTCCCGAAGGCCACATGGTCCACTTCGGACTGTAGGCGTTCCGGCATCGAAGTCGGCAAATCGCGGCCCACATGTCCCATCACAACTCGGTCCATACAGGCTGTCCTCTTTCGACTGGCAGTGCCGGCTCAGTGCAACGGCAGAACGAAGGGATCGGTAATGCGACTCACCCAATCCACCGCGATCCGCGGTCTCGCGGTCGCCACCGCGGGCACCGCCATGGTCGCCTCGGCGATGCTGGGAACCACGCACGCCGCGAACGCGTCGGTCGGGCATCCGGCCACCTCGGCGCACGTGTACCAGACCGGCACCGACCTCGGCTACCCGCCCGCCGCCGACGGCAGCGCGCCGAAGCCCGCCTCCACCCCGGAGGCCAGCGTCGCCCCGCAGGACAACGGCTCGGAAGCCACCCCCGAGGCCAGCACGGAGGCCACCCCCGGGGCTGGCGCCCCGGCCGAGGACAACGGTGCCCAGTCGGAGGACAACGGCACGCAGGCCGAGGACAACGGCACGCAGGCCGAGGACAACGGTGCCCCGGCTGAGGACAACGGCGAGCAGGCAGAGGGCACAGACGGCTCCTCGCAGGCTCACCAGTCCGGCAGCAAGGATGGCAAGGAGCACGGCAAGAAGGACCACGGCAAGAAGGACCACGGGCGCAAGCACCACTGCAAGAAGGACAAGCACGGGTCCTGGAGCAGCGACTCCCAGAACGGCGACTCGTCCTACGGCGAGCACTCGTCTGAGGGCCAGATGCCGCGCGGTTCGGTCGAGTCCGGGCGTGGCGGGGCCGCCGTCGCCGCCGAGCAGTCCTCGGTGGCACCGATCTCGCTGGGCCTGCTGTCCGCGCTGATGCTCGGCTCGGGCGCGTGGGTGCTCGTCCGGGCCCGCCGGTTCGCCGGCAGGTCAGTGCGATAACAGGGTGATTTCTCCGGGTGGGGGTGCGGCGCTCATGCCGCACCCCCACCATCGCCGTCGGTGGCCGTGCTCGTGAGCCGTTCCCGAACACTTCGGGTGGCGCCGGTGCCAGATCGGGTTCTCAACGGGCGGCCCATTCGGTGGCGAGCAACCCGAGGACGACTTCGTCGGCAAACGCCCCACCGACCCAGGCGGACCGGCGCAGGGTGCCCTCCAGGACGAACCCGACCCGGCTGGCCGCCCCGATCATGGCCGCGTTGTCGGCGAGTGTGTCGACCTGGAGGCGGTGCAGGCCGCGGACGGTGAAGCCGTAACGGCACAGCACCCCGACCGTGTCGACACCAAGGCCGCGGCCCCGGAACGCCGGCCGCAGCGAGATCCCCACATGCGCCACCCGGTTGTGCTGGTCGATGCCCCACAACAGCGCCTCGCCGGCCAGCTCACCCGCGGACCCGTCGGCGGTGAGTTCCACCACGGAGAACGCGGCGACGGCGTCGCTGGGCTCGCTGGCCGCGTACGGCGAGGCTGGCGAGTCGGCTGTGAGCGGGCGCCAGGGCCGGGTGTCGGCCCGGGACCAGGTCGCCACGTCGTCATGGAGTTCGGCGTGCAGGACCGGAATGTCGGACTCCTGCCGGGCCCGCAGGATCACTCTCTCGCCGCGTAACATATCGAGTTCCTACCCAGTCGGCCCGACCGCGGGCAAGTTGTTTGCCAGCGCCAACCGGCACCCCGGCCGGACCGGCGCCGCGACCACCGGCCTACCCGTCGAAGAAGCCGCCGTCGTCGCGGTCGCGGGCCTCGCGCAGCCGCTGCCGGTTCAGCGCGTGGATCTGCTCGGGCCCGGCCATGCAGCCGGCCAGCAGGGTGCGGGCCCGCCGCCGGACGTCGGCCCGGTCGGGGTGGTCGGGCAGCCACTGTTCGGGTTCGCCCACGGTCAACTCGGCCCGCCCGCCCGGCAGCGCCGACCCGCCGTCCGGGACGCCGCCGAGCCGGTCCAGGTGTCCGGCCGAGAGCACCTGGTACCACATGCCGTCGGGTACCAGCACGTCCGACGTCAGGTCGGTGTCCCGGCGGGTCCCACCGGGATCCCGGTCGTACCACTGCCAACTGGACAGGTCGCGGGCATCGCCGTGCACCCCCACGCCGGCCCAGTCGACCCGGTCAGCCGCCGACCTGAGCAGCGCCCGGGCCCGGCGCATCCGGCCGGCCACCCCGGCCGCCGGCCACCCCGGGCCGGCCGCGCCCAGCCCGGCCTGCGGCGCCACCGCCAGCGGTCGACCGCACACCGCCACCGCCGACGCGGCGGTGGCGAAGTCACTGGCCACCAGCGTGGCGGCGGCACCGGCGCGCAGCGCGGCACCGGCCGCCGGCCGCGCCGAGTCCCACCCCAGCGGCACCTCGGCCGAGGCCACCAGTGCCACCACCTCGGCCCGCTCCGGCGCCTCGGCCCGCAGCCAGGCCCAGGCCGCGTCGAACAGCCACAGCGGCGGGGCCGGATCGGCCGGGCCGAACGGCCTGGTCAGCGGGCCGCGCAGCCAGGCCCGCACAGCCGGCGCCCACCCGGCCAGCCGCTCGTGCCGCTCGCCCGCCTCCGGCGGGATCCGTACCACGGCGTCGCCGATGCCGGCCTGTTCGATCCGCCGCGCCAGCATGGCCGGGATGGCCCGGATCTGCCGGGGTGAGGCCGACCCCAGGTCGACCAGCAGGATGGGGCCGTCCGGGGTGGGCATCGGCTCGGACACGTACTTGGGTCCGGGCAGGGCGGCGATGTCGGCCGCGGCGGTGGCCAGCGCCCCGGCCAGCAAACCCGGGTCGGCGTCGGAGCAGGCCTGCAACAGCACGGTCGCCTCCGGGCCGAGCCGGGCCCTCACCCCGCGCTGCACCGTGACCGCCACGGCTCCGCTCCCTCCCGGACCTCCGGCCCCGGCTGGCAACTCGATGGTCCGCTCATCTGGCTGGTTGAACCGGATGGTTGCGTCCGCCGCGAGCACGGCGCGTCCGCCGGACGCCAACCGGCTACACCGGAACCGGGATGGGGATCGGTTCGGGCACCGGCAGCGGTATGCACAGCAGGCACGGCGGGTTCTCCTCCTGCACCTTGGCCCGGACGTTCGACGGCGCGTCATCCCCCTTGGCGAAGTAGACGTGCCCCGGCGGTAGACCCTCGCCCCACACGTAGACCAGGTGCGGCGGTTCCAGGAAGTCCCAGAACCCCTCGGAGACCGGGAAGGCGTCGGCCCAGTCGGACAGTTCGGTGCTCAGCGAGAAATCGATGCCGGCCCGGCGTCCCAGGGCCACGTAGCCGGCTAGCTGCGGGGTGACCTCGGCCCGGTTCTGGTACGCCTTGACCTCGATGATGTCCCGCTCGTCGGTGACGATGTCGATCCGCGGGCCGCCGGTCTTGCGCGGTCCGACCTCCCAGTCGACGTTGTCGTCGATCTTCGTGCTGGCGCCGAGCTTGTCCTTGAACGAGTTCCACACGCTCTCCCGGTTCCAGTCCAGCTCGTGGATGGCGAACGCCTGCGCGGCCCGCTCCTTGCGCCGGCTGTGCCAGTAGGTGTCCAGGCAGCCCGGGTCGGCGTCCAGGCAGTCGGCGTCCTTGATGTAGCCGCGGGTCCACCACAGCACGTCCTGGAAGCACTTCTGGTGCCGGTCGATACCGCTGCCCGGGTCGGGACACCCGCCGGTCAGCCCCGAGGCGAGGGCTGTCAGGGCCGAAGCCTGCTGGAAGACCGCCTGGATGAGCAACTCCAGCGCGTCGGAGATGGCCGAGCGCCCGAGTGGGTCGGTGAAGTCGACCGGGTCGTTGTCGGCGTAGGCGTACGGGCTGACCGGGTCGGTGCGGCCGACGAACGCGGCGACCGGGTCGCGGGTGGTGAACCGGCCGACCGACGGGTCGTAGGTCCGCGCCCGCAGGTACAGCCGGGACCGGGAGGTCAGCTCGCCGCGGTACCCGAACTGCGGGTGGTCGCGCAGCGCCGGCAGTTCGGTGCCCTCGGGGTTGCCGAACACGTCGTAGCCGCGGGCCCGGGTCCAGACACTGGTCGCCGCGGTCTGCACGGCCGAGCCCAGGGCGTCCCGGGCGAACGTGGCCGACCCGCGGGCGGTGTCGGCCGAGATCCGGCCGTACCCGTAGCTGAAGTCGGCGTCGCGTTGCCACAGCGACTGGTCGCCGTGCTGGGCGATGACCTGCGGGACCGCGTCGCCGGCACTCCACTGGTAGTGCTCGGTGCGCGAGTCCACCGGCACCGGGTGCGGCCCCACCCCGACCCGGGTGGTCAGCTCGGTGAGCAGCCCGTCGCCGTTGTAGACCGACGTGTCGGTGATCTCGTTCAGCCTGACCACGAACCGGGTGGTCAGCGTGCTGGTCACCGGGTCACCGAACCCGTCGTAGTTCACGGTGAGCCGGTGGTCGGGGTCGGAACGCTGCACCAGCCGGCCGGACGGGTCGTAGCGGTAGGCGGTGTGCAGGTGGCCGGTGTCGGTGGCCAGCAGTTCGTCCGCGGCGTCGTAGCCGAACCGGGTCGTGGTCCGGCCCCGGGTCAGGCTGGTGCGGTTGCCGACCGGGTCGTAGGCGGCGGTCAGGTCGCCACCGGGTTGGCCGGTGGCGAAGACCAGTTGGCCGGCCGGGTCGTACCGGTAGCGCTGGGTCCGGCCCGGGCCGCGGCGCACCGTGATCCGGCCGTCGGCGTCCCGGGTGAGCACGGTGGTGTCGGTGCCGTGGCCGTGACGGGTCTGCCGGTAGCGGGCCAACAACCCGCCCTGGTAGTCGTAGGAGCGGGCCCAGCCGTCGGGCAGGTTCTCGGTGCGCAGCCGGCCGTCGGCGTCCAGGGTGTACCGGGTGTGGCCGGCCCGGGGGTCGTCCACCCCGACCAGCCGGCCGTTCGGGTCGTAGGAGTACGTCAGGGCCAGTCCGTCGGGGTAGCGGAGGCCGACCCGGTGACCGGCGGCGTCGAAGCGCGCGGACAGCACCGACCCGTCCGGCCCGGTGACCGTACGAAGCCGCCCGGCCCGGTCATAGCCGTAGCGGGTCGTGCCGGTGCGGTCGGTCATCCTGGTCCGCCGCCCGTCGGCGTCGTAGCCGAAGCTCACCTCGGTGCCGTCGTCGGCGGCGCGCCGGACCAGTTCGCTGACCGCGTCGTAACTCATCCGCAGCTTCGCACCGGATGGGTCGGTGACCGTGACCAGGTTGCCCGCGGCGTCGTAGTCGCGCCGGGTAATGCGGCCCAGCGGGTCGGTGGCCGACGTCTGGCGGCCGGCGGCGTCGTAGCCGAACCGGCTCACCGCGCCGTTCGCGTCGGTCAGCGAGGTCAGGTTCCCGGCGGCGTCGTAGCCGTAGTGGGTGGTGTGCCCGTCCGGGTCGGTCGCGGTGACCATCCGGTTGGCCGCGTCGTAGCTCATCGTGCGGACCGCACCGGCGGCGCTGGTGGTTTTGATCTTGTTCCCGCGCTTGTCGTACTCGATCCGGGAGACCCCACCGCGCGGGTCGGTGGTGGCGGTCAGCCGGCCGTCGGCGTCGTAGCCGAACCGGGTGACCAGCCCGGCCGGGGTGGTGGCCGAGGTCCGCCGGCCAGCGTTGTCGTAGGCGTAGCGGGTGACCCCGCCGGCCGGGTCGGTGACCGTGACCACCCGGCCAGCCGGGTCGTAGCCGTAGCGGGTGGCGTGCCCGAGCGGGTCGATGACCTCGGCCAGCCGGCCGGCTTTGGTCCACCGCCGCCGGGTCACCGCGCCGGTGGGGTCGGTGGTGGTGAGCACGTGCCCGTCGGCGTCGTAGCTGGTCAGCCACACCGCGCCGGTCGGGTCGACCCGCCTGACCTCCCGGCCAGCCGCGTCGTAGCTGGAGCGGGTGGTCCGCCCGGCCGCGTCGGTGCTGGTCAGCACGTTGCCCTGGGCGTCGTAGGTGTTCTTACTGGTGCCGGCCCGGTCGGTGCGGACGGTCTGGTCGCCGGCCGGGTCGTAGCCGTAGCTGGTCCGGTCACCGGCCGGGTCGACCACGCCGCTCAGTTGGCCGCGCGGGTCGTGGGTGTAGTGGCTGGTCCCGCCGAGCGGGTCGGTGCTGGTGGCCAGTTCGCCGTCCGGGCCGTAGCCGTAGCGGGTGGTGTGGCCGAGCGGGTCGGTGCTGCTGGCCAGCCGCCCGGACGTGTCGTAGGTGTTCGTGCTGACCGCGCCGTCGGGGTCGGTGACCGCCAGCACCGAGCCGGTGGCCGAGTACCGGTAGCGGGTCACCGCGCCGGTCGGGTCGGTGCTGGCGACCAGCCGGCCGGCCGGGTCGTAGGCGTAGCGGGTGACCGCGCCGCCCGGCCCGGTCTCGGCGGTCCGGTGGCCGGCGGTGTCGTAGCTGTACCGGGTGGTCCCGTGGGTCGGGTCGGTGACCGAGACCAGCCGGCGGCCAGTGTCGTAGCCGAACGTGGTCCGCCCGCCGTCGGGGTCCAGCACGGCGGTGACCAGCCCGCCGCGCAGCGTGTAGTGGGTGACCGCGCCGGTCGGGTCGGTCACCGCGGTCGGCTGCCGCCCGGTGCCGGTGTACCCGTAGCGGGTGACCGTGCCGGTCTGGTCGGTCACGGTGGTGAGGCGGTCCCGCCCGTCGTAGCCGTACCGGGTGGTCGCCGTGCCCACGGTGCGGCTGGTCAAATCGCCGTGCGCGTCGAAGTGCTGGGAGAACCCGGGACCGCCCGGGGTGCTGGCCGCGACCAGCCGCCCCTGGTCGTCGAAGGTCCGGGTGACCACCGCCCCGGCCGGGCCGGTGGCCCGGACCAGCCGCCCGGCGGTGTCGTGCTGGTACACCAGGCGGGCGCCGGTCGGGTCGGTGAGCACGGTGGTCCCGCGCGCGGTGTCGTAGGCCAGGCGCACCGTCCCGTGCGTGGCGGAGGACTGCTCGTCTACCCGGCCGGCGCGGTCGTAGTGGTTGCGCAGCACGGTCCGCCCGTCCGGGCCGGTGATCTGGTCGAGCCGGCCGACCGACCCGGTCCGGTACCTGGTCACCCCGGCCGGGCCGGTGGCCGAGTCCAGCACGCCGGAGGCGTAGGTGAACGACACTTTCCGCCCGTCGGAGGACGTGACCGCACCCAGCCGGCCGGCGCCGTGGTAGGACAGGGTCAGGGTCGCGCCGGTGGAGTGGGTCACCGTCACCAGGCGGTGCCGCCCGTCGTAGCCGAGGGTGATCCGCTGCCCGTCGGCGTCCCGTCGGGTCAGCCGGCCGTCGTGGTCGAACGTCTCGGTCAGGCCGGACCGGTGGCGCAGCAGGTAGCCGCCGGACTGGCGGGTCAGGTCGGCGTCGAAGTCGGGCGGGCGGCGGTACCCCGTGCCGTTCGGGGTGAAGGTGAGTACCCGCCCGTCGTCGTCGTGGAACGCCACCGAGCCGCCGGCGCCGGGGACCAGGTGCGCGCTGAACGCCGGCGTCCAGCCCCGGCCGAGCGGGCCGGATCCGGTGTCCAGCGAGTTGTACGTGCGGGACCAGGAGAGCAGGTCCAGCGACGCCGGTAGGTCCACGGCGGTGTGGGTGGCGTTTCCGGTGGCCGTGTTGACACCCACTCCGGCGAAGCCGAACTGCGGGTGTTCACCGAACGTCTCGGCGACCGGTCGAGTGACGAACCGCCGGACCGGCGGCCGGGCGCCGGCCGGGATGGTCTGCCCGCACAGCAGCGAGACGAGAACAAGAACGACGTGGATCGACCGGATCTTTCGCATTCGACTCGACATTCTCGCGGCAGCGGGTACTCGGCTCTGGGGCGGTTCTGAAGCGACTCTGAGGCGGCTCTGAGGCGGCTCGGCCCGCCGGAAGCCTCACACATCATGTATCGGCCGGCTCGGCGCACACAGTAACCCGGTCGGGTGAATATCACCGCACGGAATTCGACGCTTGGTACTTGTGATGCCACCGGCCATCGAACAGCACGGAATTACCCTGAATCCTCTGATAGACGCCGGGTCCGGCACTGCTTCGCATGCCGCCCCGGGGGACACGGCCTTCGCGTGGCGCCGGTTGCCCGACCGGAACGCGGCCCCGACGGTCGGCCACCTCGGCGATCTCGGTACCCCCGGCGGCCCATCACCGTCGGTCCGGGCGGACGGGAATGTTCGGCGGTGTCGAGCCGTTGGACCAGCGCCGGCCCGGTACATGCCCCCGGGCCTCACCCTCCGCCGCTGAGAGCGGCCACTCGCCGAGAGGC
>DASULA010000229.1:0-6150 GCA_036278435.1 Mycobacteriales bacterium | reverse complement strand
GCCGCCCTGGACATCCTCACCAGCATCCACGCCGACCACACCGAGGAGCCAGGGGTCAGCACCGACGCCGTGCGCGCCCACCTGGCCGAACTCGACGGGCTGGACGGCGGGACGGCGTAGCGGGGGAGAGCATCCGGCCGGCCTACTCGCCCCGGGGCGAGTCGACCGACCCGTGATCCGCTGCCGGCGGTGTGGTGCCGAGCGCTTCGGGCCGCCGGGTTTCCCGTGGCTGTGTGCGCGCTACGGATCGACCGGGTGCGGGTTTCCGGGCGACCGGACGGCGTGACGACTGGTTTCCGACGGTTTTCCGGCGGTGACCGGGAATGACTCCGGGGAACGGCGAGCAGCACACCGGAATTCCGGTACGGGACGTCCCGTACCCGGCTCGAATCATTTCTTGACTCCATTACCGGCGGGCGTAGGTTTCTGGTCGGACCTCAGTCCACGGTTCACCGGAAACGGCGAACCGCACGATCCACAGGACAGGAGAAAGCATGCGCGGACGAAGAATCCTCAGGTTCGCGGTGGCGACGGCGGCCGTGTTCGGAATGACCACCGGATTCGGTGCCCTCAACCCCGGCACCGGCCTCGCGGCAGCCCCGGCACACGCGGCCATGGCACAGTCGGCGGCGGTCGCGCCCTCGGTGACCAGGTCGATGTGCACCACTCCGGGTCACTCGAGGCCCTGCTGGGCGACCACCCAGAATGCCGGCAATCCGGCGCTGGGCGGCTGTAACGACGTTCCGCTTTTCCTCCGCGCGGGCGGTGTCCACTGCGTGGGCGGGAACGACCTGGTGCGGATCACCTGCTGGTTCACCGGGAGTCCTACGGTGAGTGGCGATGGGATCCAGGACCACGTGACGGCGGAGAACGGTCGGAGTTCCACTCCCTTGACCCTCGTGGGCCATATTCCCGACCACTACATCAACCTCGGCGGCCAGAACCCGGCTGACGTGAACATCCCGCACTGCTGACGTTCGCAACGGCGAGCCGTGGCCACCGGGCGGTGCCGACACCCGTCGGCGCCTCCACCCGGTGGCCACGCCCCCAGGACCGGTACTCACCGGCCCAGGATCCGGGTCCGGGCTCGGGTCAGGTGCGGGCCCGGTTGCACGCCGAGTTCGCGGGCGAGACGCAGCCGTAGGTTCTCGAAGACGCGCAGCGCGGCAGCCCGATGCCCGCCGGCGGCCAGTGCGACCATCAGATGGGCGTGTGCCCGCTCGTCCCACGGGTCCCGCGCACACACTCTACGCAGATGCGTCAGGACCAGGCCGGGCGCGCCGACAGCGGCGGCCACCCGGGCGTAGCGGCTGACCACCTCGGCGTGTCGGCAGGTCAGCTCGACCACCGCCGGGTGGTCACGCAGCAGGTCCACGTCGGCCAGCACGTCACCGCGCCACAGCCGCAACGCCCGCCCGTACAGCCCACACGCTCGGCCCGGATCGCCGTGCATCGCCTGGTCGGCGAGGCCGGCGAGTCGCCAGAACTCGGCCAGGTCGATCCGGGCGGCGCCGCTGGGTAGCTGGTAACCGGTCCCGGCCGAGGCGAGCCGGCCGCCCCTGCCCCGGCTCCGGCGCTCCGGGTCGAGCAGCCGCCGCAGCCGGCTGACGTATCCCTGCACCAGGGTGACCGCGCTGGCCGGTGGCCGCCCGCCCCACAGCACCTCCACCAGTACGTCCCGGTGCACCCAGGTGTCCGGGTGCAGGGCGAGCAGCGCGAGCACGGCCCGCTGGCGGGGCGAACCCAGTGCCACCGGCACGCCGTGCGTGGAGGCGACCAGCGGCCCGAGCACCCCGATCCGCACCTCGATCCGCACCCCGGCCGGCGCCGGCGCGGCCTCCCCGTGCCGGTCCGCCGCCGCGCTGTCACCCGGGGAGTCGGCGCGCCAGGCGCGGGTCAACTCGGCCCGCTGGCGCGCGTCCATGCCCAGTGCGGCGGCCAGGTTCTCCACCAGCCCCCAGCGCGGCTGGGACGTCCAACCCTGTTCCAGGTCGCGCAGCGTCCCGATGCTCACGCCGGCCGCCGCCGCCAGCTCGCCCTGGGTCAGGCCCCTCGCCCGGCGGCATTCCGCGATCATCGGACCCATCCGACCCGATGATCTCTCCTCGCGCCCCCGGGCCATCCGCACGACACCTCCACTGCGCCGTCCGGCAGCGGCATTGTGGTGCTGCCGATTTCGGCTTGGATCTGCCTTTGGCTGTCGTTGACCGCCCGTGCTGTTGAACTGTGATCGACCAGACGGTACGGGTATGGTCCAGGCTCGTTCGCCTGGGTGGCGCGGTAGTAGCGTCTGGGTAGCGGCCGGTGCCGCACACCGCAGGTCTGTCGGGTGAAGGGCTTTCATGGGCGCGGATTCGGGGATCTGGCTGGGTGTCCTGGGCCCACTGCACCTGCGCCGGGACGGTGTGGTGGTGCCGGTGACGGCGAACCGGCAACGGGCGGTGTTGGGCACGCTGTTGGTCCGGGCAAACGAGATCGTGTCGTTCGACGAACTCGCAGATGTGGTGTGGGCTGGGTCGCCGCCTCCGTCGGCTCGGGCGACGGTGCGCAACTACGTCCGGCGTCTGCGCCGGCTGCTCGGCCCGGGATTCGCCGACCGGATCATGACCCGTGATCCGGGTTACCTGTTCCAGGCCGACGACACCGAACTCGACCGGCTCGCCTTCGCCCGCCTGTGCGCAGACGGACACGCGGCGATCCGCGCCGGCGAGTGGCAGCGGGCCAGCGACGTGCTCGGCGAGGCGTTGGGACTGTGGCGTGGGCCGGCGTTGGTCGACGTCTCGGCCGAGGCGTTACGCCGCGACGAGGTGCCCCGGCTGGACCGCATGCGGCTGCGGGCCGTCGAGTGGCGGGTCGAGGCCGAGTTGTGCCTGGGCCGGCACGAGATGGTGGCCGACGAACTGCGCCCACTGCTCGCGGAGCATCCGCTGCACGAACGGCTGCATGCCCACCTGATGCTGGCGCTGGCCCGCTCCGGTCGGCGGGCCGAGGCGTTGGAGGCCTACCGCCGGGCCCGGCAGGTGATCGTCGACGAACTCGGCGTCGAGCCGGGCAAGGACCTCAGTGACATGCACGAGCGGATCCTGCGGGCCGATCCTGACCTGCACCGCCAGCCGGCCGCCGACGGCGCACCGGGTCGCCCCGACGGCCCGCCGGTCGGAGTACCCCGGCAGTTGCCGGCACCGGTTCGGCACTTCACCGGCCGCGCCGAGCAGCTTGACATCCTGTCCGGTCTCCTCGGGCGCGAAGCCGGGGACCCTTCCACGGTGGTCATCTCGGCGGTGGACGGGATGGCCGGTGTCGGCAAGACGGCCCTTGCCGTGCACGCCGCCCACCGGCTGGCCGCACGCTACCCGGACGGGCAGGTGTTCCTCGACCTGCACGGGCACACCGAGGGCATCCCGCCAACCGAACCGGGCACCGCGCTGGAGGCACTGCTGCGCTCGATAGGCGTTGACGGGGCGGGTGTCCCGCGCGACGTGCAGGAGCGGACAGCACTGTGGCGCACCAAACTGGCCGACCGGCGGGTACTGGTCGTACTGGACAACGCCTCCGACGAGGCCCAGGTCGCTCCGCTGCTGCCCGCCTCGTCCGGCTGCCTGGTGCTCGTCACCAGCCGCCGCCGGTTGGCTGGCCTGGACGACGCCGAACCGGTGTCCCTGGACGTGCTGCCCGAATCCGAGGCGGTGGCCCTGTTCACCGCCACCGCGGGCCCCCGGCGGCTGGCCGGCACCAGGCCCGGCGTGGTCGAGGAGATCGTGGACCTGTGCGGGCGGCTGCCGCTGGCGATCCGGATCGCCGCCGCCCGGCTGCGCCATCGTTCCGGCTGGACGCCGGACCACCTGCTCACCCTGTTGCGGGGCGAACACGGCCCGCTGACTGCCCTGCGGGCCGGGCCGCGCAGCGTCACCGCCGCGCTGCACCTGTCCTACCAGCATCTCACCGCCGACCAGCGGCGGCTGTACCGCCGGCTCGGCCTGCATCCGGGTCCCGACGTCGAGCCCTACGCCGCCGCCGCGCTGTCGGACAGCAACGCCGACACGGCCCGCCGACTGCTCGACGACCTGCACGACGCCCACCTGCTCACCGAACCCGTCCCCGGCCGGTACCAGTTCCACGACCTCGTCCGCGCCCACGCCGCCACCACGGCCACCGAAGACCCCGACCCGGACCGGCAGGCGGCCCTGGACCGGCTGTTCGACCACTACGCGCACACCGCCACGGTGGCGATGGACCTGGCCTACCCGTTCGACACCGACCGGCGACCCGCCATCCCGCCGTCGGCCACACCCGTCCCCGGCCTCGACTCGTCGGCTGCCGCCGAGGGCTGGCTGGACGCCGAACGGGACAACCTCCTCGCCGCCGCGGTCTCCGCCGCCGGTGACCGACCCCACCACACCGGGCACCAGTCGGCCACCCTGCACCGCCACCTGTGCGCCCGCACCGGCTACACCGACGCGGCCACCCTGCACACCCACGCTCTGACCGGCAGCCGCGCCGCCGGCGACCGGGCCGGCCAACTGGGCGCCCTGAGCGGCCTCGGTGACGTCCACCGGTTGCAGGGTCGCGACGAACGGGCCGCGGAGTGCTTCGGGCTGGCGCTGGAGATCGCCCGTGAGACCGGCGACCGCACCGGCGAGCTCAACGCCGTGAACGGCCTCGGCTACGTGCACTCGTTGCAGGGTCGCCACGAACGGGCCGCGGAGTGCTTCGGGCTGGCGCTGGAGATCGCCCGTGAGACCGGCGACCGCACTGGCGAGCTCAACGCGCTGCGCGGCCTCGGCGACGTTCACCGGTTGCGGGGTGGCCACGGGCCGGCCGCGGACTGCTTCTCACGGGCGCTGGAGATCGCCCGTGAGACCGGCAACCGCACCGGCGAGCTCAACGCCCTGAACGGCCTCAGTTACGTCCACTGGTTGCGGGGCGAGTACGAGCGGGCCGCCGACTGCTTCGGGCAGGTGTTGGAGATCGCCCGCGACACCGGCAGCCGCCTCGGGGAGCTCAACGCCCTGACCGGCCTCGGCCACGTCCACCGGTTGCGGGCCCGGTACGAGCGGGCCGCCGACTGCTACGGGCGGGCGTTGGGCATCGCCCGCGGCACCGGCAACCGCACCGGCGAGCTCAACGCTTTGAACGGCCTGAGCTACGTCCACTGGTTGCGGGGCCAGTACGAGCGGGCGGCCGACTGCTTCGGGCAGGTGTTGGGCATCGCCCGTGACACCGGCAACCGCAACTACCAGTTCGAAGCCCAGCAGGGTCTCGGCCGGGTCCACCACGCCACCGGCCGGTACGACCAGGCCCGCACCTGCCATCACATCGCGCTGGACCTGGCCACCGACTTCGACCAACCCGCCGACCAGGCCCGCGCCCACGACGGTCTCGCCCACACTCACCTGGCTCTGGGCGATCCCGAGATCGCCCGCCGGCACTGGCGGGCCGCCCTGGACGTGCTCACCGCCGTCCACACCGACCACACCGAGGAACCCGGAGTCACCACCGCCGCCATCCGCGCCCACCTGGCCGAACTCGACCGGCTGGAGGACACGACCGCGTAGCGGGAGGCGAGCACCGGGTCGCCAACGGCCGGCCACTCAACCTTTGACCGCCGAATCCGGTCAGAGTGGGTGTCGGCGGGAGGTGACGGGTGGCACGAGGCGTTCCCGGGGCGGACTTCGACGAGTTCGTGCGGAGCCGGTCGGCGAGGCTGCTGCGGGCGGCGCTGGCCATGACCGGTGACCGGCAGGCCGCCGAGGACCTGGTCCAGGACGTCATGGCGAAGGTGTACGTACGGTGGGCCACCATCCGCACCTCGCCGGACGCCTACGCGCGCAAGGTGCTGGCGCACGCGGTCACCGACCGGTGGCGGTGGCGGGGCAGACGGGCCGAGACGCCGTTACGGCCGGTGCACGACCGGCCCGCGCCGGACAGCAGCGACTCCCAGGCACTGCGGGACGAACTGGTCCGCGCGTTGCGCACGTTGCCGCCCCGGCAGCGGGCCGTGGTGGCGCTGCGCTACCTGGAGGACCTCAGCGAGGCCGACATCGCGACCGCGGTCGGATGCTCGGTCGGCACGGTGAAGAGCCAGCTCTCCCGAGGACTGGTCCGACTCCGGGCCGTTGTGGACCCGGGGAACCGGGACGGCGCGGCAGG
>DASULA010000228.1:0-7181 GCA_036278435.1 Mycobacteriales bacterium | reverse complement strand
GAGCCGGGTGACGTCGCCGCCCTCCTCGTCGATCCCGACCAGGACCCGTGGCGAGTGCGCCCGCAGCGTGCCGGTCAGCCCGGCCAACCGGTCACCGTCGCCGACATTGCCGGCGAACAGGACCACCCCGGCCAGACCCTGGTCCAGCCAGCGCCGGATCCAGTCCGGCACCGAGGTGCCGGCGAACGCGGGCAGCAGGCAGCGGTTGGCCAACTCGACCAGCTCGGCGTCTGGTCCGGACTGTCGCATGTGTTCAGCCTTTCACCGCGCCGGCGGCCAGACCGGTGGTGATCCGGCGCTGGACGAACAGGAAGAACACGATCACCGGCAGGGTGAACAGCGCCGAGCCGGCCATCTGCGCGCCCCAGTCGATGCCCTTGCTGGTCTGGAAGCCGGCCACCCAGCGGGGCAGCGTGTAGTGGTCGGAGTGCTGCATGATGACCAGCACGAAGACGAACTCGCTCCACGCCTGGATGAACGCGTAGACCGCCACCGCCACCAGGCCCGGCGAGATCAGTGGCAGCAGCACCCGCAGGAACGCGCCCATCCGGCTGCACCCGTCCACCATCGCCTGCTCCTCCAGTTCGTCGGGGATGGAGACGATGAAGCTGCGCAGCATCCAGATGGAAAACGGCAGCGAGAAGAACAGGTACACCACGATCAGGCTGGGGAACTGGTCCAGCCCGTTGATGTCGCGCAGCGACAGGTACACCGGGACGATCAGCGCCTCCAGCGGGATCATCTGCACGACCAGCAGGCCGACCAGGTAGAGCGACCGGCCGCGGAACCGGAACCGGGCCAGCGCCGCCGCGGCCAGGAACCCGAGCAGCAGGGTCAACACCACTGTGGACAGTGATACCAGCAGGCTGTTGCGCAGGTCGGTGGGAAAGTTGCGCTGGTGCACCGCGTTCACGAAGTTTCGGCCGGTCACGTTCGTCGGCAGCAGCGTGGGCGTGCCGTGGTTGATGTCGGCGGTCGGCTCCAGCGCGGTCCGCACCATCCAGTACACCGGGAAGACCGACAGACCGAACGTCACCAGCGCGAACGCGTAGGCCAGCACCCGGCCGGGCAGCCGACCCCTGCTCACCGCCGCCCGCCGCCGGTGTCCGGGCACCGCCCTGGCCCGAGTCGGCGCGGTCAGTGTGGCCATCGGCCCGGCCCCCTTCCGGTCGTCGCCGTCACGCCGTCGCCTCGCCGCTGCGCACCAGCCGGCGGATGTAGTACGCCGTGCCGATCAGCGCCATCACGATCAGCACGATCGCGATGGCAGCGCCCTGGCCGAAACGCAGCCCGACGATCGAGGCGAAGTAGGAGTAGACCCCGAGCAGGTAGGATTGCTGGTCCGGCCCGCCCTGGTTGAAGATGTAGACCTGGGTGAACAGCCGCAGGTCCCAGATCACCGACAGCACGATCACCAGCGCGAAGATCGGTCGCAGCATCGGCATGGTGATCGAGGTGAACGACCGCCACGGCCCGGCGCCGTCCACCCGGGCCGCCTCGTAGAGGTCCCGGGAGATCTGGGTCAGCCCGGCGAACAGGGTGAGCGCCACGAACGGAACCGACTGCCACACCACCATCGCGGTGACCGAGGCGAGCGTCTTGAACCCGCTGAGGAACACCGAGTTGTCACCGGTCAGGTCGACCAGGTGGAGCTGGTTGAGAATCTTGGGGATGATCCCGGAGCGGCTGTCGAGCATCCACTTGAAGATGGTGGCCGAACTCACCGCCGGGGTGGCCCAGGAGACCATCAGGCCGAGCGAGACCACCGTGCGCGACACCCGGTCCAGCCGCTGCATCACCAGCGCGACCAGCAGCGCGAGCAGCACGGTGAGCGCGACGATGACCGCGGTCAGCACGATCGTTCGCACGGCGACCGACCAGAACTGGCTGTCGGCGAACAGCATCCGGTAGTTGGCCAGGCCGGTCCAGGTGGCGCCCTGCCGGATCAGGAACTCCCGCCGCCCGTAGTGCTGGAAGGACAGGACGACCAGCCGCACCAGCGGGTAGCCCATCAGCCCGACCAGCACCACCAGGCTGGGCACCAGCAGCAGGTAGGGCATCGCCCGCAGCGCCGGCCGCCGGCCCCGGGCGGCCGGGCCGGGGGGCCCTCCGCCGGAGGTCCGGTCCGGCCGGTTCGCTCTGGACCGCGGGCGCCGCCGGGGCGTGAGCTTGGTCGTCCCGACGGCACCCATCGCGCCTCCCTGTGAACTACCGCGGTGTTACCGGACCGTTGCGGCCGAACCGGTACGGGCGGTCAGTTCGCGTTCAACTCGGTGGTGATCTCCTCGCTGGCCTTCTTCGCCGCGTCGGCCACGGACCTCTTGCCGGTGAAGATGTTCTCCAGCATGTCCGGAATGATGGTCTTTCCCTCGACCGAGCCCCAGTTCGCCGCGCTCGGCACGAACTTGCTGTTCTTCAAAGCCGCGAAGTTCACGGCCAGGGTCGGGTTGCTGTCGCCGAGGGTGGTCAGTGTGGTGGTGTTGGGCAGCAGACCGGCCTCGTTGGCCATCATCTTCTCGTACTTCGGGCTGGTCATCAGCTTGACGTAGTCAAGGGCCAGGGACTGGTTCTTGCTGGCCGCCGAGATGCCCACGTTGGAGCCACCGGCGAAGACCGGCGCCGGGCCGCTCACACCGGGCAGCGGGAAGGTGGCGATGTCGGTGGGGGCCAGCTTCGGGTTGGCCTTGAGGATGGCCGGGATCTGGAACGCCTGGTCGATGACCATGGCGGCGGTGCCGTCGGCCAGGGTCTGGAACTGGTTGACCTCGTTCTTGTCCTTGGGCGCCTTGGAGAAGCTGGCCACCAGGTTCTTCAGCGTGGTCAGGCCCTGGATGGACTGCGGCGAGTCCAGCGCACCGGTCCACTTGCCGCCGCTCTGGGTGGCAATGTCGCCGCCGGCATCCCAGATGAACGGCAGCGCGCCGTACCAGTACTGGCCCGGGTAGTACAGGGCGGAGAACTTCGGGTTGGCACCGAACTTGGCCATCAGCTTGCCGGCGTCGGCGGTGAACTCGGCCAGCGTGGTCGGCGGCGTGCTGATGCCGGCCTGGGTGAACATGTCGGTGCGGTAGAGCACGACCCGGGCGCCGGACAGGTAGGGCACCGCCACGGTCTTGCCGTCCACGGTGGCCGAGTCGGCCATGCCGGTGAACCAGGAGGACTTGCCCAGGCCGCTGGCCTTGCCGGACAGGTCGACCAGGCCGTCGGCGAACGAGGCGGTGTAGGTGTTGCCGAACTCGATGACGTCCGGCGGGGTGTTGCTACCCAGCGCGGTGATGGTCTTGGCCTGGATGCCGCTCCACTCCTGGTCCTCGTAGTTCACCTTGACGTTCCGGTGGGTGTTCTGGAACTCCTCGGTCAGGGCCGCTCTCATCTTCGGTGGTAACTCGCCGGGCATCGACCAGATGGTCAGGGTCTTCTTTGACGCGCTGTTGCCCGTCGATCCGTTGTTACTGCTACAGGCCGCGGCGATGACCGCGACCGCGGCCACCGCCAGAACCGCACGTAGCCCGTGCCGCCGCGTGAACACGTGTCGTCTCCCTCCGTCGGGTGGCCGCCGTCCGACCGTCCCGAAACCGTCCCCACAAACCACGTTGGCCCTGACCGGCGGGTCCCTGACCGGCCGGGATCGGCTGACCCGTGACCTGGTGCGGGGCCCAACTGGACTAGACCAATGCTACGCAGGCTGGCACACCCACCATCGACTGTCAATGGTATAGACAAGATGGCACCGGACCGTTACCGGTCGGCTCGCCGACCGGCTCACCGACCGTGGCCGTATCTTCGGACTGGTACGGTCCAGCCCGGTTCCGGGCGGTCACCGGTGCGTGAACACGTGGGTGAACACCACGGGGCGCCAGCCCGGGTAGCGGGCGAGCACCGCGCCGATCGGGCGCCGAGCCGAGCGACGACTCACAGGGGAGGCAACCGGTGGCCGCGTCACCCACGTCCGTTCCAGCCGAGCAGTCCGCGTCGGATCCGCCCACAGTGGACGTCATCGGACATCGAGAACCAAAGTACTACCGGGTCAAGCGTCACCTGCTCGACCGCATCGAGTCGCTGCCGGCCGGCACCGCGGTGCCGCCCGAACGGGTCCTGTCCGCCGAGCTGGGAACCTCGCGCACCACCGTCCGCCAGGCGCTCGGAGAACTGGTCGTGGAGGGTCGGCTGCAACGCATCCAGGGCAAGGGCACATTCGTGGCCAAGCCCAAGATGGCCTG
The DNA here is from genome assembly GCA_036278435.1 of Mycobacteriales bacterium. Lineage (GTDB taxonomy): Bacteria > Actinomycetota > Actinomycetes > Mycobacteriales > DASULA01 > DASULA01. The sequence continues at coordinate 2,961 of DASULA010000228.1, read as the reverse complement.
GCCGCTGCAACTGACCAGCTACACCGAGGACGTCAGGGCGCACGGGCTCAACCCGACCTCACGGCTGATGGACATGGCCTACGTCGCCGCGGACACCGAGCTGGCCGACCGGCTCGACATCGACGCCGGAGCGCGGGTGCTGCGAATCGAGCGGTTGCGGCTGGCCGACGGCGAACCCATGGCCATCGAGCTGAACCACCTGTCCGCCGACCGGTTCCCCGGGCTGCGCCGACGCCTGGACCGCACGCCGTCGCTGTACAAGGTGCTGGAGTCCGACTACGGCGTGCACCTGGCCGAGGCCGAGGAGACCATCGAGACCGTGCTGGCCCCGCCCCGCGAGGCGCTGCTGCTGGGCACCGACACCGGTTCACCCATGCTGCTGCTGTCCCGGCACAGCCGCGACCGGCAGGGCCGGCCGGTGGAGTGGGTGCGCTCCTGGTACCGCGGCGACCGGTACAAGTTCGTCGCCCGCCTCACCCGCCCCGCCCCGGCGGAGGACGCCTGACCGGCATTCACCGGGCGATGCCGCCGGTACCCGTCGTTCGTTCCGGTCGCCGGTGAATTAACGACTTCAACTGCCTCAGCGGTGCGTTCACCCCGATTCACAATCGTGACCGGCGGATCGGACCAGCCGTGCCACGCCATCGGGTTCTCCCGCGTCCTGCTAGTGGTTGTCCGCGACAGGGCATGAAGGTAACGGGAGGATTCATGGCAGCGTATCGCCATCGGTTGGGAGCGGCCGTCTTACTGGGTACGGCAATAGCCGTCTCGGCGTGCGACTCGTCGAAAGCCCCAGCCAGCTCAGACACCGCCGCCCCCGCCGCCGGCGGCGGAGCCAGCGCGGCGGTGGGAAGCGGTCCGGCAAGCAGAAGCGCCGCACCACCGGCCACACCATCACCACGGCGGCATCTGAAGTTCCCCAACACCACGGCGACGGTGCAGTTGGTGGGCTACGACAGCTCCCTGCACATGCTGGAGTTCCGGAAGGTCGTGGGCATCAAGACCGACGATGGCACCGGCCACCTGAGTACCCGCTACTACGAACCCGATCCAGCCGACCGTGCGACGCACCGACTGCCACTGTCACCGGACGCCGGCATCGTGTCGGTCGACGCCGAACTGTGCCCGCCCACGCACTGCCCCCCGCCCGAGGTGATGCTCGGTACCCTGCTGAGCCAGGACGGCCAGCCGGTCGCGCTGATCCAGGTCGACGCCTCCGACCACATCTACCTGGTGAACCAGCTCATCTTCGGTATGGGCGCCGACGCCCCACCACCCCAGTCCGCCTGACCTGCCGTCCGACCTACGACAGCAGCCCGATTCGTCGGGCGAACTGGTGGACGTCCGGTGACACGGTCCTCCGGTCCCGCCGGATCATGTCCCGGACCATCTCCCGGACGTGGGTGGACCGGGCCACGATCTCCGGTGCGATGTCCTCGGCACGGCGCATCATGTGCAACGTGCCGGTGTCCTCGTTGCGGCTCGCGTAGCCGCGCGCCACGTTGATCGTCCACAGTGCCTGGACCGGCCGGGACGGGGTGGCGGTGATGTCCACGGTGTCGGCCACCCGAACGGCGGTCCGGCCCTTGCCCAACGCCGTGTACACCCACACGCCTATGACGTCGGAGCCCTCACGGGCATAGCCGGTGGTCGGGTTGCGGAAGCCCGGAGTGATGCGGGCGTAGACCCGCGCGCCCCGGTCCAGCATGCCCAGGGCATGCCCCTCCTCCGACAGGTGCCCGTGCATGAGCGCGGCCTGCCCGCACATCTCGCCCAGGGCCGACAGAACAGGGTCGGTCGGTGTCGCCGCCGCCAGCGACTCCAGGCCGGCCAGCGCCTCCTGACAGTGTGACAGTCCCTCCTCGGGCGAGCCCAGGTCCTTGAGCACGCCGGAGGAGTCCCACGCCGCCCAGGCCATCCGCAGCGGGTCGTCGGCCTCCCGGGCGTAGTGATGGCACCGGTCGATCGCGGTCATCGCCAACGGGAAGTCCCCGGCGTCGCGGAGTATCTGACAGGCCAGCAGGTACACGTCGGACAGCACACCGGCCACCGCCCGCCGCGTCGCCTCGTCGGCGCGCCGGTAGGCCGCGGTGGCGTCGTCGATGAGACCGGGCAGTACCCGTCCGACCTCGGAGACGAACATCCGGTGCCGGTGGAACGTGTCGCGGGCCTCGGCGTAGCGGCGCTGGAGGTCGGCCAGGGGCACCGGCTCACCCGACGGGGGTTGCAGGCGGAGCATCGCGGCCCTGATGCCGGGCAGCACGGGAACCGGGCGCATCTGGTCCCGGCCCAGCGAGAACTCCAGCACGCCGGTGAGGTCGGCCAGTTCCGGTACCCGCAGGATCCGGGCTATGGCGATGACGTCGGCCAGTTTCTCCAACCGCCGCTGACCGCCCTCGACCTTCTTCCACCAGGACAGCGACTTGCCGGCGAGCCCGGCGCACACCTCCTGGGTCATCCCCCGGTAGACCCGCCAGGCCGCGATGCGCTGCCCGGTGCTCATCAAGCCGTCCATGGTCGGAGGCATCGCCGCTCCCCTGATCGCATCGTCACGTGACTGTCACGGTACGCGCGCGGTACACGGCTGGTCACAGTCCGGGCACGGGCGCCGAGGCGGCCGGTCAGGTGTCCAGGGTGAGCACGGCGGCGGCGGACTGCCGGGCGGCGGTGCGGTGCGCGGTGAGCACGCCGACCACCGTGGCGGCCAGGACGCCGACCACGGTGCCAACCAGAAGGTCGAGCGGTATCCGCAGCAGGGCCGGGGGTGGGAAGGCCGGGTCGAGGTCGAGCAGCGGGCCGACCAGCACGCTGGCCCCGACGCCCAGCACGACGCCGATCGACCACCCGTAGCCCAGCACGGCGCCGATCTCCTGGGCCAGCGACCGCAGGTGACCGGGCCGGGTCAGTCCCATCCGGACGGTCAGCACGTGCGCCGCCGCGGTGGCCCGCTGCCGGGCACCC
>DASULA010000227.1:0-6287 GCA_036278435.1 Mycobacteriales bacterium | reverse complement strand
GAACGGGTGGTGGAGGTGGTGACGGTGGGATCGGAGGCGTTCGACCCGGCCGCCGCGCTGGCCGACCTGGCCGGCCGGGGCCTGGGCCGGGTGCTGTGCGAGGGCGGCCCGTACCTGTTCGCCTCCATGCTTGCCGCGGGGGTGGTGGACGAGTTGTGCCTGACCGTCTCGCCACTGGCCACCGGCCCGGGTGCCGGTCGGATCGTGGCCGGACCGGACCTGCCCACCCCGCTGCCGCTGCTGCTGTCCGGCCTGTTGGAGGAGGACGACGCGCTGTTCTGCCGGTACGCGGTGCGGCCCCCGCCGAACGGGAGATGATGGGGAGCGTGCGACTACCCGTGCCGCCGCCGGTGGCGCCGATGCTGGCCAAGGCGGTCAGGACGCTGCCGGCCGGCCCCGGCTACCGCTACGAGCCGAAGTGGGACGGATTCCGGTGCATCGTGTTCCGGGATGGCGACGAGGTGGTGCTGGGAAGCCGGAACGAGCGCCCGCTCAACAGATACTTTCCCGAGCTAGTTACCGCATTCCAGGCAAATCTCCCAGAGCGGTGCGTGGTCGACGGTGAGATCGTGCTGCCCCGCGGTGGCCGGCTGGACTTCGACGCGCTGCTGGCGCGCATCCACCCGGCCGCTTCCCGCGCGCGGTTGCTGGCCGAGCAGACGCCGGCCTCGTTCGTCGCCTTCGACCTGTTGGCCCGCGGTGACGAATCGCTGCTGGACACCCCGTTCGCCAGGCGACGCGACGCCCTGGAGGACGCGCTGGGACCGGCCCGGGCCCCGGTGCACCTGACCGCGCTCACCGCCGACGCCCGACTCGCCCAGCGCTGGTTCGCCACCTTCGAGGGCGCCGGCCTGGACGGCGTGGTGGCCAAGGCCGACGACCTTTTGTACCGGCCCGGCCAGCGGCTGATGCTCAAGGTCAAGCACGAGCGCACCGCCGACTGCGTGCTGGCCGGGTTCCGCTGGCACAAGTCCGGCCCGGTGGTCGGCTCACTGCTGCTGGGCCTGTACGACCCCGCCGGGCAACTGTTGCACGTGGGTGTGGTCGCCGCGTTCACCGCCAGGCGCCGGCAGGAACTCGTGGCCGAGCTGGAACCGCTGCGCGACGGCGTGCGGGACCACCCCTGGGCCGACTGGGCCACCCCCGGCACCGGCGATCCGGACCGGATGCCCGGTGCGCAGAGCCGCTGGAACGCCGGCAAGGACCTGTCCTGGGTGCCGCTGCGGCCAGAACGTGTGGTCGAGGTCCGCTACGACCACATGGAGGGGACCCGCTTCCGGCACACCGCCCAGTTCGTCCGCTGGCGAACCGATCGCGAGCCGAGGTCGTGTACGTACGAACAGCTTGAGGAACCGGTGCGTTACGACCTGGCGGACGTTCTCCGCTAGCGTCGTAGGTTGGAGCCGACCGGTATGGGCGAGGTGTCCGATGTCGGGAGGCGTACCGAATCCGCCGCGGCGACGCGACCGGTGGCGGTGTCACCGGCTGGGAGAGGTCACACACATGCGCCACGTCCGTGCCCGTACCCGTGCCGCCGGCGCCGCCGTGCTGGCCGGCACACTGCTGCTGGCCGCCTGTAGTGGCGGCGGTAGTGGCAACGGAGCGGGCGGTACCGTGGCCCCGCGCACGACCATCCCGCAACCCACCCTCGGTGACCAGGCGTCACCCGGCGAGCCGTCGGTCAAGCCGGTCGCCTTCACCGACTGCACCAGCGTGGTCGCGCCGCAGATCAAGGACCAGCCTGGCGGCGACCGGAAGCTGTCCTTCGACTGCGGCACCGTCGATGCCCCGCTGGACTACGACAACCCCGACGCCGGAACGGTCAAGCTGTACCTGGTGCGGGTGCGCATGGCCAGCCAGCACGACCGGATCGGTTCGTTGCTGATCAACCCCGGCGGGCCGGGCGGTTCCGGCCTGGACGCGGCCGTGGGCCTCGCGCTTCGAATGCCCACCGACGTGCTGTCCCGCTTTGACCTGGTCGGCTTTGATCCGCGCGGGGTGGGCCTGTCCGATCCGGTCCAGTGCATCTCCGACGACCTGAAGGACCAGATCACCGCCGCCGATCCCGATGCCCGGACCCCGGCGGAGTTCGCCGCGCAGGTGCGGCTGAGCCAACGGATCGCCACCCAGTGTTCGGACAAGTACGGCGACAAGCTCGCGCAGTTCAACACCGTGGAGACCGCCCGGGACATGGATCTGATCCGGCGGGCGCTCGGCGACCAGAAGATGACCTACCTGGGCTTCTCCTACGGCACCTTGTTGGGCGCGGTCTACGCGCAACTGTTCCCCAGGCAGGTCCGCGCCCTGGTGCTGGACGGCGCGGTCGATCCGAGCCAGGACGTGGTCTCGGCCACCGAGGGGCAGGCCAGGGGCTTCCAGAACGCGTTCAACCAGTTCGCCGCGGCCTGCCGTGCCCAGGCCGGGGCCTGCCCGCTCGGGTCGGATCCGCGCGCCTTCGTGACCACGCTGATGGCCAAGGCCAGCAGATCACCGGTACCCAGCAGCCAACCCGGCGAGAAACGGCGGGCCACCGGCGGCAACGTGCAACTCGCGGTGATCTCCGCGCTGTACGACCAGAGCAAGTGGCCGACCCTGTCCGCCGCGCTGTCGGGCGCGAACAAGGGGGACTCCAAGGGTGTGCTGGCGCTGGACGACGAGTACAACGAGCGGGACGGCAGCGGCCATTTCACGAACATCCTGGATGCGAACATCACCATCAACTGCAACGACATGGACCAGCGGATCAGTCAGGCCGCGATCAGGGCCAAGCTCGCCGACTGGCGCCGGAAATACCCGCTGTTCGGACCATCCCAGGCGCTCAGCCTGCTCACCTGCCAGGTATGGCAGCAGGTGCGGCACCCGGTGCCGCCGGTGCACGCGGCCGGTTCGGCACCCATCCTGGTCGTCGGCACGGTGAACGACCCGGCCACGCCCTACAAGTCGGCCCAGGCACTGTCCAGGGAGCTGTCCTCGGGCACCCTGCTCAGCTGGGACGGACAGGGCCACACCGCCTACCCGAAGACCAAGTGCGTGACCTCGTCGGTGGACTCCTACCTGGTGAACCTGACCATCCCGGACAAGAAGACCTGCCCGGCCCACTAGTGCCGTGACCAATAACGTTCGACCGCTCGCGCACCCTGAGGTTTTCTCGCGAAAACCTGCACCGGTAACCGGTTACACGTGAGGTTTTCTCGCGAAAACCTCACGCCGGCACCGCGCCAGTAGGCCGCGGGTTCCCGCTGGACTACTGGGAGCGATCAAAAAGGCAACCGGTCCATAGCGGCACGGACCGGGCGGGCGACCAGGTCGGGTTGGTCCAGCCAGGCCAGGTGCGCGGCGTCGGGCACGACGGTCACCTCGGCCCCCGGCAGCGACTCGCGCAGCGCCTCGACGTTGTCGCCGGACTGGAAGTCCAGCTCACCCCGCACGATGTGTACCGGGCAACGTACCGCCCGGGCCGTGGCCGGCTGGTCGATCTCGGCCAGCGAGCGGGCGAGTGCCGCGTGCGTGCACGGGTCGTGGTCGAACTCCTCGGTGAGTTCGGCCTGCCAACGCCGCCGTGCGGCCGGGTCGTGCACGTACGACGGAGCCGACAGCCGCATCGCCTCCAGCGCGGCGGCGTGCATGGCCGGCCAGTCTCCGCTCGCCGCGGCGGCGTCCCGGCGCGCCTCGGCCGACCGCAGCGCCGTACACCCGGCCTCGCCGAGCCGGGCATGCAGCCGCACGCCCGCCTGTACCGCCAGGTGCTCGTCCAGCGGCCCAGGGCAGAGCAGGACCATGCCACCGACCAGGTCCGGGAACAGCGCCGCGGTCAGCAGCGCGAGGCTCGCCCCGTAGCCGTGCCCGACCAGGAGCATCCGGTCGGTGTCCAGGTGTTCGCCGAGCAGGGCCAGATCCTCGGCGGCCTGCCGCACGGTCAGCCCGGTGCCGGGTGGCACCGGGCTGCGTCCGGTGCCACGTTGGTGGAAGACCACCATCCGCCAACCCGGCGAGGTCACCGAGTCGGCGAGCGGGACCAGATATCCGGGGCCGTGGCCGGGACCGCCACTGAGGAACACCATGGCCCGCCCGGCGCCGGCGACGTCGTAGGCCAGTCGGAATCCGTCCAGTGCGATCCGGCCGCGTCGCCAGAGGTTACGGGGCGCGAAGTCCGTTCCAGACACCGCGACAAAGTACTTGAAGATAGGCATCAAAGGCACATCACAACACGAAACATCACCACTGGTGTTTGACCCGCTACACACCGGCGGGCAACACGGTGTCGGGCCCGGCGCGATCCCGTGTTTCCGCCGTGGTCAGGGCCGGCGGCGGGCACGACTCGGCGCGACCCGGGTCGGCTCACCCTCGGCCTTGGGGAAGTGCGGCGGATAGGGCGCGTCACCCAGGCCGTGGTCCCGCTCGTCGCGCGCGGCCCAGTCCAGCAGGGTCTCCAGTGACCACCGTGGTCTGGTCGGGGAGTCCAGGCCGGCCTGCACGTCGCCGAGTTCGGCGAACCGGGCCGGCATGGAGCGCAGGGTGAAGTCCTCGGGCGCGCAGTCGGCCAGTTCGTCCCACCGGATCGGGGCGGACACCGGGGCGCCGGGCCGGGCCCGGACGCTGTAGGCACAGGCCATGGTGCGGTCACGCGCGTTCTGGTTGTAGTCGGCCAGCACCCGCGCGCCGCGCTCCTCCTTCCACCACGCACTGGTGACCAGGTCGGGCAGCCGGCGCTCCAACTCACGGGCGAACGCCAGGGCGGCTCGGCGCACCTCGGTGAACGTCCAGCGTGGCTCGATCGCCACGTACACGTGCAGGCCGCGCCCGCCGGACGTCTTCGGCCACCCGGTGGCGCCCAGCTCGGACAGCAGTTCGCGCACCGCGGCAGCGGCCAGTCTGGCCTCGGCGAAGCCGGTGCCCGGCTGCGGGTCCAGGTCGATCCGCAGTTGGTCCGGGTGCTCGGTGTCGGCCCGCCGGGAGTGCCACGGATGGAACTCCACTGTGGACATCTGGACCGCCCACAGCACCGAGCCCAGTTCGGTCACGCACAACTCGTCGGCGTGCCGGCCGGACGGGAACTCCACCCGCGCGGTCCGTACCCAGGCCGGTGCACCCCGGGGTAGCCGCTTCTGGTAGATCGCCTCGCCCCCGATGCCCTCGGGAAACCGCTTGAGCATGCAGGGCCGCTCGGCCAGTGCCCGGACGATTCCCGTGCCCACGGCCCGGTAGTACCCGACCAGGTCCAGCTTGGTCACGCCCAGGTCCGGGAAGTACACCCGGCCGGGGTTGGTCACCCGCAGGTTGCGCGGACCCTCGGGCCCGTCGACCGTCACCTCGGCGTACGGCGAGGACATGTGCGGACGTTACCGCGCGACGGTACGTCCGGCGCACCGAACGGGTGGTTCGGCGCGGCCGGTCGTGTGGCGGGCACCCCGGCGGGGCACCACGGCCACCACCGGCCACCACCAGGCAGCTCCGGCACCGTCTGACCAGCTTCAATTAACCCAAGCACCCCCTGAACGTTACAAAACAATCAAGAACAGCGCATAAGGTATCTCTGTCCTAAGGAGGCCACCATGCGCGTCGTTGTGACCCACCGAATCGCTGCCCTCACCGCCGGAGTGCTGCTGGCAGGGGGAACGACCTTCCTCGCCAGCACTGGTACCGCGTCCGCCACCTCACCGGACATCACCGTCAGCCAGGTGTACGGCGGTGGCGGGAACTCCGGTGCCACCCTGACCAACGACTTCGTCGAGCTGTTCAACCGCGGCACCGCGCCGGTCACGCTGTCCGGCTGGAGCGTCCAGTACGCCTCCTCAACCGGCACCAACTGGCGGGTCACCCCGCTGTCCGGTGTCCTGTCCGCCGGTGCCCACTACCTGGTCGCCGAGGACGCCGGGGCCGGCGGGACGCAGCCGCTGCCCGCCCCGGACGCGACCGGCAGCATCGCGATGAGCGCCACGTCCGGCAAGGTCGCGCTGGTCACCTCGACCACCGCGCTGGGCTGTGGCGCGGCCTGCTCCACCGCCGCCGGGGTACGCGACTTCGTCGGCTACGGCTCGGCCAACGATGCCGAGGGCGGCGCCCCGGCGCCCAGGCTGTCCAACACCACCGCGGCGCTGCGGGCCGGCGCCGGTGGCACCGACACCGACAACAACGCCGCCGACTTCGTCTCCGGTGTTCCGGTCCCCCGGAACACCGCCAGCGGAGGCGGCGGCGGCCGGTCCGGCACCCGGATCGACCAGATCCAGGGCGCCGCGCACATCTCGCCAGACGTCGGACTGACCGTGGCCGACGTGCCCGGGGTGGTG
>DASULA010000226.1:0-13537 GCA_036278435.1 Mycobacteriales bacterium | reverse complement strand
GTTCCTGACCGGTAACGTGGCGATCTACCAGAGTGCCACCGCGTCGGCTCCGGGCCAGAACTACGTGCTGGGTAGCGACAGCAAGGTCGACTCGATGCTCAAGCAGCTCGTGGTCGAGCCGGACACCACCAAGCAGGCCGACCTGGCCAACCAGATCGACACCCAGCTGTGGAACGACATGTACACCCTGCCGCTGTACCAGAAGCCGACGTTCCTCGCGTTTGACAGCAGCTACTCCGGCATCGGTGACAACGCCACCAGTGCCGGCCCGCTGTGGAACTCCGACACCTTCTCCGTCAAGCAGTAGCGGGGTTGGAGTCCCAGTCACCCTGAGTGATCACGGACGGTAGGTGCCTCCCGGGGCGGTGACCCTGCCCCGGGAGGCCTTCTCCCAAGCCCCCGCTGGCGGGGTCACCGCCACCGCCGTGCGGATTCCCGCTGGCCCACCTCCGGCGTAAGGTGACAACGTGTTGTTCTTCACCATCCGGCGGTTGATCTCGTCGGTACTCGTGCTCCTGTCCAGCTCGATCGCGGTCTTCCTGCTGGCCTCGTCGACGGCCGATCCGACCGCGCCCTTCCGGCAGCGTCAGCCCCTGCCACCGCCGGCCTTCTTCAAGGCCTTCAAGCACCGGCTCGGCCTGGACAAGCCGCTGTACCTGCGCTACTGGGACTGGATCACCGGCGTGTTGCACGGCAACTTCGGCAAGGACATCGCCGGCAATGCGATCACCCCGACGCTGATGGAGCGGCTCGGCGTCACCAGCCGGATGGTGCTCGGCGCGATGATCCTGGCCCTGGTGATGGCGATCATCGTTGGCGTGCTCACCGCGGTACGCCAGTACAAGTTCTCCGACTACTTCTTCACCGTGCTGTGCTACATGCTGATCGCGCTGCCGGTGTTCTGGCTCGGCGCGCTGCTGAAGCAGTTCGTGGCCATCGAGATCAACAACCTGGTCGGCCACAACGTCTTGTTCACCCTTGGCGAGGAGTCGGCCGGCATCTCGCAGTTCGGGACGACGTCCCAGATCTGGGTGGACCGGCTCGAACACCTCGTCCTGCCGACCATCTCGCTGGCCGCGCTGACCTTCGCCGGATGGAGCAGGTTCCAGCGTGCGGCGATGCTCGACGTGCTCGGGTCGGACTTCATCCGGCTGGCCCGTGCCAAGGGCGTGCCGTGGCGTCGGGTGATCTTCCGGCACGGCGTGCGCAACGCGCTGATCCCGCTGACCACCGTGGTGGCCATCGGCGTCGGTGGCATCCTGGGCGGTGCCGTTCTGACCGAGCGGGTCTTCGTCTGGCACGGCATGGGCGAGTACCTGCTGCAGAACGGCCTCGGCGCGCAGGACGTCAATGTCATCCTGGGCTGGCTTATCGTGGCGGCCTTCTTCATCGTGACGTTCAACCTGATAGCCGACCTGCTCTACGCCGTGCTCGATCCACGGATCCGGCTCCACTGACCGCTGGCGAGGAGGCATCCGATGACTACCGTCGTCGAACCCCAGCATGAGGCACCGGCGCCCGCCGGAACCGCTGTCGAGCGAGAGTTCACCGTCCAGGCGCGCAGCCAGCGCGAGCAGATCATCTCGCGGTTCCTGCACAACAAGCAGGCGATGACCGGGCTGATCGTCTTCGCGATCCTGGTGGTGGGGGCCTTCGTCGGCCCGCTGGTCTACCGGTGGAACTACACCGACATCGACCTGTCCAGCAAGTCGGTCGGGATTGGCTCACCGCACCACATCCTGGGTACCCAGGAACTCGGGCGTGATCTGCTCGCCCTGCTCATGCGGGGTGTGCAGCGCTCCGCGCTCATCGTCGCGATCGTGGTCGGGATCGCGGGCTGCACCGGTGTGCTGGTCGGCTCGATCGCCGGCTACTACGGTCGGTGGATCGACAACCTGCTGATGCGGCTGGTCGACCTGATCCTCACCCTGCCGGGCCTGATCGTGATCACCGTGGTGGCGGCCAGCATCCCGTCCGCGCGCAGCGCCATCGGAGTGGGCATCATCCTGGGCGCGTTCGGATGGCTGGACCTGGCCAGGTTGATCCGGGCCCAGTTCCTGTCGCTGCGGGAACGCGAGTTCGTCGAGGCCGCGCACGCGATGGGCGCCAGCGACCGGCGGATCATCTTCCGGCACCTGATCCCCAACGCGCTGGGTTCCATCATCGTCTGGGCGACCCTCGCCGCTGCCATCGCGGTGCTGGCCGAAGCGGCTCTGACCTACCTGGGCTACGGCATCCAGGGGGACGACACCTCGCTCGGCCGACTGGTCTCCGACGGGGTCGCCGCAGCGGACTCCCGCCCGTGGTTGTTCTACGTTCCAGGTCTGCTGCTGATGATCCTGGTCATGTGCATCAACCTGATCGGAGACGGTATCCGGGACGCGTTCGACCCCTCGCACAAGCGAGTCCGGTCCTAGCCCCCGCCCGCGACCCGTGGGCATGGCCGGATCCGTGCCCCCCTGCAACGGAGCAGCATGCAGACGATGACCGATGCCGAGATGGCGAGTCCACCCAGGGCTGACCAGGCGCCTGTGCTCGAAGTGAGCAACCTGGAGGTGAAGTTCCCCACCGAGGACGGCGTGGTGCACGCGGTACGCGGCGTGTCGTATGACATCCGTCCCGGTGAGGTGCTCGGGATCGTGGGCGAGTCGGGCTCCGGCAAGTCCGTGACCTCGCTGGCGGTGATGGGCCTGTTGCCCGCCCGGGCACAGATCGCCGGCGAGGTGCGGTTCAAGGGCCGCAATCTGATCGGCCTGCGCGACCGGGAGATGAGCGCGATCCGGGGCAAGGGCGTGTCCATGATCTTCCAGGACCCGATGACCTCGCTCGACCCGGTGTACAAGATCGGCTACCAGATCGCCGAGACGCTGCGCCAGCACGACCGGGCCATGTCCGCCAAGGCCGCCCGGGTGCGGTCGACCGAGCTGCTGGAACTGGTCGGCATCCCGAACGCGGCCGAACGGATCGACTCCTTCCCACACGAGTTCTCTGGCGGGATGCGCCAGCGCGTCGTCATCGCGATCGCGATCGCCAACCAGCCGGACGTGATCATCGCGGACGAGCCGACCACCGCGCTGGACGTCACCATCCAGGCCCAGGTCCTGGAGGTACTGAAGAAGGCCCAGGAGGAGACCGGGGCGGCGACCGTCCTGATCACCCACGACCTGGGGGTGGTGGCCGGTTTCGCCGACCGGGTCCTGGTGATGTACGCCGGACGCGCGGTGGAGACAGGCGGTGTGGACGACATCTACTACCAGCCGCGGATGCCGTACACGCTCGGTCTGCTCGGTTCGCTGCCGCGGCTGGACGCCGCCGAACGGCAGCGGCTGACTCCGATCCAGGGTAATCCGCCGTCCCTGGTGAACCCACCCCCCGGCTGCCCGTTCGGACCACGTTGCCCGATGCACATCGCCGACTGTGACAAGAAGGAGCCGGACCTGGCCGCGGTCGACGGCGACGACCACCATGCGGCGTGCATCCGGTCGCACGAGATCGCCGAGCGGCACGTCGGTGCGGAGGAGATCTTCGGCACCGACAGCGACGATCCAGGCGATCCCGATGTGCCTTTCGATGACTCGGAGGCCGCACTGGCCGGTGCGGAGGAGGAATCATGACCGCTCCTTCCGCGTTGCCGGCCGAGCCGCAGGCCAATGGGCGGGGCGAACCGGTACTGTCCGTCCGGAACCTGGTCAAGTACTTCCCGGTCAAGGGCGGCGGCTTGGTGCGTCGCACGGTCGGCCAGGTGCACGCCGTCGACGGGGTGAGCTTCGACCTGTACCCCGGCGAGACCCTCGGACTGGTCGGCGAGTCCGGTTGCGGGAAGTCCACGACCGGCCGGGCCATCCTCAACCTGCACCGTGCGACCAGTGGTGAGGTGCTCTTCGCCGGTAATGACCTGACCAAGCTCAACCGGGGCCAGATGCGGCCGCTGCGGCGGGACATCCAGATCGTCTTCCAGGATCCGTACGCGTCGCTGAACCCCCGGATGCCGGTGTTCGACATCGTCGCCGAGCCGCTGATCATCCACAGCATCGTCAGCGGGGAGGCGCTACGCAGCCGGGTGCGTGAACTGCTCGCCCTGGTTGGGCTGAACCCCGAGCACGCCAACCGCTATCCGGCGGAGTTCTCCGGTGGCCAGCGGCAGCGGGTCGGGATCGCCCGTGCGCTGGCCCTGCAACCCAAGGTGATGGTGCTCGACGAGCCGGTCTCCGCGCTGGACGTGTCCATCCAGGCCGGCGTGATCAACCTGCTCGACGACCTGCGGGCACAACTCGGCCTGTCCTACCTGTTCATCGCGCACGACCTGTCGGTGGTGCGGTACATCTCGCACCGGGTCGCGGTGATGTACCTCGGCAAGATCATGGAGATCGCAAGCACGGACGATCTGTTCAACCGGCCGTCGCACCCCTACACCCAGGCACTGCTCTCGGCCATCCCGATTCCCGACCCGACCCGGGAGCGGGCCCGGCGCCGGATCGTGCTGACCGGTGACGTACCGAGCCCGGCCAACCCGCCCAGTGGTTGCCGGTTCCGCACCCGCTGCTTCAAGTTCGCCAACCTGCTCAGCGACGACCAGCGGCAGAAGTGCATCAGCGCCGAGCCGGAGCTGGTGGACCGGGGCTCGGGCCACCCGTCGGCCTGTCACTGGTCCGAGGTGGAGCAGGTCATCTGATCCGTCGACCGTGAGCGGAGGGCGCCGCCGGTGTCCGGCCGCGCTCCGAACGCCCCGCGAGGTTCCTCGCGGGGCGTTCACGCGTCCGGGGGATGTACACCCGCGACGAGCTTATTGCAAATAAATAGCAACAACCCACGGTAGGCCATAGTCTGAGTGGGACCGATGACCCCACCGGCTGGCCCAGATGACCAAGGCGGCCAAGGTGACTCAGGCCCGGAGAGGTGCGACATGGCAGGTGCAAGCCCTGACCCGACCCCCACCAGCACCGCTCCGATCGGTCGCCGGGCGCCGCTGACCCGGCGTGAGTGGGTCCGGGTCTCCGGCATGGGCGCATCCATCGCCCTGCTGCACCTGGTGGGCTTCGGCATCCTGGTCCTGTTCGTGGTGCCGGCGCACTACCGGGTGGGCACCGGGCTGTTCGGCCTGGGCACCGGCGTCACGGCCTACACCCTGGGGATGCGGCACGCGTTCGACGCCGACCACATCGCCGCGATCGACAACACCACCCGCAAGCTGATGGCCGACGGGAAGCGCCCGTTGTCGGTCGGGTTCTTCTTCTCCCTGGGCCACTCCACGGTCGTGGTCGGCCTGACCTTCCTGCTGGCCCTGGGGCTGCGGACGGTCGGGTCGGAGCTGACCGACGACTCCTCACCGCTGCACAACTACGGCGGGCTGGTCGGCACCCTGGTGTCCGGCGGTTTCCTGTACCTGCTGGGCATCGTCAACCTGGTCGTCCTGCTCGGCATCGTCAGGGTGTTCCGGGACATGCGCCGCGGGCACTACGACGAGGCCACGCTTGAGGAACAGCTCAACAACCGCGGGTTCATGAACCGCTTCCTCGGCCGGACCATGCGGGCCATCACCGCCCCGTGGCAGATCTACCCGGTCGGGGTGCTGTTCGGCCTGGGCTTCGACACCGTCACCGAGGTCACCCTGCTCGTCCTGGCCGGCAGCAGCGTGGCCGCCGGCCTGCCCTGGTACGCGATCATGTGCCTGCCGGTCCTGTTCGCGGCCGGCATGTCGCTGCTGGACACCATCGACGGGTCGTTCATGAACTTCGCCTACGGCTGGGCGTTCTCCAAGCCGGTCCGCAAGGTGTACTACAACATCACCATCACCGGGCTTTCCATCGCCGTGGCCCTGCTCATCGGCACCGCCGAACTGCTGTCGATCGTGGCCGACAGGCTCAACTTCGTCGGCGGGTTCTGGGACTGGATCGCCGGGCTGAACCTCAACGCGCTCGGCTACGGGATCGTCGGCATCTTCGTCCTGGTCTGGACCGGCGCCCTGGCGATCTGGAAGTTCGGGCGCATCGAACAGCGGTGGACCGCTGACCTGCGCACCGCCGGTGCCGACCACCCCACCGCGGACTGATCATCGCCGGCCGGCTGGCCGGTCGGCGTGCTCATCTAGAGTTGGCGC
The DNA here is from genome assembly GCA_036278435.1 of Mycobacteriales bacterium. Classification (GTDB taxonomy): domain Bacteria; phylum Actinomycetota; class Actinomycetes; order Mycobacteriales; family DASULA01; genus DASULA01. The sequence goes on along the minus strand of DASULA010000226.1, from coordinate 7,440 downwards.
ATGACCAGCACGGATTCTCCGGCTCGCCGGCTGCTGCTCGTGCACGCGCATCCCGACGACGAGACCATCGGCAACGGCGCGACCATGGCCCGGTACGCGGCCGAGGGCGTGGGCGTCACCCTGGTGACCTGCACCCTCGGGGAGGAGGGCGAGATCCGGGTGCCCGAACTGGCCCTGCTCGCCGTGGACGAGGCCGACCAGCTCGGCGGCTACCGGATCGGCGAGCTGGAGCGGGCCTGCGCCGCGCTGGGCGTGACCGACCACCGTTTCCTCGGCGGTCCGGGACGGTACCGCGACAGCGGCATGATGGGCACCCCGGCCAACGACAAGCCACGGGCGTTCTGGCGGGTCGACCTGGACCTGCCGGTCGGCGACCTGGTCGCGGTGATCCGCGAGGTACGGCCGCAGGTGGTGGTCAGCTACGACGAGAACGGCGGCTACGGGCATCCCGACCACATCCAGGCGCACCGGGTGGCCATGGCCGCGGTGGACCGGGCCGGCGACGCCGACCACGCGCCGGATGCCGGACCGGCCTGGCAGGTGGCCAAGGTGTACTGGTCGGCGGTGCCCAAATCGATGATCCAGGCCGGCATCGAGGCGTTGCGGGCCAGCGGCCAAAGCCTGTTCGAGGGGGTGGACAGCGCCGAGGACATGCCGTTCGGGGTCAGCGACGACCAGGTCACCACGGCCGTGGACGGGTCGGCGTTCGCCGCCGCCAAGTTTGCCGCGATGCGGGCGCACGCCAGCCAGATCTCGGTGGACTTCCCGTTCTTCGCCCTGGCCGACAACGTCGGGCAGCAGGTCATGGCCATCGAGCACTACACCCTGGTCCGGGGCGAGCGCGGCGCGGGACATGGTCCGTCCGGCTGGGAGAGCGACCTGTTCGCCGGGGTCGAGGATTGACCGCGGGGGTGGCCCGGGACCCGGCCGCGGACGCGGCGCGGACCGGTCCCGGCCAGCCCGGGCCGGGCGATCAGGGTGGTCAGGCCGAGTCGCCGCGGGCCTGGCAACGCGTGCTCGCCGGGGTGCTGGTCGGCCTGGGCGCGGTGGAACTCGGCGTGCTGGAGTGCTTCCTGGTGCCGTTCCGGATCGGCGGTACGTCGGTGCCGGTCGCGCTGCTGCTCGCCCTGGTCGGAAACGTGGTCCTGACCCGGGCGATGTACCGGGCGACCGCACACCGGGCGGCCACGGCGGTGCCGGTGGTGGCCTGGCTGGCGCTGGTGCTGGTGCTCGCGTCGAAGACCGCCGAGGGTGACCTGGTGGTGCCCGGAACCTGGCCGGGCCTGCTGTTCCTGTTCGGCGGCACGATCGCCGGAGCAGTCGCCGTCGGCCGGACCGTCGCGCCGTCGCGCCGCCGGTAGTCGCCACCGCCCGCACCGGCGGTCGGGCCCGGTCAGGTGTCCTGCTGGCCCTCGCCCAGCGCCCAGCGGACCGCGCCGATGGCCGCCTCGGACAGGTCGGACTCGACCAGGGTCGCGCCCGGGAACCGGACCAGCTCCCGTTGCAGGTCGCCCAGGGACAGGTGACTGACCAGCAGGGCCAGCGCGCTGCTGCCCGGTGGCACCCCGTCGCGGAGCTGGCGGATCTTGTCATCCTTGATGCCGGTGTCGATGAGCTTGGCCAGCAGCGCCCCGCTGCCCGCGCTGGCCGCGCCGCCGATCAGCCCGCCGACCGGGCCGCCGAGCAGGGTCCCGATCAGGGCGCCCCACATCGCGCCGCCCAGAGCCCCCCGGCCGGTGGTCAGGTCCGTGGTCTCCCGCACGGTCGAATGGCCGTTGGCGTCTCGGCTGATGAACACCGCGTCGTGCAGGTGGATCTGCTCGTTCCGCTGCAACCGGATCGCGGCGAGCATGAACTCGTTCGCCTTCAACGGGTCGTCGAACCCGATGACGAGAAGTTTGCGTGGATCCTGGTCAGGCACCGTCGACTCCCTGCCTCGGCCGTCCGTCGCCGCGCAGGAAAGCTTAGTAGCCCGGACCGGATTCAGTGGATCCTGATTCGCCAGATACCGGCCGATCCGTCCGGTGGCCGGCCCGTACCGGCTCTGCGTCGGCTCGCGTCGGCTCTGTGCGGGCTCTGCGCGGGCTCTGTGCCGGTGATCGGCGGCCCGAGTGGTACCGGTAGGTTGTGCGGATCCTGAAGAGGAGGGAGCGCGCGTGCCCATCGACATGAACGCCGACCTCGGGGAGTCCTTCGGCGCCTGGATCCTGGGCGACGACGCTGGCCTGCTGGACGTGATCACCAGCGCGAACGTGGCCTGCGGGTTCCACGCCGGCGATCCGCGGACGATCCTGCGTACCGTCACCGACGCGGCCGAACGTGGCGTGGTGATCGGGGCACAGGTGTCCTTCCCGGACCTGGTCGGCTTCGGCCGGCGGGACCTGGACGCCACCCCCGAGGAGATCACCGCCGACGTGCTCTACCAGATCGGCGCGCTTGACGGGCTGGCCCGTGCGGCCGGCAGCCGGGTGCATTACGTCAAGCCGCACGGCGCGCTGTACAACCGGATCGCCGGTGACGCGCGCGCGGCCGGCGGTGTCGTGGAGGCGGTGCGCCGTTACGACGAGACCATGCCGCTGATGCTGCTGTCCGGGTCGGTGGGCCTTCAGGTCGCCGGCGAGGCCGGTCTGAACGTGGTGGGGGAGTGCTTCGCCGACCGCGCCTACACCGCGGCGGGTCGGCTGGTGTCGCGCCGCGAGCCTGGCGCCGTCATCGGCGACCCGGACGTCGTGGTGGCCCGGGTGGTGCGGATGGCCACCGAAGGTGTGGTGGTGGCGGTGGACGGCACCGAGGTGCGGCTGGACGCCCGATCGGTGTGCGTACACGGCGACACCCCCGGCGCCGCGGCCATCGCGCGCCAGGTCCGCGACGGGCTGGTGCGGGCCGGGGTGTCCATCGTCCCGTTCGCCGGTGCCGCGCCGGCCGGCGGCTGAGGGGCGGCCGATGCGGCTCCGCCTGGCAGGCGACTCGGCGCTGCTGGTCGAGGTTTCCGACACGGTCGAGGCACACCGGGTGCGAGCCGCGCTGGAGTGCGCCCGGGCCGAGGGCCGGGTGCCCGGCCTGCGCGAGACGGTGGCCGGTCAGCGGTCGGTGCTCGCGCTGGTCGACCCGCTGGCCTGCGACCCGGCGCGGGTCGAGCGGGTGGCGGCCTCGGGAGTCGCCGGCACCGCGCCGGCCGCCGAGCCGCGCACCGTGCACATCCCGGTCGTCTACGACGGCGCCGACCTGGACTGGGTGGCCGAACACCGCGGCCTGGCCGTGGACGAGGTGGTGCGCCGGCACGGCGCGGCGGTATATACCGTGGCGTTCCTCGGCTTCTCGCCCGGCTTCGGGTACCTGTCCGGGGTGGACCCGGCGCTGCACGTGCCGCGCCGGGACAGTCCCCGGGAAAAGGTCCCGGCCGGTTCGGTGGCCATCGCCGGCGACCTGACCGCGGTGTACCCGCAGGCCACCCCGGGCGGCTGGCGGCTGCTCGGGCACACCGAACTGGCCGTCTTCGACCCGAAGCGCACCCCGCCGGGGCTGTTCGAACCCGGCGACCTGGTGCGGTTCACCCCGGTGTGAGGTGGAGGCGGATGCGGTGGACGCGGTGGCGCCGGTGACTTCGGTGGTCGGCACCGTCGAGGTGGTCAACCCCGGGGCGCTGACCACCGTGCAGGACACCGGCCGGTTCGGCTGGGCCCACCTGGGGGTGCCGGCGGCCGGCCCGGCCGACTGGCTCTCCCACGCGCTGGCCAACCTCCTGGTCGGCAACGACGCCGGCGCGGCGGCGCTGGAGGGCACGCTGCTGGGGCCCACCCTGCGTCCCCGGGTCGACACCACGTTCGCGGTGGTCGGCGGCACGGCCACCGTGGACGGTGAACCGACGCCGGTCGACGCCTCGTTCCCGGTGCGGGCCGGCCAGCGGGTCGCGGTGCGGATCGGTCCTGGCGCCCGGGCGTACCTGGCGGTGGCCGGCGGGTTCCGCGGCGAACCTGTGTTGGGCAGCCGGGCCGGAGACACGTTCGCCGGCCTGGGCCCGGCCCCGCTGGTCCGAAACGACCGGTTGCCGGTGGCCGTAATGCCGGCTCGGCCGCGCCGGCTCCGCCGCGACCTGTTGCCGCCCGCGGACGGCCGGCTGCGGGTGGTCCCCGGGCCGAACGACGACTGGTTCGAACCGGACTCGGTCACCGACCTGCTGACCGGCCCGTACACGGTCAGCACGTCCAGTGACCGGGTCGGGGTGCGGCTGTCGGGCACCCCGCTCCGACGCTGCCGGCCGGGTGAACTGGCCACCGCCGGCATGGTCACCGGTGCCCTACAGGTGCCGCCGGACGGCCAGCCCATCGTGTTGCTGGCCAACCACGGGCCCACCGGTGGCTACCCGGTGGTCGCGGTGGTGGCGACCGTGGACCTGCCGAGGATCGGGCAGGTCCGGCCCGGTGTCGCGGTGTCGTTCACCGCGGTCAGCCGCGAGCGGGCGGTGCGGGCCTACGCCGAACTGCGCGCCGCCATGGCCACGGCCGTCGTCTGACCCCACGTACGCCGGCGCCCCGCGCCGGCGTACACATCAGGGCCGCAGACGGTAGTGGTACTGGTGGTGGCGGGCGAAGCCCAGCCGGTCGTAGAACGCCAGCGCCGGGGCGTTGCCCCGGGCCACCTGGAGGTACACCCGGCCCGCGCCCAGCCCGCCGGCCCAGTCCAGCAGCGCGGACATGAGAAGTCCGGCCAGGCCCTGGCGACGCTGGTCCGGGCGCACCTCCAGGGCGGTCACCCCGGCCCACCCCCGGTCGACCACGGCCCGGGCCACCGCGACCGTACGGCCGTCGCGTAGCGCCGAGGCGAACACCACCCGCGGGTGCGCGGTCATGATCCGCACCGCCACCGGCGGCAGCTTGGTGGTGGCGCGGTAGTGGTACCCGGTCAGCCAGTCCGGCCCCGGCTCGGGATCCAGCCGGACCTGGTGGCCGGGTCGGGTCGGCCCGCCCGGGTCGGGCCGCATCCCCCCGGTCGCGGCGAGCGCCCCGGCCAGCTCGGCGGTCAGCACGTAGGTGGGATCGCGGGCCTCGGCGTACCCCAGGCCGGCCAGCGCGGCATCCAGGTCGGCTCGGGCCGGCAGCGGAACCTGGAACCGGGCCGGCAACCCCCGCTCGGCGTACCACGCCTCCACCCGGGCCAGCGCGTCGGGCAGGTTCAGGCCCGGATCGCCCAGCGGCAGCACCGAGTTGGCCCGGCCGGTGAACCCGTCGGCCGCACGCAGCAGCCACCGGCCGATCCGGTCGGTGTCCGGGGCCGGCCAGCCCAGCGCGGCCACCTCGGCCAGCGCCAGCACATCGGCCCGGGTGGCCCGGACCGGCCGCGGCGGCACCGCTTTGACCCGGTGCACCTCGGCGGCGGCCACGCTGATTCGGGTACCGTCGGCCCGGCGCACGACCAGCGCGTCGGCGTCGGCCGCCACCAGGTAACCGAGCACGTCGGAGTAGTGTGGGTGGCCGTGTCGAGGCCCGACCACCCGGCGCACCACCACCCGGTGCCCGACCAGGTCAGTCCACACGATGTCCCCCTGCATGACTCCCGGAGCGGGTACGGCGATACTAGGTTGGTGTGTTGTCGGTGAGTACGGGCCCTCTCCGGGCGAGCCCCGGACACGGACCCGGACTCACCCAGAGTGAGCATCGGTTGTACTGAGAGGATCCACCAGTGACCTACGTCATCGCCGAGCCATGTGTGGACCTGCTCGACAAGGCGTGTATCGAGGAGTGCCCCGTCGACTGCATCTACGAGGGCAACCGGATGCTCTACATCCACCCGGACGAGTGCGTCGACTGCGGGGCGTGTGAGCCGGTGTGCCCGGTCGAGGCGATCTTCTACGAGGACGACGTGCCGGAGAAGTGGAAGGACTACTACCAGGCGAACGTCGACTTCTTCGACGACCTCGGCTCGCCCGGTGGGGCGTCCAAGGTGGGGAAGATCGAGAAGGACCACCCGCTGGTACAGGCGTTGCCGCCGCAGGCCGGCGGCGAGCACTGACGGCCGGTCCCGGTCCCGGGTCCTGGGCGGACCGTCTCCCGACGTTCCCGTGGGACCTGCTGGCCGAGTACGCGCGGTGCGCCGCCGGTCATCCCGGCGGTCTGGTGGACCTGTCCATCGGCGCACCGGTGGATCCGGTGCCCAAGCTGGTGCGCCGGGCGCTGGCGGCCGGTTCGGCCACGCCCGGGTACCCGGCCACGGCCGGGACCGCGGCGCTGCGCGAGGCGGTGGCCCGGTGGCTGACTGACCGGGTGGGCGTGCGCGGCATCGAACCGGACGCGGTGCTGCCCACGATCGGGTCCAAGGAACTGATCTCGCTGCTGCCGTTCCTGCTGGGGGCCCGGCCCGGCGACCGGGTGCTGCTGCCGTCGCTGGCCTACCCCACCTACGACCTGGGCGCCCGATTGGCCGGCTGCCAGCCGGTTCGCTGCGACGAACCGCTGGCCGACCCGACCGGGGTCGCGCTGGTGTGGCTGAACTCGCCGTCCAACCCCACCGGGCGGGTGCTGTCAGTGGACGAGTTGCGCGGCTGGGTGGACTGGGGTCGCCGGCACGGGGTCCCGGTGGCCAACGACGAGTGCTACCTGGAGTTGGGCTGGGAGGCCGAACCGCGTTCGCTGCTGCACCCGGACGTGTGCGGCGCGGACCACGCCGGGCTGCTCGCGGTGCACTCGCTGTCCAAGCGGTCGAACCTGGCCGGCTACCGGGCCGGCTTCGTGGCCGGCGACCGGCGGCTGGTGGCCGGCCTGCTGGAGGTGCGCCGGCACATCGGGCTGATCGTGCCCGCTCCGGTGCAGGCGGCGATGTGCGCGGCGTTGGCCGACGCCGGGCACGTGCGCGAGCAGCGGGCCCGGTACGCCGCCCGGCGGGCCGTGCTGCGCCCGGCGCTGGTCGAGGCCGGGTTCACCGTGGAGCACTCCGAGGCCGGGCTGTACCTGTGGGCGACCCGCGGCGAGGACAGTTGGGAGTCGGTCGGCTGGCTGGCCGACCGGGGCATCCTGGCCGCCCCCGGTACGTTCTACGGCGAGGCCGGTCACCGGCATGTCCGCCTGGCCCTCACCGCCACCGACGCCCACATCACCGCCGCCGCCGCCCGGCTGTCCGGCTGACCATTGATACCGTGCTGGTCCCAGACGGCCAGGCTGTCCGGGTGGGAGTTGCCATTCCGGGGTGGTCGGACGGGCTCCGGCCCGTGGCGAGGAATTCCGGGGCGGGCGGCGGGGCGGATGATGGACCAGGCAGTCCAGTTGCTTACTTTCTCTCTGGTCCTGTAAAGAATTCGTGTTGGCCTTTCCTGTGTCTCTCTGTGTTGTGTGTTGGGTTCACTCTGTGGGGTGATTGAATGGTGGTGGGGTCGAGTTAGAATTGTGGGTATGGATGCCCTGCCCTGTTCGATTTCTCGCCACGCCGATTCTGGTGTTGGTGTGGAAT
>DASULA010000225.1:0-27961 GCA_036278435.1 Mycobacteriales bacterium | reverse complement strand
CTACATCCTCAAGGTGCGGGTGCCCGACCCGACCGGCCTGGAAGCGCTGCTCCAGGCGATCCGGGCCGCGGCGAACGTGTCAACCCGCACCACGGTCGTGCTGTCCACCCCGTACGAGAACCGCCCGCCGACCCTGTGACCCCCAACCCCGCGACCCAACCGGCCCAGCCGGCTCGGGTGGCGGGTCGGTCAGGCGAACACCCCGGCCCGGGCGACCGGATCGTAGTGGTAGACACCCCGGCCGTCGACGAAGGCGTGTTCCACCCGGCTCATCACGTCCAACGGGTCACCGGACCACACGCACACGTCGGCGTCCTTGCCCACGGCCAGCGACCCGATCCGGTCGTCCACCCCGGCGATACGCGCCGGGTTGATCGTCAGCGCGCGCATCGCGGTGACCGGGTCCAACCCCTCCTTGACCGCCAGGGTGGCCTGGTGGACCAAGAAGTTGATGGGCACCACCGGGTGGTCGGTGGTGATCGCGATGGTCACCCCGGCCGCGGCCAGTAAACCCGGTGCGGCCAGCGTCCGGTTACGCAACTCCACCTTGGACCGGGAGGTGATCAGCGGGCCGATCACCACCGGCACACCACGGGCGGCGACCACGTCGGCGATCAGGTGCGCCTCGGTGCCGTGATCGATCACCAGCCGGTAACCGAACTCCTCGGCGATCCGCATGGCCGTGGCGATGTCGTCGGCCCGGTGGCAGTGCTGCCGCCACGGGATCTGCCCGCGCAACACCAGGCCGAGCGCCTCCAGCTTCAGGTCCCGGCCCGGCGCGGGCTTGCCCGGCTCCGGGTTGTTCGCGTGCGCCTCGAACCGGGCCAGGTAGTCGGCCGCCTCGGCCAGCGCCGACCGGATCACCGCGGCGGTACCCAGCCGGGTGCCGGGCAACTTCTTGCGGTCGCCGTAGACCCGCTTGGGGTTCTCCCCGAGCGCGGACTTCATACCGCTGGGATGCCGCAACACCATCTCATCGACGGTGCGACCCCAACACTTCAACGCCACGGTCTGCCCGCCGATCGGGTTACCCGAGCCGGGGTTGACGTTCACCGCCAACACGCCACCGCCGATGGCGTCCAGAAACCCCAGGTCGGCCGGGTTGATCGCGTCGATCGCCCGCACCTGCGCGGTGACCGGCTCGGTCATCTCGTTGGTGTCCTGCCCGGCCCAGCCCTGCGCCTCCTCGTGCACGCCGACATGGGCGTGGACGTCGATGAACCCCGGCGTCACCCACCGTCCGGTCGCCTCCAACACGATGGACCCGTCGGGCACCGGCGTGTCCGGCCCGCCGACCGCGGCGATCCGCCCGTCGCGCAGCACCACCGTGCCCGACTCGATCACCTCACCCTCAACGGGAACGACCCTGCCACCCACTATCGCCACCGGCGTATCGGACACGACTGGCCGCACCTTTCCAGGTTGTCGAAGTTGACGCGCTGTCGAAACGGATGACCGCGCGGGACGGCCGCCAGCCGGCGCACGCCGGATCACCCGCAGCCGAGCCTACGGTTCCACCTGCACAACCGGGCCGAATCGCCACCGATCGCCGCCAACGGCGATCAGCCCGACGCGGTGACCGCGGTGACCCGGGCGTGCAGGTTCCCATCCGCCCCGGCCACGCACCGGGCCTGCGCGGCACCGTCGGCGTAGAACTCGGCCAGGCACCGGCCGAACTGGCCGTGCCCGGCCGCGTTCGGGTGGAACGACTGCTGCACCACGTGCAGGTTCAGCCCCGCCGGGATCTTCGACACGTCGATCACCAGCGGATTCTGCCAGTGCGCCAGCCCGTCGCTGTTACACGCCTCGTGGTTCTCGGTGGCCCGAGACAGGTCCAGGAACCGCACCCCGGTCCGCTCGGCCACCGCGCGCAGCCCCGCGGCCAGTTCCGGCACGGCCACGGTGCGACCCCAGTTCGCGTCATCGATCCGCACCGGGCAGCCCTGCACCGCGTGCAGCAGCCGGTTCATGTGCTCGGTCACCGGCGAGGCGTAGGACTGGAGCACGAACGCGTAGTCGGCATCGGCGTACCCCTCGGCGCGCATCACCGCACGGATGTCACCGATCGACGCGGCCACCTTCGGTTCGGCCGCCGCCACCCGCCCCGGCCACGACGGCCCCACCGAACCCCGACAGCCGGTGGCGAACGGGTTCGCCCACGCCTGGACACAGGCCAGCACCACGCTGGAGAACGCCGGGTCGTCGTTGGCACCCAGTTGCAGCACGATCATCTTCACGTCGTTGTGCGCGGCCACCGCCCGCAGTTGGTCCACCTGCGACGGTTCGGTGTAGTGCGACGCCCCACCGATCCGCACGTTCGCCGAGGCCGCACCCGAACACGCCAGGTTGATCGCCCGGACAACCCCGGGAATCACCGCCCGGTTGATCTCGGCGTGCACCGACCGGTGACAGAAATCCACTGGGCCGTCGGTGCCGGCCTGGTAGTCCCCGGCGCCCTCACCGGAGATCGCGCTGTCACCCATCGACACGATCGCGGTGGGCCCGCCCGGCGTCGCCGCGACCGCGACACCACCACCCAACACCGCGGTGCCAGCCAGCACCCCCAGCCCACCCAGGTACGCGCCCAACCGAACCGCGCCGCGGCGGCGGGTGAATCCCATCATCGCCTGACCTGCCCTTCGCACCGGGGGCGCGCGCCACAAGGCGGCGACCCACGGTAACCACCCCACCACCACGCCTACCAGGCAGTAACCACCGATTCACCGGATTTTCCCCCGAACGGGGGAACCCACGCCGCCCAGGACGACACCGGCCACCCATGCCGTAACCTGCCGGTTTGACCTCCTCCTCGCCCTGAAGGGTGAGGATTCCAGTCTCGACCTGGCGGTCGAGCTGGTGGTTCGCGGTTCACCGACTCGGGCAACCCCTGGAAGTCTCCCCGCGCTGCCACCCCAGGCCCTGGGGCGGTAGTGCACGCCAAGCTTGGTTATCGCTCGACGGCGGAAGGCTAACTGATGCTCTTGTCGAACACCACTCCTCCCCGCCGTGAACGACGGGGCATCCTGACGCAACCCCGGTGACGGCCGGCCCTGACGCGCCACGGGCCCGGACCTGGTTACGACGGTTCGGTGCCGACACCCGAGCCTGGCACTCCTCCGGCGAGTTCCGCCGGCTGCTGTCCAGCCGCACCGTCACCCAGGCCGGCAGCATGATCACCTACGTCGCCGTGCCCTACCAGGTCAAAGTACTCACCGGCTCCACCCTGGCGGTGGGCGCCGTCGGCGCCGCCGAACTGGTCCCGATGATCGTGTGCGGCCTGTACGGCGGAGCCCTGGCAGACGCGGTGGACCGCCGCCGGCTGGTCCTGGGCAGCGAGATCGCGCTGACCGTACTGACCGCGCTGCTGGCCCTCAACGCCACCCTGCCCCGACCCGCGCTCTGGCCGGTGTACGCCCTGGCCGGGCTGGCCGCCGCCGCCGCGTCGCTACAGGAACCGGCCGTGGACGCCATCCTGCCCCGGGTGGTGGCCCGCGACCAGCTCACCGGCGCGCTGGCCCTGTCCTCGGCGTGTTCGGCCGCCGGCCGGATCGGCGGACCAGCCCTGGGCGGACTGGTGCTGACCACGATCGGACCCGGCGCGGCGTACTGGCTGGACGTGGCCAGCTACCTGGCCTCGCTGGCCGCCCTGGCCCGAATGCGCCCGGTGCCACCACCCGGCGGCGCGACCCGCCCGTCGGTACACGGCATCCTCACCGGCCTGCGCTACGCCGCGGCCCACCAGGAACTGACCGGCACCTACCTGGTCGACATCGCCGCGATGGTGCTGGCCATGCCCACCGCGCTGCTGCCGTTCTTCGCCGACACCCTGCACGCACCCAGATACCTGGGCCTGCTCTACGCCGCGGAGTCACTCGGCGCGCTGGCGGTCAGCGTGACCAGCGGCTGGACCAGCCGGGTCACCCACCACGGCCGGGCGGTCGCCTACGCCGCCGGCGGCTGGGGACTGTGCGTCGCCGCGGCCGGCCTGGCCGGCAACGTGTGGCTGGCCCTGGCCTGCCTGGTCGCGGCCGGCGCGGCGGACATGCTCTCCGGCCTGTTCCGCAGCACCATCTGGAACCAGGTCGTGCCCGACGAACTACGCGGCCGGCTGGCCGGCATCGAACTACTCTCCTACGCCACCGGCCCGGTGCTCGGCCAGGTCCGCGCCGGCGGGGCCGCCGCGGTGATCGGGGTGCGACCGGCGATCGTCTCCGGTGGCCTGTCCTGCGTGCTGGCCGTCACGGCGCTGGCCGCCCGACTACCCCGGTTCATGTCCTACCGACCCGACCACCCCGGCGGCGACCCGACCGGGCCGACCAGCCCGACCAAACCCGCCGACCCTCCCGACCGGGCCGAAGGAACCGGCGAGCGGTGCGGCGACCTGACCGCCTGACCGCCGTGCTCAGCGAACCAGCGCCGGGTCGGCTCCGGCGTGCTGGCGCCACCACGCCCGACCCGACTCGGGCAACGTGTGGATCGGGTCGTAGTACTCATAGGTCCGCTCCAGCGCCCGCCGATCACCGGCCTCGATACCGGTGCGGTAGTTCTTCGTCCAGTACGACACGCCCAGCTCCCGGTCGTAGCCGCCCACCTGGTGCACCCACCGCTTGCCCACGTACGGCACGTCACACACGATCCGCGGGGTGGCGAACCCCGGCAGGTACCCCATGATCGCGTGCTGGAGCTCCTGGGCCTCCCACACCGCCAGCCGCCAGTGCTCGGCGTTGGGGATCATGTCGCACATGTAGAAGTAGTAGGGCATGATCCCGGCCTCGTCGAGCAACGCGAAACACAGGTCCAGCAGATCCCGGCTGGTCGTGTTCACCCCGCGCAGCAACACCCCCTGGTTGCGCACGTCGCGCACCCCGGCGTCCAGCATCGCCCGCGTCGCCTCGGCCACCAGCGGCGTCACCTGCTGCGCGGCGTTGACATGGGTGTGGATCGCCAGCGACACCCCCCGGGCCCGCGCCAGACCGGCCAACCGCCCCATGCCCGCACGCACCTGGTCAGACAACCAGTGCTGCGGCAACCCCATCAACGCCTTGCTGGCCAACCGGATGTCACGAACGCTGTCAACACCCAACAGGTCAGTCACGAACGACTCCAACCGCGGCCACGGCATGTTCGCCACATCCCCGCCGGACACCACCACGTCACGCACCCCCGGAGTGGCCCGCAGGTAGTCCAGCATCGCCGCGAGCCGGTCGGCCGGACGCCCGGCGAACCGGTGCTTGTCCACCTGCGCGGTGGAATTGCCCACCAGGTCCATCCGGGTGCAGTGCCCGCAGTACTGCGGGCAGGTCGGCAGGATCTCGGCCAGCACCTTCGTCGGGTACCGGTGGGTCAGACCCTCCACCGCCCACATCTCCGCCTCGTGCAACGAGTCACGCGCCGACCGCGGATGACTCGGCCACTGCACGGCCCGGTCGGAGCGGACCGGCAACATGTACCGGCGTACCGGATCGGCGTACATCGCCTCGGCCGTGGGCACCGCCCCGGGCACCATCGTGTTGACCATCTGCGGCGGCAACAGCAACGACATCGTGGCCCGCTCGGCCTGATCCCGCTCGGCGTCGGCGTAGAACGACTCGTCGAGCAGGCCGCCGAACACCGTGCGCAACTGACGCAGGCTCTTCACACAGTGCGCCCGCTGCCACTGCGGATCCCGCCACTGCGCGGCGGTGACATCCCGCCACCCCGGCAACCGCCGCCAGTCCGGCTCCACCAGAACCCGGCGACCGTACTGGTAAGGCTGGTCGTTCACGCGCCACTCCCGCCGCCGACCCGGCGACACGCCGAGATAGGTTGTCAACCACCACGATACGGGAGAACATCCCGGCAGACCATTCAAGCGCCGGATGATTTACGCTCATATCAACTAACAACCACAAGAGGTACGCCAGTGACCGGATTCGCGTCCGCCCCCGAACCGGCCCGCCGGTCCTCACCGGTCGGCCTGCACCGGGTCATCACCCCGCCAGGGGCACTACCCCAGGCCGCCGACCGGCTCGACCCCGCACCGACGCTGTGGCCAGACGAGGTACGGCTGCGGGTCGAACGCCTCAACCTCGACGCCGCCTCCTACCGCCAGCTCACCGAAACCCACCACGGCCACGGCGCGGCCATCCGCACCGCCGTCGCCGACATCATCGCCACCCGCGGCAAGATGCAGAACCCGGTCACCGGCTCGGGCGGCATGCTCGTCGGCGTCGTCGAGGAGGTCGGCCCGGACTCACCGCACGGCCTGCACCCGGGCCAACGGGTCGCCACCCTGGTCTCCCTCACCCTGACCCCACTGGCCATCACCGACGACCTGAAGGACTGGGACGGACACAGCGAACAGGTACCCGCCGACGGCCACGCCATCCTGTTCGCCCGCTCAACGGCGGCCGTACTACCCGACGACCTGCCAGTACCCCTGGCCCTGGCCGTCATGGACGTGTGCGGGGCCCCGGCCCTGACCGCCCGCGTCGTCGCCGACCACGCCCGCACCAACCCCGCCCCGCCGGTCGTCGTACTCGGCGGCGCCGGCAAGTCCGGCTCACTGGCCCTGGCCGCCGCCCGCCACGCCGGCGCCGGCCCCCTCACCGCACTCGTCCGGCACACCGGCGAGGCCGACCTGCTCACCGACACCGGCCTGGCCGACGCCCTGAACCTGCGCGTCGTGGTCGCCGACGCCCGCGACCCGACCGCCGTCGCCGACGCCGTCGGCGACCCGACCGCAGTGACCGTCGTGTGCGTGGACACCCCCGGCTGCGAGGGTGGCGCCATCCTGGCCACCCGCCCAGGCGGCACGATCATCTTCTTCTCCATGGCCACCTCGTTTTCCGCCGCCGCCCTGACCGCCGAGGGCCTGGCCGCCGACATCACCATGCTCATCGGCAACGGCTACGTCCCCGGCCACGCCCAAGCCGCCCTCACCCTGCTGCGCGACGAACCAGGACTGCGCCGACTGTTCCAAGCCCGAACCGGCGAGGCGACCGTGAGGCAACACTGGAACCCATGACGATCACCCTGCTCCGAGGCGGACACGTCCACACACCGCTGGACCGGCACGCCACCGCGATGCTGATCCACGACGACACGATCACCTGGGTCGGCACCGACACCACCGACACCACCACACCCGACACCGTGGTCGACCTGGACGGCGCACTGGTCACCCCCTGCTTCGTCGACGCCCACGTCCACCTCACCTCCACCGGCCTGGCCCTGGACGGACTCGACCTGGCCGGCACCCCCACCCTGGCCGCCGCCCTGGACGCCCTGGCCGACCACGCCACCGCCACCGGTGCCACGGTCGTCCTGGGCACCGGCTGGGACGAGACCACCTGGCCGGAACACCGCCCACCCACCCCCGCCGAACTCGACCGGGCCACCGGCGGCGCCATGGTGTACCTGTCCCGGGTGGACGCCCACTCCGCCGTGGTGTCCACCGCCCTGCTCGCCGCCACCCCGCAGGCCCGCGACCTAGCCGGATACCACCCCGGCGGACACGCCCGCCTCGACGCCCACCACGCCCTGCGCGACACCGCCTACGCGGCCATCCCCACCAGCCAGTTCACCGCCGCGCAACGCACCGCCCGCGCCCACGCCGCCAGCCTGGGCATCGGCTGCCTGCACGAGATGGCCGGACCCAACGTCTCGGGCACCACCGACGTCGAGGCACTCCTCGCCCTGGCCGCCACCGAACCCGGACCCGACATCATCGCCTACTGGGGCGAACTCGGCGCCGTGGACACCGTCCGCGAACTCGGCCTCGCCGGCGCCGCCGGCGACCTGTTCTGCGACGGCTCACTGGGCTCCCACACCGCCGCGGTGACCACCCCCTACACCGACCGCCCCGACACCAGCGGACACCTGAAGTACAACGCCGAACAGATCGGCGAACACCTGGCCGCCTGCACCCGCGCGGGCATCCAGGGCGGCTTCCACGCCATCGGCGATGCCGCCCTGGCCGCCATCCTCGACGGCGCCGCCCTGGCCGCCCAACAGGTCGGCCCCGAACGGCTGGCCGCCGCCGGACACCGCGTCGAACACGCCGAAATGCCCCCCGACGTGGGCCGGTTCGCCCGGCACGGCCTGCTCGCCTCGGTGCAACCGGCGTTCGACGCGTTCTGGGGCGGCGAACACGGCATGTACGCCGCGCGGCTCGGCCCACACCGCGCCGGGCGACTCAACCCACTGGCCGGCTTCGCCGCCGCCGGGGTGCCCCTCGCGCTGGGCTCGGACTCACCGGTCACCCCGATGGACCCCTGGGGCGGGGTACGCGCCGCCGTGCACCACCGCACACCCGGCTTCGGACTGCCCGCCCGCGCCGCGTTCGCCGCGGCCACCCGCGGCGGCTGGCGGGCCGCCCGCCGCGACGCCGAGGGCATCGGAACCCTCACCCCGGGAGCACCGGCCAGCTACGCGGTGTGGAACCTCGGCGGCTGCCCGCCGCTGACCCCCACCGGCCTACCGGACCTGTCACCCGGGGTCACCCTGCCGGCCTGCCAGCGGACCGTCGTGCGCGGCCGCACCATATTCGAAAGGCTCCGTTGACGTCCTACACCGTCTCCACCGGCGAGGGCCGCCAGCCCGGCGGCTTTGATGTTCTTCGCGGCGTTGACGTCCCGGTCGTGGGTGACGCCGCACTGGCAGGTCCACTCCCGCACGTCCAACGGCAGATGTTCGCAGGCCGCCCCACACGCCGAACACAGCTTGCTGGAGGGAAACCAGCGGTCGATCACGACCAGGATGGCCCCGCGCCGCTGGAAGAAGTCCGCTTGGGAATCGGTGGGATAGAAGCGGTACCTGAACGCCGGCTTCACCACTCCACCGACGCCTCACATTTTACCGGATCCGCTGAGAAGGGAGGGAAGCGGCGTTTCCACACCCGAGTGAACACGGGCGTACCCACGCCGCAATCCTGATGACCACCGCGAACACCAGGCCGGCGCTGCGCCTGGACACCCGGACCGTGACCAGGGCCCGCCGGCTGGCCGCCAAGGCCACCGAACCGGTCATCCACATCGCCCGCACCCACACCACCACCTCGGTGGAACGCGCCACCCTGCGCCTGGCCGGGCTGTCTGGCGCCGACCCGTCCTCCGACGGCGGCAGCCGCCCGTGGGCCAACACCGTCGTCGACGCCGTCGCCGACCAGGTCGGCCTGGCCCACGGCGTCGCCCTGCCCGTCTGGCACGCCCTGCACACCGGCGACCACGCCGACCTGCACGAACTGGCCGCCAAGACCGCCGCCGGATCAGTCCGCTACACCCTGCCCACCGGCCGGGCCGCCCAGGCCGCCCGCCGCGCCGCCCGCCGCGCCGTACACACCGGCATCGACACCATCGACCGCGGCAACCGGCAACGCCAACACCTCATCGCCACCCAGGGTGACCCGCCCCGCCGCCCCTGGATCTACCTGATCGTGGCCACCGGCGACATCCACGAGGACATCCCCCAGGCCCAGGCCGCCGCCCGGGCCGGCGCCGACGTCATCGCCGTCATCCGCTCCACCGGCCAGTCCCTACTCGACTACGTCCCGGAAGGAGCAACCCGCGAAGGGTTCGCCGGCACCTACGCCACCCAGGAGAACTTCCGGCTGATGCGCACCGCCCTGGACGCCACCAGCGCCCAGGTCGGCCGCTACATCCGGCTCACCAACTACGCCTCGGGCCTGTGCATGCCCGAGATCGCCGTACTGGCCGGCCTGGAACGGCTGGACATGATGCTCAACGACTGCATGTACGGAATCCTGTTCCGCGACATCAACCCCACCCGCACCTTCGTCGACCAACGCTTCTCCCGCCTGGTGCACGCCCGCGCCGGCATCATCATCAACACCGGCGAGGACAACTACCTGACCACCGCCGACGCGGTCGAGGCCGCGCACACCGTCACGGTCAGCCAACTGCTCAACGAACACCTCGCCCACGAGGCCGGCCTGGCCGACTGGCAACTCGGCCTCGGCCACGCCTTCGAGATCAACCCCGACCTGCCCGACTCGTTCCGACTGGAACTCGCCCACGCCCTGCTGGCCCGCACCCTGTTCCCCGACGCGCCACTGAAGTGGATGCCGCCGACCAAACACATGACCGGCGACGTGTTCCGCGGCTACCTGCTCGACGGATTCTTCAACCTCGCCGGCGCGCTGACCGGCCAGGACATCCTGCTGGTCGGCATGATGACCGAAGCCGTGGTCACCCCACTGCTGTCCGACCGCGACCTGGCCCTGCGCAACGTGCGCTACGTGCTGGGCGCCGCCGGCAACCTGCACGAGGACTTCCACCCGGCACCCGACGGGTTCATCGCCCGACGCGCCCGCACCGTCCTGGCCCAGGCCGTCGACCTGCTCGAACAGATCCGCGCCCAGGGCCTGCTCACCGCGATCGCCCAGGGCACCTTCGGAGTCACCCGCCGACCCGCCGACCGCGGCCGGGGACTCGACGGCGTCGTCGAACACGCCCCGGACTACTACAACCCGGCCGTGGAACTGCTGGAGGAGGGACGCCACCAGTGACCCAACCCACCACCGCACGTACCGCCACCGGGCCGATCGTGCGGCCCTACGGCGACACCACCGGAGACGGCATGGTGCAACTGTCGTTCACCCTGCCGATACCGCACGACCCGCTCGCCGAGGGCGCCGCGCTGCAACTGGCCGCCAAGATGGGACTCGACCCGGCCATGGTCGTACACGCCACCGCGATGGGACCGGCGTTCACGTTCTTCGTCGTCTACGGCCGGGTCAACCACCTGGTCGACCTGTCCGCCGTCCAGATAACAGAACGGGAGTACCCGCTGCTGTCCGGCAAAGAGGTGAACCTGGCTATCCGCCGCGCCCTACGCCGGAAACTCGTCGTCGTGGGAGCCTGCATCGGCACCGACGCGCACACCGTGGGCATCGACGCCATCCTCAACGTCAAGGGCATCGCCGGGGACAAGGGCCTGGAACACTACCGGGAGATCAACGTGATCAACCTCGGCGCCCAGGTGTCGGTCACCGACCTGGTCGGCCACGCCCGCACCGAACACACCGACGCCGTACTCGTCTCACAGGTGGTCACCCAGAAGGACGCGCACCTGCGCAACACCCGCGAACTGAGCGCCGCGTTCACCGAGGCGATGGGGGACCGGCGCCCACTACTGGTCGTCGGCGGACCCCGATTCGACCCGGCCATGGCCGGCGACCTGGGCGTGGACCGGGTGTTCGGCCGGGGCACCACACCGGTCGAGGTCGCCTCCTACCTGGTCCACGCCATCACCGGCCGGCGGACCACCACCCCGACCACCGCGTGAACACACCGAAAGGGGGAAGCGGCGTGGCCACGCCGCGGATCCGATGACCGACGACCACCACGACGACGCCGGTGCGGACCCCCGCCTGGGCACCACCGTCACCCACCGCCGCTACGTCCCACACTCGGCCGCCCACTACGGCGGCGACCTCGTAGACGGCGCATACGTACTCGCCCTGTTCGGCGACACCGCCACCGAACTGTGCATCCGCCTCGACGGCGACGAAAGCCTGTTCGCCAGCTACGACCGGGTCGACTTCCTCGCCCCCCTGCACGCCGGGGACGTCCTGGAGGCCACCGCGACACTGACCCGGATCGGCCGGCGCAGCAGGGGAGTGGACTTTCAGGCACGGGTCGTCTGCCGGGCCGCCCCGCACCGCTCACCGTCGGCCGCCGACGTCCTAGACGAACCACTGTGCGTGGTCCGCGCCACCGGCACCGTCGTCGCCCCCGACCCGAACTGACCCCAACGCCGGCGACACGCCGGCAACACACCGCCCGGCGGTGAACCCGGCACGAAATCTTGCCCGCCCAAACATGCTCGCTGACCTGGGACAACGCGAGAAACCCCAGGTCAGACCCCGGTTGACAGCACACCACGTACCCTGGGTATCTTTCGCCAGTCACACGTCAGGACAGCCGGTATGGTCACGCCCTCGAATCGGCCGACCACGTCGCCGCACCGGGTCGTACGGGGAACTCCCCGGCCAGGCCAGGGCCGGTCGCGACGACGTAGCCGAGGGCCGCGCCACAGCGGCGGCGGGTGTCACGGGGAGGAGTTCGGCCGACCAGTAGACAACGGCGCAGGTGCCCACGGCCAGCGGGCGACCGGCCGGTCCGAAGGTCGGCCGAGCCTGCCCCGGGCGGACCGTGGTCCCGGTGCGTGCACCGGATTACGCCGGAAACACCCTGACCCAGGGGCGTGGCAACGACTCCGCGCCCCTGCCGCGCCCCTGGGACAGGCACACCCGAACACCAACCAACCAACACACAGACGTCACAACACCCGCCGTAGAGTGGACGGGTGCCACACCCGCAGCCGACCGTAGCCGCGCAGCCGTGACCACCCCCGGCCCCACCACCCGACCCGCGGCGGCCGACACCACCGAGCACGGCAACGAACCAGCCCCCACCAGCACGCCCACACCAGCCCCACCCACACCGGTCCGACCCACACCGGTCCTGCCCGGCCGCGGCGTGGCCACCCTGACCGCCGTCGCCACCGGCGTCGCCCTGGTCTTCGCCTTCCCCCCGTTCGGCATCTGGCCGCTGGCCGTACTCGGCCCGGCCGCACTCACCCTGGTCACCCGTGGCCGCACCGCCCGGCGCGCGGCATGGCTCGGGTTCGCCCTGGGCCTGGCGTTCTTCCTGCCCCTGCTGCACTGGAGCGGCGTGTACGTCGGCAAGGCCCCCTGGATCATCCTGGCGGTCTGTCAGGCCGCGTTCCTCGCCCCGCTGGGCGCGGCCACCGCCGCCGTGCAACGGCTACCCGGGTGGCCGGTGTGGGCCGCCGCACTGTGGGTCGCCGAGGAATCCGTCCGCGACCGCATCCCGTTCGGCGGATTCCCCTGGGGTCGGCTGGCCTTCAGCCAACCCGACGGGCCGTTCACCCCGTTCGCCGCGATCGGCGGCGCCCCGCTGGTGACGTTCGCCGTGGCGCTCACCGGCTGCCTGCTGGCCCGGGCCGCGACCCGGCGCTCCGCACGCCCGGACCTGCTGCCACGGCTGCTCGCCACCACCGCCGCGGTCGCCGTCGCCGCCGCGGGGCTGGCACTGCGCCCCACCCTGCCCACCACGGCCACCCACACCCAGGTCGCCGCGATCATCCAGGGAAACGTCCCCCGCCTCGGCCTGGACTTCAACGCCCAACGCGAACAGGTCCTGCTCAACCACGTACGACGCACCCTTGACCTGGCCACCCGGGTCCACGCCGGTAAGGCACCCCAACCGGCCGTGGTCATCTGGCCGGAGAACTCCTCGGACATCGACCCACTGGACAACCCCGACGCACACCAGCAGATCGACCACGCCGCACAGGCAATCGGCGCCCCGATCCTCATCGGCGCCATCCTCGACGGACCCGGCCCGGACAAACGGCGCAACGCCGGAATCGTCTGGGACCCGGTCACCGGCCCGGGCGCCACCTACATCAAGCGACACCCAGTACCATTCGGCGAGTACATCCCACTGCGCTCACTGGCCCGGAAGGTCACCGACAAGGTCGACCTGGTGCCCCAGGACATGGTCGCCGGCCACACCCCCGGTGCCCTGCGGATCGGACCGATCACCGTCGGCGACGTCATCTGCTTCGAAGTCGCCTACGACGGCATCGTTCGCGACGCGGTCACCCACGGCGGCGGGATCATCGTCGTCCAGACCAACAACGCCACCTTCGGTCGCACCGCCGAGACCTACCAACAACTGGCCATGAGCCGGCTCCGCGCCGTCGAACACGGCCGCACCGTCCTGGTCGCCGCGACCAGCGGCATCAGCGCCGTGATCGCACCGGATGGCTCGCTGCGCTGGACCACCGGCATCCTGACCCCCGCGGTCTACGACCATGCCGTGGCGATCCGGAAAGGACGTACACTGGCCACCCGGCTCGGTGCGCTACCCGAATGGCTGCTCACCGCCGCCGCCTGCGGCGCGCTGCTCCAACTCCTCCTCACCGCCGCGACCACCCGCCGCCGCACGTCCGCCCGCCGGAAGGAGAACCAGCCCACGTGAGCGAGCCTCGGCGAGCGAAACAGACAACACAGGACGCTGGTGCCTCAGGCGCGCCCGCGGCGAAGCGAGGACGGGCATGAGTGACGACGAACTGGGACGGGTTCTGGTCATCGTCCCGACCTACAACGAGATCGACAACCTCGAACCGATCCTCCACCGGATCAGGGCGGCCACCCCACCCGCCCACGTCCTGATCGTCGACGACGCCAGCCCCGACGGCACCGGCGAACTCGCCGACAAGCTGTCCGCCGACAACGAACACGTCCACGTCCTGCACCGCGCCGGCAAGAACGGCCTCGGCGCCGCCTACATCGCCGGATTCCGCTGGGCCCTGGACCGCGACTACGACGTCATGGTCGAGATGGACGCCGACGGATCGCACGCCCCGGAGGAACTGTCCCGGCTGCTGGACGCGCTCCAACACGCCGACCTGGTCGTCGGCTCCCGCTACGTACCCGGCGGCCAGGTACACAACTGGTCGGCCTCCCGACTGTTCCTGTCCCGCGGCGGCAACATCTACACCCGGGTGTTGCTCGGCCTGCCACTGCGCGACGCCACCGCCGGCTACCGCGCCTACCGGGCCAGCGTGCTGCGCGCCCTGCCACTCGGCGACATCGCATCCCAGGGCTACTGCTTCCAGGTCGACCTGGCCTGGCGGACCTGGTGCGCCGGCTACCGGGTCACCGAGGTACCGATCACATTCACCGAACGTGTCCACGGGCGCAGCAAGATGAGCCGGGCCATCGTCGCCGAAGCGTTCTGGCGGGTCACCCTGTGGGGCGTGGCCACCCCGAGCCGGGCGGTCCGGAAACGAGCCCTGGCCGCGCGGCGTTAAACCCACCGTGGTGCTACTCGTCGTCCTCGCCGCCCTGATCGGCCTGCCGATCCTGGAGATCTACGTCATCATCCAGGTCGGCCACGCCGTCGGGGTGCTACCCACGGTCGCGTTGCTGCTCGCCACCTCCCTGACCGGCGCCTGGCTGCTCCGACACGAGGGCGCCCGCGCCTGGCGCGCGTTCACCGACGCACTGGCCGCCCGCCGCCCGCCGCACCGCGAGGTCATCGACGGCACCCTCATCCTGCTCGGCGGCACCCTCATGCTCGTCCCCGGATTCGTCACCGACCTACTCGGTCTGCTGTGCCTGTTCCCACCCACCCGGTCGCTGACCCGCCGGATACTGCTCGCCACCGCGACCCGGCGGATCACCGCCGCCGGCGTGGTCCGGGTCCGGTCCCGCCGCGGGCCCGCCCACCCCCAGGACCGCCCCGGTCACGGCACTGTCATCGAAGGCGAACTCGACGAGACACCCGAACCACCCCCCGACCACCCCGACCACCACCCGCGGCCGCCCGGCGGCGACCAGGAGGGGCCACGGTGACCGCACCGGCCCGCCGCCTCGACCACGGCACGTTCCACCCACTACCGCTGGGGCCGCACACGGTCTGGCCACCGGTCGTGCTGGCACCCATGGCCGGCGTCACCAACGCCCCGTTCCGCACCCTGTGCCGCGGCTACGGCGCCGGACTGTACGTCAGCGAGATGATCACGTCACGCGCCGTGGTGGAGCGCAACGCCAAAACCATGGAAATGATCCGCTTCGGAACCGACGAATCACCCCGCAGCCTCCAGTTGTACGGCGTCGACCCCACCGTCATCGGCACCGCGGTTCGCATACTCGTCCAGGAGAACCGGGCCGACCACCTCGACCTGAACTTCGGCTGCCCGGTACCGAAAGTCACCCGCCGCGGAGGCGGATCCGCACTGCCATGGAAACGCGGCCTGCTGCGCCGCATCATCACCGCCGCCGTACACGCCGCCGGACCCGTCCCGGTCACCATCAAGATGCGCACCGGAATCGACGAGAACCACCTCACCCACCTCGACGCCGGACGGATCGCCCAGGACGCCGGCGCCGCCGCGGTCACCCTGCACGCCCGCACCGCCGCACAGCACTACTCCGGCACCGCCGAATGGGACCGGATCGGCGAACTGGTCGCAGCCCTGGACATCCCCGTCCTGGGCAACGGCGACATCTGGGAGGCCACCGACGCTGTGCGCATGATCGGGCACACCGGCTGCGCCGGAGTCGTCATCGGCCGCGGCTGCCTGGGCCGGCCCTGGCTCTTCGGCGACCTCGCCGCCGCCTTCGACGGCCGCACACCCCAACCGCACCCCACCCTGGGCCAGGTCGCCGCGGTGATGCGCCGGCACGCCACCCTGCTGGCCGGCTGGATGGGGGAGGACCGCGGCGTCCGCGAGTTCCGCAAACACGCCGCCTGGTACACCAAGGGCTTCACCGTGGGCGGAGACACCCGCCGGCGACTCGGCCTGATCGACACCCTCGCCGAACTCGACGACCTGCTGGCCGCCCTCGACACCGACCAACCGTTCCCCCAGGCCGCCCTGGGAACCCCCAGGGGACGCACCACCGGCTCACCGCGCCGAGTCGCCCTGCCCGACAACTGGCTGGCCGACACCGACGACGCACCAGTGCCCGCCGAAGCCATCCTCGCCGTCTCCGGCGGATGAACCCACCCCCGGACAGCACGGAACCGCCCCGGTTGGGGGCGGTTCCGTCATGCACGTCAGCGATCCCGGCACGCTACCCAGCCGCACCGAGGCACCGATCCAAGAGGCACCAATCCGACCCGACCCGTTCTCAGGCCGACTTGGACCGACGGCCGCGCAGCAACTCCAGCCGCTCGGCCAGAACCTCCTCCAGATCGGAGATGGTGCGCCGCTCCATCAGCATGTCCCAGTGCGTCCGCGCCGGCTTGACCTTCTTCGGCTCCGGATCCGCCCCGTCGAGCAGCTTCGCGGTCTTGCCATCAGAACGGCACTCCCAGGTCACCGGGATGTCCGCCTCGTGCGAGAACGGGACGGTGAAAGTGTGACCCCGGGGGCAGCGGTACTCAGCCGTCTTCCGAGGCGCGAGTTCGGTGTTACGTTCCGTCTCGTAGCTGATGGCCCCGAGCCGGCTACCGCGCAGAGTGCGTTCGGCCATGTTGTGCTACCTCCCCCGGGCGTAACTGCCTGCCTGGTTGGCTAACGACTTGACCATGACGAAGATTCCCGTCGGGGCCGCCGGGCAGGTCGCGCCCCGGCGGCCCCGACGGCCACACCCCCACAGGAGATGACGCCCGTGAAGGCCGTTCGGTTGCTGACCACGCTCAGTTCACGGCGGACAGCCAGAACGCTGGCCGCCTCAACCGGAATATTCCGGGCGATTGTCGGACCAGCCCTGCTCGCCCGACCCGACGCCCTGGCCCGACTGCTCGGCATGGACAGCGTCACCGCCCGCCGCACCGCGTGGCTCACCCGACTGCTCGCCGGACGGGAAACCGCACTCGGCCTGGGCGCCCTACACGCCGCCCTCACCGGCCGGCCGGTACGCCCCTGGCTGGCCACCCAAGCCGTGTCCGACGCCACCGACGCCACCGCCATCCTGCTCGCCGCGAGATCCCGGCACGTCACCCGCACACCCGCCGCGGCACTGGTGATCCTCGCCTCGGCCGGCACACTCGCCGAGATCCTCGCCAGCCGGGAACGCCCAACCCGCACAGCAGGCAACCCACAGTGACCGACACCGCCGGTCAACCACGGGGCCCGGGCATCCCGCATCAACATCCTCCCGTCCGAAACTCCCCTGATGGAGGCCCACGGATGCCTGTCTGATACCCATCCGCCCCAGTCTCATGCCACTGGGACACGCGTCACACCGCATCCGCGCCCGAACGTCAGGACCCCCCGCCCCCATCCAGCCCATCCAGCGCGAGCTGCCCCGGCGCCGGCCGCGCCGGCCCCAGATCCCCCGACCGGTAGTGCCGCCGACACAACACCTGGTACCGGACCGGCACCCCAGCCATCCCACCGGTACCCGTGTCGGCCACCAACACCGTGTCACCCTCGCGCACCAACCGCCCGTCATGCACCCTCGCGTTGAGCCGGCCCGTCCGGCCGCACCAACACAACACCTCCACCTGCACCGCGGTGATCTCGTCAGCCAACTCGAACAGACGGCATGCCCCCGGAAACAACCGGCCACGAAAATCAGTGGCCAACCCGAACGCGTACACATCAACATGAGACTCATCAACCAGGTCGGCAAGCTGCTCCACGTGCCCGGCAGTGAGGAACTGCGCCTCGTCCACCACCAGGTAGTCCAACGGCTGGCCGCCGGCCCACCTCGCCCGCACCAACGCCCGCAGGTCCAACCCGTCGACAACCTCCACCGCCGGCCGGCTCATCCCCAACCGGGTACTGATCTCCGGGCGGCTCGACCGATCATGCCTGGTCAACAGCAGCCCAGAACGCCCCTGCCGAGCATGGTTGTGATCAATCTGCAACGCCAGCGTGGACTTACCGCAGTCCATCGGACCGTAGAAGAACATCAACCGGGCCGGCGCCGGCAACCCGCGCCCACCACCCGCCGCAGGCACCGCCGTCAACGCGCTGGTCGGATCCGCCACGGCCGACAGACTAAATGGTCAGCCACGCTTCCCGACCGGCCACGCCCAACACCGACAGTCCAGGCGGGGGAGAGCACCGGTCTTTCAACGAGGCTCGTCGAGCTCCTCGGCCAGCACCACCGCCGAATTGTGTTCCTCGTCACGGGCACTGTAGAGCAGGGTCACCTCGCCACCCACCGCCTCCCGCCTGATCTCCTGAAGCGCCGCGTGCGCCGGCCCGTTGGCCAACTCGGCCCGATAACGCCTACGGAACTCCTCCCACCGGCGCGGATCGTGACCGAACCACATCCGCAACTCGGCGCTGGGCGCCACGTCCTTGAGCCACGTCGCATCCCGCAGATCGTCCTTGCGCACCCCGCGCGGCCACAACCGCTCGACCAGGAACAGCCGGCCGCTCCGCCGGCCCGGGTCGTCGTACACCCGCACCACGTGGACTTTCACCCCCTGAAACTACCCAGGAAGTCCGCACAACTCCCACGGCGCGCCCGGCCGAACGGGTGAATCACCGGCGAACCTCCCGCCGAGCCCACCCTGACACAACCACACCCGGCCGCGCACACGACCTCCCGGCCAGAAAGTCGGTGGCGCAACCCCGATGATCACCCCAGGATGGGCACCCTCCCGGAACCACACCCAGGCACCGGACCCACCGGGCCACCGCCAACCCCACAGGCAGGGCCACCATGTCGCTGCGGCATCACGAGATCGCCGAAGCCGATCTCCGCATCCTCAACCCGTACACCGACGACAAGCTGATGCTCCTCGGCCAGGTCAGCCGGGTCGACCACGACACCCGGATCCTGGACCTGGCCTGCGGGAAAGGCGAGATGCTGTGCCGCTGGGCCGACCGGTACGGCAGCCACGGCCACGGCGTCGACATCAGCGAGGTCTTCCTCGCCGCCGCCCACGCCCGGGCCGAGGAACTACGCGTCCGCGACCGGGTCACCTTCGACCACGCCGACGCAGCCACATACCAGGCCGAACCCGGCCACTACTCCATGGTGTCCTGCATCGGCGCCACCTGGATCGGCAACGGGCTCGCCGGCACCATCGAACTCATGCGCCGCGCCGTCGCCCCCGGCGGGCTGCTGCTGGTCGGCGAACCCTACTGGAACCACGAACCACCCGAGAACGCACCCGACATCGTGCCCGGCGACTTCACCACCCTGCCCGGCACCCTGGACCGGTTCAACTCCGCCGGAGTCGACCTGGTCGAAATGGTGCTCACCAACCCAGACAGTTGGGACCGCTACGAGGCCAGCCAGTGGTGGACCATCGAACGCTGGCTACACACCAGTCCAGACGACGACGAAGCACCGGCCATGCGCACATTCCTCGACACCCACCGCCGCATCTACCTCACCCACCGCCGGCACCAACTCGGCTGGGGCGTCTTCGTCCTACGCACCCCGACCTGACCGACGTGACCCACCATCGGTAATCACCCACAACAGCGTCACACCCGGGCCGGCACCGTGTTCCCCACCGCCACAATCGCCCGGCGCACCGGCACAAACGCCAACAACACAAACCCGACCACAAAAAACACCACCAGCGAGAACAACGCACTGCGGTAACTACCGGTGTTCTGGAACGCCAACCCGAACAGCAACGGCCCCAGCCAACTCGTCCCGCTGTCACTCACCTCGTACAGGCCGAAGTACTCGGCCTCCTCACCGGCCGGAACCAGGTGGCTGAACATCGACCGCGACAACGCCTGACTACCCCCCAACACAAGCGCGATCAACATCGCGATCTCGAAGAACTGCACCGGATCACGCGCCCGCATGCCATAGGCGAGAACCACCACCAGAATCCAACCCACCAGGCTGCCCAACACCACCCGCTTCGCCCCGAACCACCCCGCGATCCGGCCCAACAACAACGCCCCACCGAACGCCACGAACTGCACCAACAGAATCGCCGAAAGCAACGTCGACTCACTCAGGTGCAACTCCTTGTCCCCGTACTGCGCCGCCACCGTGGTCACCGTCTGGATCCCGTCGTTGTAGACCAGGAACGCCACCAGGAAGAACACCGTCAACGGGAACGACCGCAGCCGGGAGAACATCTGCCGCAACTGCTGGAACCCCGCCGCCACCAACGACCCCACCGGCGGAGCCACCGACCGCTCCACCCCACCCAACGGGCCACGCAACGCCAACAACGGCACCACCGCGAACGCCGCCCACCACACCCCGGCCGACATCAGCGACAACCGCGCCACCACCGCCCGGTCGGCGATGAAGAACGTGAACGCGAAGTTCACCGCCAGCAGGATCCCCCCACCCACATAACTGAACGCCCAACCGTAGGACGAAACCCGATCCCGATCCTCCGGACCGGCCAGATCACACAACATCGAGTGATACACCACGGCCGCACAGCTGTAAGCCACGAACGCCAGGAAATACAGCAGCGCCCCCAACTTCCAGTTCCCACCCCGCACGAACCACATCAACACGCACGCCGCCGCGCCGGCATACCCCAATCCCAGCAGCAACTCCCGCTTACGACCCGTACGATCCGCCAACGCACCGGTCACCGGCATCAACACCACCAGCAACACGGTCGAAAAACTCACCAGATACACGAACAGCGAACCGGGCGCAATCGGAATCCCCAACACGTGCAGCCGCCCGTTCCGACCGCCCACCGCCGTCTCGGCCACCGACGTCAGATACCGGCTCATGAACACCGTGGTGACCGTCGTGGGAAACGTGTGACTCGCCCACGCGTACCAGTACCACCCCCGCCGCTGCCTCCGGACAACCCCCGAGGTCGCCGGCAACACCACACCCACCGGCTCAACCGGAACCGGAACCGCACCCACACCGTCCGCGCTCACCCGTGCCACCTCCCACGCGACACCAGAACAGCACGCAACGCCTCGGGCCGGTCAGTCATGATCCCGTCCACGCCCAGGTCCAGCAACGCATGCATCGCCCCCGGCTCGTCCACCGTCCACACATGCACCTGCACCCCACGCTCGTGCGCGGCATCCACGAACCGCCGGTCCACCACCCGCAACGCACCCGCCCGCACCGGCACCTGCGCACACGGCCGCCACCCGGTGAAACCCGTCCTCGGCCAACCCACATACGAGGCGAACCGCAACGCCGCAGCCCCCCTCGGCCCCAACGCCGTACACAACCGGGGCCCCAACGCCGCCCCCACCATGCGCACCCGCCGGTCAGAGAACGCCGCCACACACACCCGGTCAACCGCGTTCGTACGCCGGATCACCTCCACCAACGGCCGCACCGCCGACAGCTCCTTGACGTCCACGTTGACCCGCACATCCGGAAACGACCCGAGCACGTCCTCCAACAACGGGATCGGCTCCGAACCGGCCACCCTGGCCCGCGCCACCTCCGCGTACGGCAACGCCGCCACCCGCCCCACCCGGTCGGTCACCCGGTCGAGCATCTCGTCGTGGAACACCACCAACACGCCATCAGCCGTCGCCCGCACGTCAAGCTCCAGATACCGGAACCCCAGATCGACGACGCTCTGGAACGCCGCCACCGAGTTCTCCAGCCCCGAAGAACCACCCCGATGCGCGAACGCCAACGGAACTGGGGAGTCCAGGTAGGCGAAACGGTGCACCATACTGCAAACCCTAGCCGCGCAAAAACCGACCAGGGAACACCCACCCGATCACCCGCACCAGCGAGGGGAGAGGCCACCGCGGGCACCACCCACCGGCACACTCCACCGAAGGATCAGAACCCACTCCGGCTACACCGGCGCCGCCGCCGCGGCCGGCACGGCCAGGAACGACTCACGCGGCACCACCACGCCACGCCGCCACACACCCACCACGGCCCTGGTCGCCCGGATATCCACCGTCGGATCACCCTCGACCAACACCAGGTCGGCATACCTACCCCGAGCCACCCGGCCGCGGTCGGCCAACCCGAAACACTCCGCCGGCACCGACGTCGCCGCGGCCAACGCCTCCACCGGCGTCAACCCCGCCTCCACCAGCAACTCCAACTCCCGGTGGATACTCACCCCCGCGGCCGTACCCGGACTAGGCGCGTCGGTACCCGCCAGAATCCGCGCCCCCGCCGCCCGCAACCGGGCCACCGCATCACGGGCGAAACCAAACCGCGGCCGCGAACCCGGCAACGGCGGCAACGCCTGAGTCAACGCCGCCCGGCAGTCCGCGCCAAGATACGGCGCCAACCACCGGTCACGCGCAAGACCGGCCCCACTCGGCGTGCCACACAACGCCTCCAACGCGGTCAACGTCGGGATCACGAACATCGACGAGGCCGCGACCGCCTCCACCCACGCGTCACCGGCCGGCTCGTCAACAAACAGATGCGCCAAACCGTCCACACCCGCCGCGACCGCCTCGGCGGCACTCCGCGCCGAACTCACATGCCCGATCACCAACCGCCGACGGGTGTGCGCCGTGCTGACCAGCACCTGCACCACATCACCGGAACCGACAACACCCGCCGAACCGACCCCGACACCGGTCCCCACCCGCAGCATCCGCACGTCCTCGAACGGCCCCTCGACGACCGGACGAGGGCGGGGGAGTACCGGACCCCGACCAGTCAGCCGCCGCACCGCCGGACCACGGGTCCGCAACCGCGCCACACCCGCCGACTCCGCGGACATCCCCAAACCGGTCGTGACACCGAAGACGACCGCCCGCTCACCGGACCGCCCAGACAGGTGAGTGTGACAGTCCATGAACCCCGGAAGCAGCGTCCGACCCCTGCCGTCCACCACCAACGCGCCCACCGGCGGCACGATCCCAGACCGCACATCGGCGATCAGCCCCTGCTCGATGAGCACTGAACTCACCGGCAGGACCGTCGATCCGTCAAAGACCCGGACATCGCGCACGACCGTGATCGGAGCCACCTCGGTGGTCATCACACTCCCTTACGAACGACGCTGCCAACGACACCCCGACGACGCGCGACAGGCCCCGCGACACCAGACCCGATGACCCACCGCCATGATCTGTGACGCACCGTCAGACGATGTTCGACACACCGTAGCGTCTTTCTGTAAGCACGCCGATAGCTGGATCGAGACCACGCAGGCGAGAATCACCCGAACGAGTGAACCCATCAGGAAAGTTGCTCTCAGCAGGCTAGCCAGCCTGGGCCGTCCGGTCTAGCGATTTCCCACCGGACCATCCGCCAGCGCACGAGAACTATCGGGGCGTTTTATACCTATGCCCGATTTGAAGCGTCCGGGGGTGCGGACCCTACCCGACCCCGACCCACCCGCCAAACACCCAGATCTGCCAGGGAAGAGTCGACCTGGCACGCGTGGAATACCGACCGTGGTGTCCCAGCCGGCTGGCGCCGCAAGCCACACGGGCCACCATCCCGCACTCCCAGTTAGCCGATAATGTACATTATGTCAATCTAGCCGGACGAGGACCGCCTCGACGGTCGACCACCGGCCCAGATCGGTGGTGACCACAACACCGGCCCTGTCGTCTGACCCGATCAGCCAGTGTGTAACACCCCGCCGGCTCGGCGACCCGCGAAGCCTGCTCGCGACGGAACCGCGGTCCGTCCGACGTCAGGCCGCGCCACCGGAGCCACTGGTGCCCGACCGACTCATCGGCCACGATCGACGGCCGCTCCACGGCGAGCAGAACCAGCAGATCGAGCGCAGCCTGCCAGCGTCCCATCCATTTCTAATTGGTGCATAATGTATGTTATGCACCAATTAGATTAGTCGTCATCCCCTGTCCGCACGGTGCTGCCGGGGCACGAACGGCAACCAGCCGCGGTGACCGATGGTTCCAACCCGTCACGGATCGGGATTCCCGGTACCACCGGCGTCGACCAGGTTCCACTCCCCCGCGTCACCGGTCGGCCGGCATGGCCTCCGTCTCGCTGCCGACCTCATCCGTGGCATCACCTCGGGTCAAATCTTCTATGTCCCCCATGTCCCCATCCAGCGTGCTGGTGTCACCAGGCTCGCCGGAGTCCGTCGTGGTGGGGACGGTTCGACGGCGGGCCATCCAGGCAACCAGCAGGGCCACCAGCACGAGCAGTACACCGGAGATCACGATCCAGGCCTGATGGGCGTCAGTGAAGCCGGTCCGCAGGAACGACGTCGCGTCCGATCCGCCACCGGCCGGCACGGCGCGGGTGGTGAACTCGGTACGAACGGCACTCTGCTGTACCGAGGCGAGCGTGCCCACCACGGCGAACCCGGCGCCCAGCCACCCGGCCGCCACCGGGCCGGTGACCCCCAGCACCGCACCCAGGGCGAGGCCCACCCCGACCCACACGACGATCGTGCCGGCGGCGGTCAGGGCGACCCCACCGGACAACGGCAGGAACGACCCGGCGGCGGCCAGCAGCAACCCGGCCACGGTCAGCGTGGGCCGCGACCGGCGCGGGCAGATCCGCCCGGCAATCGTCGCCAGCCCACCCCCCAGCGCCGCCCCGCCGAGGGCCGGAAACACGTGGCCGGTGGCCAACGGCCAGTGGCCGGCGCCGTCGAACAACGCGAGGGTGAACGCGTTCGAGCCGGTGACGGTCAGCACCGCGGCGGCCACCGCCACGACCGGCGGTGCCGCTCCCCACCGCCAACCGGCGGACCGGGCCAGCGCGACACCGGCCAGCGCGACGACCACCAGGGCGGTGCCCAGCAGCAGTGAGTACAGGGTGGCCGTGCCGCCGGCGGAGTACAGCGACGGCCTGATGAGGTAGGCCGCCACCGCGATGCCCGCCGGCAGCAGCAGCGGCCAACCCAGCCGGCCGGCGTGCCCGTCGGCCCGGTCCAGCGGGTCGGCCTCGGGGTCGGCCACCGGCTCGATGACCTCGGACCGGTGCGACCGGGATCCCAGCGACGTCAGCACGACCACGGCCGTGCCGACCAGGGCGAGGGCGAGCAGCCACGGGTAGGGCCTCAGCACCGACCGCCAGCCCTCCGCCGGTAGGAACGGCAGCCGGTAGGTCGCCCACGGTGCCAGCGCCGTGGCCACCACCGCCGACAGCGCCCAGGCACCGGTCAGGAGGTGACCACGGCGCGGACCGAACCCGGCCGCGGTCGCCAGGGTGGCCACCAAGACCGCACCGGCACCAGCGCCCTGCGCCGCCCGGGCCAGTGCGAGCTCGCCCAGGCTCGACACCGACGGTATCCACAACGCCGCGGCGGACAGGACGACCAGACCGGCCAGCGACACCAGGTGCGCCGGTATCCGCCGACCCACCGCGCCGGCGGCGAACACACCGGCGAGCAGCACGCCGCAGGTGCCCGCGGTGATCGCCCGCGCCAGCGTGGTCGTCGAGGACAGCCCGACGTCCCGGACCACCTGCGGGGTGACCAGACTCAGCGGCACGGCGAGCACGAACAGCGCGTACGGAACCGCCGACAGGGTCGCCAGCAGCGAACCGGCGGCACGAACCGACTGCCACGGCGCGGAACGGGTGGGGTGGCTCGTCTCCCCCGCGGACGCCTCGGCCATCGTGGCTGGTCCCCTCCTCGGGCTGGGATGGGCTGGGCTGTCACGAGTGGGTTACGGGTACCTGGCCCTACCCGGGTATCTGGCCGCACCCGTGCGACTACCATCCCACGGTGGGCGCGGCGCCAGTCAGCCGGCCCGTGAGCGCAGCCCTCCCGGAGCCGGTGGGCTCAGCTCGTGGGGGCACCCTGGTCGGTGGGCTCGGCCCGACGCTGTAGCGGGTGCTCGACCACGGCCAGCACCCGCGCGGACATGAAGCGCGCGGTCCGGACCGGGGTGCCGCCCCGGGTCACCTCGGTCACCTCGACGATGCCCCGACCCGTGGTGACCTCGACCCGGCGACCCGCGCGGGTGGCGACCACCTGGTACACCCGGGAACCGTCGCCCGCATCGATCACCACTTCCACCCGATCACCCTTCATAACCAGTACAACACCGACGGTGTCTGACCTGTTCCGTGCCGCGGCTGCGGACCTGATCAGATCCAGTCAGATCCGGCGTCGTCCCGGCCGGCGTCCCCGCACCGGGATCCACGGATCGGTCCGGGTAGGACCCCGCGCCGGACTGTCCGACCGGTGCGGTAGACGTGGCACCGTGAATGGGTCAGTGCCGCCGCTGACGCGGATGGTCGAGGAGTTCTTCGTGGCGCGGGCACCACGCAAGGAGTCGGCGCACACGGTGGCCGCCTACCGTCGCGACCTGTCCGCGGTGTCGCGGTTGATCGCCGACGATCGGGGCTCGCCGCCACACCTGCTCACGTCGGTCGACCTGACCACCAGCGCGCTGCGCCGGGCCTTCGCCGGTTACGCCCGGTCCCGGGCCGCCACCTCGGTGGCGCGGGCATGGTCCACCTGGAACCAGTTCTGCGGGTTCCTGGTCGGCGAGGGTGTGCTGGAGGGCAACCCGATGCCCGCGGTGGACCGGCCCAGGCTCTCGCCCAGGACGCCCAAGCCGCTGCTCGGCGAACGCACCCCCGAGCAGCTCCTCCAGGCCGTCGCCGGGGGCGTCCGGCGGGCCCGTGATCCGTGGCCAGAACGGGACCTGGCCGTGATCGCGGTCGCCCTGCTGACCGGGTTGCGCTCCGCGGAGCTGCTGGCGCTGTCGATCGGCTCGGTGTCCGGTCGCCACGGTGAACGCCGGATCGCGGTCACCGGCAAGGGTGGCAAGGACCGGGTGCTGCCGATCGAGGAGCCGCTGTACCTGTTACTCCGGTCCTACCTGGACTCCCGGCGAGCGAGGTTTCCCCGCATCCGGGTCGGGTCCGCCGCTCCCCTGTTCGTGGACACCTCGGGTGAAATGCTGCGCCGGGGCGGTCTCCAGTACCTGGTCCGGCAGACCTTCCGGCACGCCGGTCTGCATGACCGGCTGCACCGGGGAACCCTGGTGCACGCGTTCAGACACACCTTCGCCACCCGGCTCGCCGAAGACGGCGCCACCGCGCACGAGATCATGCGGCTGCTCGGGCACGCCTCGATCGTGTCCAGCCAGACCTACGTCGACGCCACCGCACGCGAACAACGAACGGCTGCCGCGGCGAACCGCACGTACCGGGTCCTCGGAGTTCTGCACTCCCCCGCCGATCAGGGCTGATCGAGTTCGTGGACGTCGTGGTCTGATGAGTCTCAATTCAAGCTTTAGACTTTTTCTTTTGATCGTCTAAATCTCAAGTACGAATCTGATATCCAACCGGTCTTTCGCCGGATCATCGCATCGCTACTGCTTGACGGAGAAGGTGTCGGAGTTCCACAGCGGGCCGGCACTGGTGGCGTTGTCACCGATACCGGAGTAGCTGCTGTCAAACGCCAGGAACGTCGGCTTCTGGTACAGCGGCAGGGTGAACATGTCGTTCCACAGCTGGGTGTCGATCTGGTTGGCCAGATCGGCCTGCTTGGTGGTGTCCGGCTCGACCACGAGCTGCTTGAGCATCGAGTCGACCTTGCTGTCGCTACCCAGCACGTAGTTCTGGCCCGGAGCCGACGCGGTGGCACTCTGGTAGATCGCCACGTTACCGGTCAGGAAC
>DASULA010000224.1:0-16200 GCA_036278435.1 Mycobacteriales bacterium | reverse complement strand
GCCATCGCCGCCGAACTGACCTCCGTACAGAGCACAGAGAATCGCGCCGACGACGCCCGGCGGGTCCGCACCGTCGCCGCGGTCACCTTCGTCACCACTGTCGGCGGGACCCTGAGCCTGCTCTTCGGTTTCTTCGGGATCAACGCCACCCAGGTCAACGGCGCACGATCCATATTCGACGGCCGGTACCTGCCGATCTACCTCCTCATCGGAGGACTCATCCTCAGCGCCCTGGGCATCTTCGCCGTCATGCGCGCACAGGAACGACGCCACACCCACCACCGGCGTCTGGCGACTCCCGCGCCCCGAGCACCCGTCGAAGTTTCGACGCCGGCCCTCATCCCCCGACCGGAGGCCACGGCCTCCGATGGCGAGGCCGGCGGCGCACGGGATGTCGGCGGGGCCGCCTGAACTCAACGGTCCGCCGCATCGCGGTGGGGTGCCCGGATCCTTGCCCAGGAGTGTGCCTGGACCCCTGCCCAGACACATGCCCGTCCGGTCAGCGGCAACCCCGCACCCCGCGTCCCGGGTCCGGATGGGTGTCGCATCCGAACCCGGACCGGGACGTTCAGTCGGCGGGATCAGCTCGGGTTGGTCTCCGGTGGGGTGGGCTGATCGCCGGCGGCGAGGGTTTCGATGGCGTCGGCGGCGTGTTGTTGCATGCCGGGTGTGGTGTGAGAATAGGTGTCCAGGGTGATCTGGACCGAGGAATGGCCCAGGCGTTCCTGGACGACCTTCGGGTGCACGTTCGCGGCCAAGGCCAGGGTGGCGCAGGTGTGTCGGGTCTCGTGCAACCGGATCACCCGAACCCCCGCCGCGCGGCAGGCCGTCGTGAACCGGCGGGTCAGTGCCGCCGGGTGAATCGGTTCACCGGTCTCGGTGAGGAACACGTGCCCGGTGTCAGGCCAGGTACCGCCTGTGTGACGGCGTTCGGTCTGCTGCCGCTGCCGGTGGGCTTCCAGCACGGCGGCGGTTACTGGGCCGAGGGTCACCAGCCGCCGACTGGTGCCCTTGGGCTCCTTCTCCACGACCTTCCAGTCCGCGGTGGTGCGCTGCAAGCGAACCGCCAGCGTCCGCCGGTCCAGATCCACGTCGACCCACCGCAGGCCAGCAAGCTCACCGCGGCGCAACCCGCAGGTCACCGCCAGGAACCATGCCGCGTACAACCGGTCGGTCGACAGCGCGTGCAGGTACCCAGGGACCTCAGCCTGGGTCCACACACTCATCACCCGCGCCGACCGGCGCGGCCGGCGAGCCCCAACCGTGGGGTTGACCGGCACCACCGTCCGGGCGTCGAACAACGCCTTGCGCAGCACCTTGTGCACCAATCGCACCGTCGTCGCCGACAACGGCCTACCCCGATCACACTGCGACGGCTCGCAGCCACCGCACCGCCGGTGCCCACCCCGAGCCAACAGATCCCGGTACAACCCCGACACGTCGGCCTCACTGACCTGCGCCAGCACCCGATCACCGATCCACGGCCGCACATAGGCCCGCAGCACCGTCTGGTAGTTCACCCACGCCGTCACCGCCAACGTCGGGCGAACCTCAACCAACCACCCCTCCAGGTACTCCCCCACCGTCAACGCCGAGCCCGACCCCGGACGCGCCGACGTGGCGACAGTCCCTGACCGCACCCGCTCACGGGCCGCATCCAACGCCGCCACCGCCGCACCCCTGGTCGCGAAGCCCCGCCGCTTCTCCTGCCGGCGCTTCCCCTCCGCGCCGGCCGGCACGTCCAGCACGTACAACCACGTACCCCGCCACACCCGCTGCCCGCTCACCGGGTCACACCGGAAGTCCTTGCGCACGCTTCCATTCATCGAGCACACCTCCACACGTCGAGGCGAGAACGACCCCGTCGTGGGAGGAAGTGGTCACACGGCCCACACCGTGACCGCCGGCCCGAAGATCCCGTGACCACCACGTGACCACGGAACGTCTGAAGGGGCACCACCGGAACCGGCGACACCCCTTCTGACCTGCGGTTTTGCTGTCGGGACGACAGGATTTGAACCTGCGACCCCTTGACCCCCAGTCAAGTGCGCTACCAAACTGCGCCACGTCCCGAAACCAGCACCGTAAACGGCGCTGCGCCGAGGTTACCGCAACCGGCGGGTGCGCCGCGCACGCCCCCGCCGGTCAGCGTCGCGCGGCCCGGCGTTCCCGCACCCGCACGCTGATCTCGATCGGGGTACCGACGAAACCGAAATCCTCCCGCAGCCTCCGCTCCAGGAACCGCCGGTACGCCGGCTCCAGGAACCCGGAGGTGAACAGCACGAACCTGGGTGGACGGGAGCTGGGCTGGGTGGCGAACAGGATCTTCGGCTGCCGGCCACCGCGCACCGGCGGCGGCGTGGCCGCGACCACCGCGGTGAGCCAGGCGTTCAGCCGCGCGGTGGGCACCCGCTGGTCCCAAGACGCCAGCGCGGTCCGTAGCGCGGGCGCCAGCCGGTCCACGCTGCGCCCGGTCACAGCCGACACGTTGACCCGTTGCGCCCAGCGGATGCGGATCAGTTCGCGGTCGATCTCCTTCTCCAACCGGAGCCGGCGGTCCTCGTCGAGCAGGTCCCACTTGTTGAACGCCAAAACCAGGGCACGGCCGGCTTCCACCACCGCGCTGATCACCCGCTGGTCCTGCTCGCTGATCGGTTCGCCGGCGTCGATCAGCACCACCGCCACCTCGGCGGCCTCGATCGCCGTGGACGTGCGCAGGCTGGCGTAGTACTCCGCACCCGAGGCGGTGCGGACCCGCCGACGCAACCCGGCGGTGTCAACGAACTTCCACACCTCGCCGCCCAACGACACCAGGCTGTCCACCGGGTCCACAGTGGTCCCGGCGACCTCGTGCACGACCGCCCGCTCCTCGCCGGTGAGCCGGTTGAGCAGGCTGGACTTACCCACGTTCGGGCGCCCGACCAGCGCCACCCGGCGGGGACCGCCCCGCTCATGGCGTTCCGGCGGCGACTCGGGCAGCGCGGCGATCACCGCATCGAGCAGATCCCCGCTACCCCGCCCGTGCAATGCGCTGACCGGGTACGGCTCGCCCAGGCCGAGCGACCACAGGGCCGCCGCGTCGGCCTCGACGCGCTCGTCGTCGACCTTGTTGGCGGCCAGCACCACCGGCGTCCCGCCCCGCCTGAGCACCCGGGCAACCCGCTCGTCGGTGTCGGTGGCGCCCACGGTCGCGTCGACCACCAGCAGCACCGC
This sequence comes from Mycobacteriales bacterium, assembly GCA_036278435.1. Lineage (GTDB taxonomy): Bacteria > Actinomycetota > Actinomycetes > Mycobacteriales > DASULA01 > DASULA01. The sequence continues at coordinate 12,987 of DASULA010000224.1, read as the reverse complement.
GTCGGCCGCGGCCACCGCCCGCTCGGCCTGTTCGGCCACCCGCGCGGACAGCCCCCTGGCGTCGAGTTCCCAGCCACCGGTGTCGACCACCGTGAACCGGCGCCCCGACCAGTTCGCGTCGTAGGCCACCCGGTCCCGGGTCACCCCGGGCACGTCCTGCACCACCGCCTCGCGCCGGCCGAGGATGCGGTTGACCAGGGTGGACTTGCCCACGTTCGGGCGCCCGACCACGGCGAGCACCGGTGCCTCGGCGTCGGCGAGCCCGGCGGGCGGCCCGGTCGGGGCCGCCCGGTCACCGCCGCTGGACGGGCGCGCGCCGGTCTGATCAGTCATCGTGAGGATCCTTCGGGTCGGGTCCGGCGGCGATCTGCGCCACGTGCTTTGCCAGCACGGTCCGGATCTCCTCGGCCGCCTCGGCCACGGTACGCCGGGCCGGACCCGGCTGGCCGCGGGTGATCACGAACGGCTCGCCGAAGACCACCCGGACCCGCTCCCGCCGGCCCGGGCGCCACCGCCGGAACACCGACGCGGTGTCCAGGCAGGCCACCGGCACCACCGGGCAGGCCGAACGCAACGCCAGGAACGCGATCCCGTGTTCCACCCTGGACACGTCGCCGGCGCCCCTGGTGCCCTCCGGGAAAATGCCCACCGCGCCGCCGGCGGCCAGGGTGTCCAGTGCGGCGACCAGCGGCGCCCGCTCGACCGTGCCACGGCGGACCGGGATCTGCCCGAGATGGCGCAGCACCACGCCCAGCGGTCCGCGGAACATCTCGATCTTGATGAGGAACACGGTGGGCCGGCGGACCACGCCATAGACGATCGGCCCGTCGACGAATGCGCTGTGGTTGATGGCCAGCAACACCCCGCCGGTCACCGGCACGTGTTCCAGGCCCTCCACGGACAGCCTGGTGGCCGCACGCGCCAGCATCCGGGCGATGGCCCGGCCGGGTGCCATCGACCACACCCCTCGGGCCCGCTGGCCGGCGGTGCGCTCGATGCTCACCGGTGGCCCGCTGCGACGACCATGCCGCGGTCACGCGCCAGTGCCACCAGGTGCTCGACCACCTCGGTGAGCGACAGGTGGGTGCTGTCGACCTCCACCGCGTCCTCGGCGATCCGCAGCGGGCTGGCCGCGCGGCTGCTGTCGAAGGCGTCCCGGCGCCGCATCGCCTCCTGGACCGCGTCGACCTGCCCGACACCGGTCCGACCGTCCTGCCTGGACCGGCGTGCCGCGCGTTCGGCCGCCGAGGCGGTCAGGAACACCTTCAGCCGCGCGTCCGGGGCGACCACGGTGCCGATGTCGCGGCCCTCGACGACGATCCCGCAACCGGCCAGGGCGTCTGCGACCACGGCCCGCTGCGCGGCCACCAGCGTGGCTCGCACCCCGGGCACCGCGGACACCGCGGACACGGTCGCGGTCACTGGCTGCGACCGGATCTGGTGGTCCACCCGTTCCCCGTCGGCGCTGATCCGCTGGTCGTCGGGGTCGGTGCTGATCTCCAGCCGAACCTTGTCGGCCACCACGGTGACCGCGTCGGTGTCACCGGGATCCACCCCGGCCCGCAGCACCGCCCAGGTCACCGCCCGGTACATCGCACCGGTGTCCAGGTAACACGCGTCGAGGGTGCGCGCCAGGGTCCGGGCGACCGACGACTTTCCCGTGCCGGACGGCCCGTCCATCGCGACCACACCGGTGAGTCGCACGACCACTCCCTCCCGATCGGCGCCCGGCCGCTGCCGCCGCTGCCAGACCCGTGCGCATTCTCCCGCCCTGGACACGGCTACCACGAAGCCACCGCCCGAACCGTCACCGACCGGTCATCCGTTCGCGGCACTGCGGGCCACTATGTCCGATGTCACCGGGCAGGACACCCCGGTCAGCCGGTCCGGGTGTAGACGGCCTGTCACAGGCCCACTGACCGGTACAGCTTGCCGATCTCCTCGCGGCCGAGTCGGCGCAGCGTGCCCGGTTTCTGATGGCCGAGCCGCACCGGGCCGATCGACGTGCGCACCAGGCGGGACACCGGATGGCCGGTCTCGGCGAGCAACCGGCGGACCACGTGCCTGCGCCCCTCGTGCAGCACGACCTCGACCATCGCCTGCTGGCCGGCCGACTCGACCAGCCGGAAGCCGTCCACCCGGACCGGTCCGTCCTCCAGCACCACGCCGGCCCGGAGTCGGCGGCCCAGATCGCGGCGCACCGGCCCGCGCACCCGGGCCAGGTAGGTTTTGGGCACGCCGTGCGAGGGGTGGGTCAGCCGGTGCGCGAGTTGGCCGTCGTTGGTCAGGATCAGCAGGCCCTCGCTGTCGGCGTCCAGCCGGCCGACGTGGAACAGCCGTTGCGGCCGGTCGGCGACCCAGTCGCCCACCGTCGGTCGGCCCCGGTCGTCGGACATCGTGCTGAGCACCCCCGGCGGCTTGTTGAGCGCCAGGTACACCAGGTCCGGATGCAGCGCCACCCGCTCGGAGTCCACGTGCACCAAGTCGCGGGCCGGGTCGATCCGCCGGCCGGGCCGCGACACGACCTCGCCGTTGACGGTCACCCGGCCGGCCGCGATCATCTCCTCGCAGGCACGTCGGGAGGCCACCCCGGCTGCGGCCAGCACCTTGTGCAGGCGCTCACCGGTCGGCGCGGTCTCAGGCTGAGGTTGCGACATCATCCAGTGCGTCAATCTCGGGGAGGAGCGGAGCCAGCGACGGAAGCTCGTCCAGCGAACGCAGCCCGAGCCTCTCCAGGAACAGCGAGGTCGTACGGTACAGGTTCCCGCCGCTGCCCGGATCGGTGCCACACTCCTCGACAAGTCCCCTGGTCGACAGGGTACGCATCACCCCGTCAACGCCCACCCCGCGGATGGCGGCGATGCGAGACCGGGTGACCGGTTGGCGGTAGGCGACCACGGCCAGCGTCTCCAGCGCGGCCTGGGTGAGCCGCGTCTGCTGGCCATCGAGCAGGTAGCGCTCGACGTAGGGCGCGTACTCCTCTCTGGTGTACAGGCGCCAACCCTCGGCGACCTCCCGCAGGGCGAAGCCGTGACCCCGCCGGTCGTACCCGTCGCGGAGCCCTGACAAAGCCTGGTCGATCCTCGACTCCGGCACGCCGAAAACGCCGGCCAGGTTGGCCGAGGTGACCGGTGTGTCCACCACGAACAGCACGGCCTCCACCGCGGCGGCCAACCGGGCCGGGTCGTCCAGCTCGCCGCCGGCGCCCTGTTCGGGCAGCGACAGCTCCAGTGGTAGCTGGCCGTCGCCGGGCGCCTCGACAGGCTCCTGGCGAACCGGCTGCGGTTCCGGCGCCGTTCCCCTCGGAGGTTCCGCCGGTGGAACGTCCGTCTCCAGTGGAACGCCGGTCTCCGGTGGAACGCCGGTGTGCTCGTTCACCGGAGACTCGCCAGGATGCCCCGACCTTCAGGCCGGGGAGGAATGGCGTGCTTACCCATGCCGCACCTTCCGGTAAGAGGTGGGTGTGAGGACGGCGTACAAAGTCCGGGCCTACCCCGACCCTGCGCAGGCGGCGCTTCTCGCCCGCACGTTCGGGTGTGTGCGCGTGGTGTGGAACCGTACGCCTGCACAAGACCAGCACTGCCCTCGTCCGCCGGTTCGACCGGATCGGCGTGGAAGACCTCGCTGTGCGCAAGATGGTCCGCAACCGCTCCCTCGCCCGAGCAATCAGCGAGTGCGGATGGGCCAAGGTCCGCACCATGCTGGAGTACAAGGCGCAGCGGTACGGACGTCGGTTCGTGGTAGTCGACCGCTTCTACCCGAGTAGCAAGACGTGCTCTCGCTGCGGATACCTGCTCGCCTCCCTTTCCCTGGGGACACGGCAGTGGACGTGTCCGAGCTGCCGCACCCGGCATGACCGGGACCACAACGCGGCGCAGAACATCGACACGGCGGCCGGGCTGGTCGCCGCTGCCTCCGGACGGCCGGTGAGACCGCGTCGGGCAACCGACCGGCACGGCCCGGCGAAAGAGGAACCCCACCCCGTAAGGAGTGGAACCCCCCGCCTTTAGGCGGGCGGAGGAAGTCAACCGTACTCCTCGTCCATGTTGTTGTTGTCCGGATCGTCGGTGTCAGGCCCACCCGCACCGGTACCTGCCGCGCCGCCCGTGCCCTCGGCGTTGCCGGTCCACCGCACGTGCAGTTCACCGAGCGGGGTGACCTGTTCGAAGGTCACCACCATCTCCCGGTACAGCTCCAGCAGCGCCAGGAACCGCGCCACCACCTCCAGGGTGTGTCGGCAGTCGGTGATCAGCGACCGGAACGTGGCCGAACCGGTCCGGGACAGCCGCTCGCGCAGCACCCCGGCATGCTCGCGGACACTCACCCGGACGGCGTGCACGTGGTCCAGGGACACCACCGGCGGCGCCTTGGGTGCCAGTGCCTCCTCGGCCAGCCGGGCGAACTGCTCCGGTCCGAGCCCGAGCAGCACCTCCGGCAGCAGCGATGCGAACCTGGGTTCCATCGTCACCGCGCGCGGATGGCGCCGGGCCTGGGCGGATTCGGCCTGCCGGAACCAGGCGGCCACCTCCTTGTAGGCCCGGTACTGCAACAGCCGGGCGAACAGCAGGTCCCGCGCCTCCAGCAGCGCCAGGTCCTCCTCGTCCTCCACCGCGGCGGCGGGCAGCAGCCGGGCCGCCTTGAGGTCGAGCAGGGTCGCCGCGACCACCAGGAACTCGGTCGCCTGGCCAAGGTCCCAACTGGCGCCGGCCGCCCGGATGTGCGCGATGAACTCGTCGGTCACCTGCGAGAGCGCCACCTCGGTCACGTCAAGCTGGTGCTTGGAGATCAACTGGAGTAGCAGGTCGAACGGCCCGGTGAAGTTGTCCAGGTGCACCTGGAACGGCGCCACCCGTGCCGGTTCACCCCGAGGCCCAGGCCCGGGGGCGCGTGGTGAGGTGGGCACGGCGGCCACCTCGGCGCCGGGAGACGGTGCGCTCACAAGGCGACGGTAGCCGGTTCCGGCGACCCGCCGGTGACCTGCCCACCCATCCCCCGGCGCGCCGCCGTCACGGCAGCAGCCCGGTCAGCGGGCGGGTGATCGCGTTTACCAGCTCGACCAGCAGCGGCCCACTCCGCCCCAGCGGGAAGATCAGCAACACCAGCAGGATCACCACACCGATGTTGCGCTCCTCCAGCCAGTACCGGGCACGCTGCCAACCCAGTGTGTTCGCCGAGGCCAGTTGCAGCAGCCGCCACCCGGTCAGCGGCGGCAACGGAACCAAAGACAGCACGGCCACCCCGATGGACTCCACCCCGGCGCACAGCAGGAACGACTGCGCGGCCGGGAACGGCGCGCCACCGAGAAGGTCACCCGGCCCGACCTCGACCGGCGGGCCACCCAGACCCAGGTAGCCGGCCAGCGCGACCAGCCCGACCGCCGCCGCGGCCAGCGGACCGGCCAGCAACGCCGCCGCGCGCCGGCCGGTGGACCGCAGGTTGGTGTCGGCGAGGCTGCCCCACCCGGGCACCGAGATGGCCGCGGCGACCGCGCCGAACGGATCGATCGCCCGCCGCAGGTCGTGCCCGGCCCGCAGCGCCACCCGGTCACCGAGCAACCTGGCCACCCACACCTGCGCATAGTGCAGTACGAAGATCCCCACCACGAACCCGGCCACCAGGCCCAGGAACGAGATCGGGTGCCCTAACGTCCGCAGCACCGGTCAGGACTCGCGCAGCCGGCGGACCAGGACCGAGTCCTCGCCCCTGGCCTCAAGGTCTGCGAGCACCACCGCGACGGCCTCGCGCACCATCCGGCCACGGTCCACCACCAGGTCATGGTCCGCCCGCAGCGCCAGCCGGGCGCTCTCCAGGTCGAGCAACTCCTCCGCCGAGCAGTACACCGTGATCTTCTCCTCGTGCCGCTGCCGTCCACTGCCCCGCCGCGCCTGGGCCGAGACCCTCCGGCGGGGCGTCCCGCGCCGCCCCGGGCCGGGCTCGGTGCCGCCGTCACGCAGCGGCACGGCCGACCCTACCGATCCCGGTGACCCACTCGGGCCGTTCGAGCCATTCGGACTGTTCGAACCGGACAGACCAGACGGTACGGCAGCGGCCGGCGCCTGCCCGGCGGTCTCGTCGGCGGCCGGCCGGGCGACCGCCGAACCGGCCGGCGGTGACAGCGACAGGGCGGTGGTACGGAACAACTCGGCGGCGCCGGGCAGGCTCGGTCTGCGGCTCATGCCTGTCCTCGCTCCGCTGCGGGCAGGCATGAGGCACCTACGCACTGCGCCACCCGATTCACTCGCCAAGGCTCACTCATCGAGCCAGCACCTCCTTGGCCAGGTTCCGGTAGGCGCGCGCGCCGCTGGATGTCGGAGCCCAGGTGGTGATCGGTTCGCCGGCCACCGTCGTCTCGGGAAACCGGACGGTCCGGGCGATCACCGTGTCGAAGACGGTGTCACCGAACGCCTCCACCACCCGGGCGAACACCTCGCGAGCGTGCACGGTGCGGGCGTCGTACATGGTGGCGAGGATTCCCTCGATCTGAAGGTCAGGGTTCAACCGCGCCTTGATCTTGTCGATGGTGTCGATGAGCAGGGCGACACCGCGCAGGCTGAAGAACTCGCACTCCAACGGGACGATCACGCTCTGTGCGGCGGTCAGCGCGTTGATGGTGAGCAGGCCGAGCGAGGGCTGGCAGTCGATCAGGATGAAGTCGTACTCGCCCAGCACCGGGCGGATCACCCGCAGCAGGCTCTGCTCGCGGGCGACCTCGCTGACCAATTGTACCTCCGCGGCGGACAGGTCGATGTTGCTGGGCAGCAGGTCCATGCCGGCCACGTTCGTCTTGAGCAGCACCTCGTCGATGCCACCCGACCCACCCATCAGCAGGTTGTAGATGGTCATCTCCAGTTGGTGCGGGTTGACCCCGAGGCCGACGGACAGCGCGCCCTGCGGATCGAAGTCCACCAGCAGTACCCGGCGGCCGTACTCGGCCAGCGCCGCGCCCAGGTTGATGGTGGAGGTCGTCTTGCCGACGCCACCCTTCTGGTTGGCCAGCGCGACCACCCGGGCCGGGCCATGCTCGCGCACCGGCACGGGTTCGGGCAGCACCCGGCGCGGGCGCAGCCGTACCGGGTCCATCCGGGTCGGGTCGATCGGCCCGTCGAACCCTCTGGTATGCGCCTGCTCGCCATCCCGGCGCGGGTACTCGTCCAGTTCGTATCCCCCGCGCTGCGAACCGCCCACGGGGGACGACCCGTCGTACGGGTCACGTGTCGACATAGGTATTTGCATGTTGGCCTTCCTGTCGACCCGGAGCGCCCGCCCATACGATTGTCCGGCTTGTGTGGTCCCAGTCCGCGCTTCGCCGCACCGTGGTCGTCCGTGCCACCAGCACGAACCCCTCCCCGCCCGCGATCCCTCCGGCCGGAACCGGCTCCCCGTTCGAACGCCCTCCTGCCGGGCGCCCTTGACGACCTCGCCGCATATCGTCAAGGAGCCACAACGTGTCGCCCGACTGTATGGCCGGCACCCACCCTGGGCAAGGAAGCGCACCGGCCGGCGCGGCATCCGTGCCAGTGGCCGGCGGCCCGGGCTCGGGCAACACCCCGGCACCGCGTTCGGACCCCTCCGCCGGCCGCCGGGATCACCGGGCACGCGGGTGGGCGGTCGCGTACACCTCCCGCAGGTGGTCCACGGTGACCAGGGTGTACACCTGGGTGGTCGCCACCGAGGCGTGTCCGAGTAGTTCCTGCACCACCCGCACGTCCGCCCCGCCGTCCAGCAGGTGGGTGGCGAAGGAATGCCGCAGGGTGTGCGGCGAAACCCGCCCGGACAGGCCGGCCCGCCCGGCGGCGGCGCGCAGGATCGCCCACGCGCTCTGCCGGGACAGCGGGCCGCCGCGGGCGTTCAGGAAGAGCCTGGGCGTGCCACGTCCGGCCGCGGCCAGCGCCGGGCGGGACCTGACCAGGTAGTCCTCCACCGCGCGCAGCGCACACCGGCCCAGCGGCACGACCCGTTCCCGGCCGCCCTTGCCGCGCAGGATCACGCTCGAACCGCCGGACGGCGCGTCGTCGGTCGACACGTCGTCGACGGCCAACCCGACCGCCTCGGAGATGCGCGCACCCGTGCCGTACAGCAGTTCCAGCAGTGCCCGGTCCCGCGACGCCAGCGGCGTGTCCCTGCCGCCGACCGCGTCGAGCAACCGTTCCACCTCGTCCACCGGTATCGCCTTGGGCAGCCGGCGCGGCGGCAACGGCGGGCGGACCGCCGACGCGGGGTCGACTCCGGTCAGACCCTCACGCACCGCGAACCGGTGCAGCCCGCGCACCGCCACGACCGCGCGTGCCGCCGAACTCGCCGACAGTGGCACGTGCCCGTCGTCGCCCTCGCGCAACCGGGCCAGAAACCCCGACACGGTCGACTCGGACACCTCGTCGAGCAGTCGCACGTTCAGGACCGCCAGGTGTTCGACGTACCGGCGCAGGTCTCGACGGTAGGACACCAGCGTGTTGGCTGCCAGGCCCCGTTCGACCGCCAGGTGGTCCAGGTAGGTGGTGACGGCGCGCTCCAGCGGACCCGGGGCCGGGCCGGGCCGGGTGGACGGGTCGGTCCGGACGTCCCGGATATCTCGGACGTCCCGGGCGCCGCCGCGGCGTATCCCGGCGACGTCACCGCCGCTCAGGACAGCGCCTCGGCGAGCGGTACCGCGGTCATGCCGTGCGCCTCGGCGACCGGTTCGCTGGTCAGCACGCCACCCACCGCGTTCACCCCCAGGGCCAGTGCCCGGTCCCGCCCGGCGGCGTTCCGCAACCCGCGACCGGCGAGTTCCATGACGTAGGGCAGGGTCACGTTGGTGAGCGCGTAGGTGGACGTGTGCGGCACCGCGCCGGGCATGTTGGCCACGCAGTAGAACACCGAGTCGTGCACCAGGTAGGTGGGGTCGGAGTGGGTGGTCGGCCGGGTGTCCTCGAAACACCCACCCTGGTCCACCGAGATGTCCACCAACACCGAACCGGGCCTCATCCGGGACACCAGTTCGTTGCTCACCAACGTGGGTGCCTTGGCCCCGGGCACCAGCACCGCGCCGATGACCATGTCCGCGTCGATCACAGCCCGCTCGATCTCGTAAGTGTTCGACGCGACGGTCTGTAGGTGCCCCTGGTAGATGCGGTCCGACGAACGCAGCTTGTCGATGTTCCGGTCCAGCAACAGCACCTCGGCCTGCATGCCCAGCGCGATCGCCGCGGCGTTCGTCCCGGACACCCCGGCGCCGATCACGACCACCTTCGCCGCGTACACCCCCGACACCCCGCCCATCAACACGCCCCGGCCGCCCTGGGCACGTTCCAGGCAGTGCGCGCCGACCTGTGGCGCCATCCGGCCGGCCACCTCGGACATGGGGGCCAGCAGCGGCAGCGACCCGTCGGCCAACTGCACCGTCTCGTAGGCCACCGCGTCGGTACCGGCGTCCAGGATCGCCTGGGTGCATTGCCGGGACGCGGCCAGGTGCAGGTAGGTGAACAGGGTCTGGCCGCGCCGCATCCGGCGGTACTCCTCGCCGACCGGCTCCTTGACCTTCAACACCAACTCGGCGTCGGCCCACACGTCCTCGACGTTGTCGAGGATCTTCGCGCCGGCGGCGACGTAGTCCTCGTCCGGGATCGACGACCCGACCCCGGCGGCCTTCTCGACGAACACCTGGTGGCCGGCAGAAGCCAGCTCCCGCACGCCGGCCGGGGTGATCGCCACCCGGTACTCGTGGTCCTTGATCTCGCGCGGGATTCCGATCTTCACCCTCGACCGCACCTTCCCTGGGTCCATCGGCCCCACCACCGCACGGCGGCGCGACACGATCCGCCGGCGACGTTGCCGGGCGGGATACCGGTCACCCGGAAGTGGCGCGGCACCGGCCCGAGTGTAAGGCCCGGCGGCGCGGTACTGGTGCGGTCATCCCCACCGGTACCGCCCGCGAACGGACTGACACCCGCGGCGGTCGCGGCGGTCAGGACCCCGCGTGGGTCGGGCGGGCCGGCCAGGGCGAGTCCGGCGGGCGGAGCAGCGAGTCGGGCCAGCCGGCGTCGCGCAGGCGGGCCGCGGCCAGCACCCCACTGACCGTCACGCCGTTGTGCAACTCGCCGGTGAACACCATCCGCACCGCGTCGTCCAGGTCGATCCGGTGCACGGTCATCTCGGCCTCCTCGTCGCCGTCGGCGACGAACCGGTCCCCGTCGGCCACCGGCGTCAGTTCCCTGGCCAGGTACAGCCGCACCGCCTCGTCGGTCATCCCCGGAGACGGGAACACGTCGGCGATAACCTGCCAGCGTGAGGCCCGCACGTGCGCCTCCTCGTACAGCTCGCGGCGGGCCGCGAGCAGGGCCGGTTCCCCGTCCACGTCGAGCAGACCGGCGGGCAGCTCCCACAGCCGGTCGCGCACCGGATGCCGGTACTGGTGGACCATCACCACCCGGTCGGAGGCGTCCACAGCCGCCACCACGACCGCACCGGGGTGCACCACCAATTCGCGCACCGCGGCCCGGCCGCCGGGCATCTCCACCTCGTCGGCACGCATCCCGAACACCCGGCCCTGGTATATCTGCCGGGACGACAGCACCGGGTAGGTGTGCCCCTCGGTCCCGGTCACTGGGCGAACGCCGGGGTCGAACCGGCCGGCTCGGGCAGCTCCACCGGCAGCCGCTCGGAGGCCTCGTAGTCCATCGCGGCCCGCACGAACGCGCCGAACAGCGGGTGCGGGCGGGTCGGCCGGGACTTGAACTCCGGGTGGGCCTGGGTGGCGGCGAAGAACGGGTGCACGTCGCGGGGCAGTTCGATGAACTCCACCAGCCGCCCGTCCGGGGACACCCCGGAGAACATCAGCCCGGCCGCCTCAAGCCGGTCCCGGTAGGCGTTGTTCACCTCATAACGGTGCCGGTGCCGCTCGGACACCTCCCCGGTGCCGTAGGCGTCGGCGACCAGCGACCCGGACACCAGCCGGGCCGGGTAGGCGCCCAGCCGCATCGTGCCGCCCATGTCCCGCTCGCCGGCCACCACGGCACGCTGGTCGGGCATGGTGGCCACCACCGGGTCGGCGCAGTCAGGTTCGAACTCCGAGGAGTTGGCCCCCGGTATCCCGGCCACCGACCTGGCGAAGTCGATGATCATGCACTGGAGGCCCAGGCACAGCCCCAACACCGGGATCCCCCGGGTACGGGCGAAGTGGGCCGCGCCGATCTTCCCCTCAATCCCGCGCACCCCGAACCCGCCGGGGACCAGGACACCGTCCACGTCGGCCAGCGCCGTGGCCGCCCCGGCCGGGGTCTGGCAGTCGTCGGAGGTCACCCACCGGATCCGCACCCTGGCCCGGTGGGCGAAACCACCGGCCCGCAGCGCCTCGGTCACCGACAGGTACGCGTCGGGCAGGTCGACGTACTTTCCGACCAGCGCGACCGTGACCGTCTGGCGTGGACGGTGCACCCGGTCGAGCAGGTCCCCCCACACCGCCCATCCGACGTCACGGAACGGCAGTCCCAGCCGGCGCACCACGTAGGCGTCCAACCCCTCGGTGTGCAGCACCTTGGGGATGTCGTAGATGGACGGCGCGTCCGGCGCGGAGACCACCCCGTCGGCGTCCACGTCACAGGTGAGGGAGATCTTGCGCTTGAGTCCGTCCGGAAGCTCCCGGTCCGAGCGGCAGACCAACCCGTCGGGCTGGATTCCGATGTTGCGCAGCGCGGCCACCGAGTGCTGGGTGGGCTTGGTCTTCAACTCGCCGCTGGGCGCGAGGAACGGCACCAGCGACACGTGCAGGAAGAAGCAGTTGTCCCGGCCCAGGTCGTGCCGGATCTGGCGGGCGGCCTCCAGGAACGGCAGCGACTCGATGTCACCCACGGTGCCGCCGATCTCGGTGATCACCACGTCGACGTCCGGCCCGGCCATCGCCCGGATCCGGTCCTTGATCTCGTTGGTGATGTGCGGGATGACCTGCACGGTGTCGCCCAGGTACTCCCCGCGCCGCTCCTTGGTGATGACGCTGGAGTACACCTGCCCGGTGGTGACATTCGCCGAACCACGCAGGTCGTTGTCCAGGAACCGCTCGTAGTGGCCGATGTCCAGGTCGGTCTCGGCCCCGTCCTCGGTGACGAACACCTCGCCGTGCTGGAACGGGTTCATCGTCCCGGGATCGACGTTGAGGTACGGATCGAGCTTTTGCATGGTGACCCGTAGGCCACGCGCGGCGAGCAGCCTGCCCAGGCTGCTGGCCGTGAGCCCCTTCCCGAGTGAGGAGGCGACGCCTCCGGTGACGAACACGTGCTTGGCCGTCCTGACCGGCTGCAACAGGGCTCCCGTGGTCGGTCCAACAGTGACACTGTGTCACCGGGCCGGGGCTGCACGCCAACATACTGGCGCGTCTCAGCAGGCCAGGCCGGCCCGATGATCCACGGAAGTCCACGGTAACACGACCGCCAGTCCGACACGCCGCGCCCACCTGTCGCCGCCCAGTCGCCGCCCAGCCGGACCCGCCGGGCGGGCCTAACCGGCCAGGCCGAGCAGTTCGGCGTAGACGGCGCGCGCCTGGGCCGCGGTGTCCTCCTCGGTCGGCCAGGTCCGGGCCCGCGCCCGGCCCCGGGCGGCCAGTTCACCGGCCCGACCCGGGTCGTCGAGCAGTTCCCGCACTGCCCGGTCGAACGCGTCCACGTCACCTGGCGGCACCAGCGCCGCGCCGTCGCCCAGCAGTCCGGGCAGCCCACCGACCGCGGTGGCCACCAGCGGCCGGCCGGCGTGCAGGGCCTCCTGGGCGACCAGGGAACGGGCCTCCCAGCGGGACGGAAGCACGACCACGTCGGCCGCCGACATCAACTCGGCCACGTCATCCCGCCGGCCCAGTAGCCGCACCGGCGCGCCAACCCGGTCGGCCTGAGCCCGGATCCGCGACTCCAACGGCCCGTTGCCGGCCACCACCACCAGCGGCACCGGATCCCGGCGGGCACACCGGGCCGCGGCGGCCACCAACACCTCGTAGCCCTTCTGCGGGTGCAACCGGCCCACGGC
>DASULA010000223.1:0-4789 GCA_036278435.1 Mycobacteriales bacterium | reverse complement strand
TTCATGGTGCGGGCAGCGCACTACCTGGCCGCGGAGCTGGGGATCCGCCAGTTCCTGGATATCGGTACGGGGTTACCGACGTCGCCGAACCTGCACGAGGTGGTGCAGAAGGTGGCTCCGGAGTCGCGGGTGGTGTATGTGGACAACGACCCGATCGTGCTGGTGCACGCCCGGGCGCTGCTGACCAGCACCCCGCAGGGCCGCACCGCCTACATCGACGCCGATCTGCGCGACACCGAGGCCATCCTGAGCGCACCGCAACTGCGCGGCACGCTGGACTTCGACCGGCCGATCGCGCTGTGCCTGCTGGCCATCCTGCATTTTCTGACCGACGAGGCAGAGGTGCACCGGATCGTCGACCGGTTGGTGCGGCCGTTGGCCCGGGGGAGCGTGCTGGCGATAGCGACCCTGACCGCCGACAGCGAACCAGAGGAGATCCCCCGAGGAGTGGCCGCCCAGCGCGCGAACGGCATTCCGGTGGTGACGCGGAACAGTGCCCAGGTGGAGGCCCTGTTCACCGGCGTGGACCTGATCGACCCGGGCGTGGTGTTGGTCCACCGCTGGCGCGCCGACCCGAGCACCCGCGCTCTGGACGACATGCACGTGCACATGTACGGGGGTCTCGGGATCAAGCGTTGACGGATCCACTCGCCGACTCTCGATGGCCGCCGTCGGGGCCTCACTTCGTGTGGCCGTCGTGGGATGGGCCAGCCCACCACGCCCTGAGCCGGTGTCCACGGCGGCGGTGTCACCCGGCGTGCGTGCCCTGCCGCGTCACGGTGGCCTTTCCCGGATTGCCGATCCGGCAAGGCCTGTGCCGCGAACAATAAAACCGGGCATTGGATATGTTTCATGCCTGAACCACCTTGAATTTTACGATTGACCTGTCCACCATGATCTTGTCGGTCCTCGGCGGGGGAGGCCGGGCGGTGACGAACCATCCTGGCGGGCCCGGCGGTAGGGACGGTGAGGAGTCCTGCGTGGTCGGTTACTTCACGACGGAGCGTCAAGAACGCCTGCGGAACGAGGTGCGGGCATTCGCCGAGTCGGAAATACTCCCTCGGGTGCCGGACATGGAGGCGTCCCGCTCGGTGCAGCACGGACTGTCCCGGCGGATCGCCGAGCGCGGCTGGATCGGCGTCACCATCGGTCGCCAGTACGGCGGGATGGGCCTGGGTCACCTGGCGAAGACCATCATCATCGAGGAGCTGTCTCGGATCAGCGGCGCGATGGGGGCGATGACACAGGCGTCCCAACTGGGCGTGGCCAAGGTCGTCCACTACGGCAACGAGGAGCAGAAGCGGGCCTGGTTGCCGGCCATCGCCGCCGGACGGTGCCTGCCCACGATCGCCGTCACCGAGTCCGGATCCGGTGGGCACGTGCTGGGCATGACGGCCAGCGCGGTGCGCGACGGCGACGACTACATCCTCAACGGCCGCAAGGTATATGTCGGCAACAGCCATATCGGTGACCTGCATGGCGTTGTGGTCCGCACCGGGCCGGGCTCCACCGGGCTGTCGGCGTTCCTGGTGGAGTCGGATCGTCCCGGCGTCTTTCTGGGGCGGCACCAGGTGGCCATGGGCCTGCACGGTTTCAGTTTCGGCGAGATCGTCTTCGACGACTGCCGCGTCCCGGTGGCGAACCGGCTCGGGCTGGAGGGTGACGGCCTGGCCGTCGCCTACTCGTCGAGCACCTTGTACGGCAGGCCCAATCTCACCGCCGTCTCGCTGGGCATCCACCAGGCACTCGTGCAGGAGACCAGCGCGTTCGCCAACGCCCAGTGCCGGTACGGCAAGCCGCTGTCCGAACTCCCGTCGGTCAAGCTGAAACTGGGCCACATGCAGTCCCGGATGATGACCGCCCGGCTGGCCGCGTACCACGCGGTGCACCTGCTGGACCGCGGCCTGCCCTGCGACGCCGAACTGATGAACGCCAAGCTCATCAACGTCGAGTACGCCTTGGACTCGGCGCGCACCGCGATGGAGGTGCACGGCGCCTGCGGGCTGTTCACCGACCGGCCGATCGAGCGCTTCCTGCGGGACGCGCACCACATGTTCGCTCCGGCCGGCACGTCTGATGTGCAACTACTCCGCCTGGGCGACGTGGCCCTGGGCCGGGACCGGGGACAGTGGTCGCAGCGGCTGGCCGACCCGCCCGAGTTCGAGGCGGTGTCCTGATCAGTCCGGCCAGCCCTCGCGGTGGTGGATCGTGCCGATCAGCTCCGCGGCCTTGGTCTTGATGAACTCCAGGCCCGGGCGTCCCCACGGGCGCGGCTGGCGGTCCACCACGCAGATCGTGCCGAGCGTGGTACCGGTCCGGTCGATCAGTGGGGCGCCCAGATATGACCGGATACCAATCTCGTCGACCACCGGGTTGCCGGCGAACCGTGGATAGTCGCACACGTCGTCGAGCACCAGCGGCAGCCGCCGCACCACGACATGCGGACAGTAGCCGTGGTCGCGGGACATCACCCGACCCGGCTCGGCGCTGGCCGACTCGGCCACCAGCGGGGAGCTGGCCCCGGCGTGGGGTGAGTACAGGCCGGCGAAGTACTGGCGGTGTTCGTCGATGAAGTTGACCATCGCGAACGGGGCACCGGTGGCCTGGGCGAGGGTTCGGGCGAACTCGTCGAACTCTGGGTCGGGGGTCTGCCCCAGGCCGAGTTCGCGCAGTCGCAGCACCCGCCGCGGTGCCTCCTCGTCGACCGGGGTCAGCAGCGGGCCGGTGGGATCGTAGGTCATGAGGGCGCTCCGTGGGTGGCGGGTCTGGGATGTGCGGTCTGTCGGGTCTGGGTGGAGGTGGCCACGGCGAGCAGGTGCTGGATGAAACTGACCAGGACCGACGTGGCCGAGCGACGGTCCCGGGCGTCGCACACCACGACCGGGACGTTGGGTCTGAGTTTGAGCGCGGCGCGCACCTCCTCCGGCTCGTGCGGGAAGGCGCCGTCGAACTGGTTGATCGCCACGATGAAACGGATCTCGCGGCGTTCGAAGAAGTCGACGGCGTCGAAGCAGGCCTCCAGCCGGCGGGTGTCGGCCAACACGACCGCACCCAGCGCACCGTCGGACAGCTCGTCCCACATGAACCAGAAACGTTCCTGGCCCGGGGTACCGAACAGGTAGAGGATGTGCTGGCCGCCGAGAGTGATCCGCCCGAAGTCGAACGCCACGGTGGTGGTGGACTTGTCTCCCACGCCATCCAGGCTGTCGGTGCCGATGCTGGCCGCGGTGATGAGTTCCTCGGTGCTCAGCGGCTCGATCTCACTCACCGAGCCGACGAACGTGGTCTTGCCGACACCGTAGCCACCGGCGACCAGGAGCTTGACCGAGGTGGGGAACTGGTCAGAGCCTGCGCTGTAGGCCATGGAGCACTGCCTCCAATACGGATAGGTCGGCGGGATCGGCGGCGGGACTGGGGGGCTGGGTGGTTGCCGCGCCGCCGTCGACCAGATCTGAGAGAAGAACCTTGGTGACCGCCGCGGGCAGCCGCAGGCGCGCGGCGACCTCGGCGACCGAGGTCGGGTGGAGGCACAGGCCGATCGCCTCGGCGTGGTAGTGGTCCAGGTGGGCGCGGGGGACCCGACCGGTGGCCGTCACCAGCGACAGCAGGTCCAGTTCCTTGGTGGGGCGGGTCCGTCCGTTGGTCACCGTGTACGGGCGCACCAGCCGTCCGGCGTCACCGTCGAGCCACAGTTCGCCGTCCCCGAGCACCATCATGTTCACCGGGCCGGATCCCCGGACGTGACACTCGGGTGCCGGGCCGGTGTGGCCAGGAACGAGTGGACGCTCTTCACCAGTTGCGACATCTCATACCCGAGCACGCCGGCGTCGGCTTCCCGGTCGGCCAGCACGGCCAACACCGAACCGAGTCCGGCCGACGTGACGAACAGCAGGGTGTCGTCGAGTTCGACCACCACCTGCCGGACCCCGGCGCTGCCGCCGAACTTGACTCCGGCGCTGCGCGCGATGGAGAACAGGCCGGAGGCGACCGCGGCCATGTGGTCCGCGCCGTCGGTTTCCATGCCGTGCACGGCGGTGGTCAGCCCGTCGGAGGACAGCAGGACGGCGCTACGGGTGCGCGGGACACGTTCGACCAGGCCGCTCAGAAGCCAGGCGAGATCCGACGCGTTGCCTGCCGGGGTGTTGTTCACCATGATCGAAGGACTCCTTAGCCGAGGGGTGTCGCTGGGTCAGGGCATGCCGTCGGCGTTGGCCACCGAGTCGTCCTCCTCGTCGGCGCGGCTGACACCTCCCTGGAAGGCCGCCATCAGGCCCGGGGTGTGGCCCGGAGTGTCCCGCCGGCCCGCTGGGGCGTCGCGTAGCTGCGGCGCCACGTGAGTCTGCGCGCGGCGCTGCGGCAGTACCGGACGTCCGGGCTCGGCTGGCTGGTCCGCGTCCTGGTCGGGGCGGTTGGCCACCGGGGTCGGGGCAGCCGGCGGTGCCGGTGCGTGGTTGGTGTTCGGCCTGATCGGCCGCGGACTGGGCCGGCGCGGCAGGTCGGGCAGCCAGCTACCGACCGGACCGGCTGGGGCGCCGCTCGCGGGGTACGGGTGCCCGGCTTCCGGGCCGGGCCCGGGGGCCTCGCCGCGGCGGGCGTGCGGGACCGGCGCCTCCGCCGCCGGAGTGGCGGGCGGAGTGCCCGGCGCGGGCACCGGGCGCGGACTGGGAGTCGGGACTGCCGGCGCGGCCGGTGGGGTCGAAGCGATCCGGGTCGGGGTGACCGGGTCTGGCCTGGTCTCCGCGGGTTCCGGTGTGTGCGGTTGGGTCGAAGCCTTGGGCGAGATGGCGTC
>DASULA010000222.1:0-4189 GCA_036278435.1 Mycobacteriales bacterium | reverse complement strand
GGCGGCGCACGCGCCAGTCGCCGCCGACGCGGATCTCCTCGCCGACGATCCAGTCGGCGGCGCGCACGAGCATGTCGTCACCGGAGGCGACGCCCGCGTCGGCCAGGGCGATCGTCGCCAGCGCGGTGTCCCAGACCGGCGACTGGCAGGCCTCCAGTCTGCGCACGATGCCCGCGGGAGTGTCCTCCCGGATGGTGAACCGGTCCAGGCCGCGCAGGCCGGCGACCATCACCGGGTGGTCGATGGGATAGCCGAGCAGGTGCAGCGCGATCAGCGAGTACACCCACGGCGGCTGAATGCCGCCCCAGGAACCGTCGGCCTCCTGCCGGGCGATGATCCACTCGGCGGCCCGGCGCATCGCCAGCCGGCGCACCGCTCGCGCGGGGCGCCGCTGGTAGACATGCAGCACCCGGTCGAGTTGGTCGAACGCCCCGGCCCATCCGCGCCACTGCCGCGGCGGCGGGGCGGCGCCGGTGCGCAGTTCGTCCAGCCCGAAGTCCAGGTCGTGGCAGGGTCGGATCGCGTTGACGACGGTCAGCGGCACCACGGTCTGGCGCGCCCAGCATCCCCAGTCGTAGACGTTCAGCGGGGCCCACGGCGGCAGGAAGATCATCTCCGGTGGCATCACCGGCAGGTCCTCCCAGCGCCACAGGCCGAACAGGGCCAACCAGATCCTGGTGAAGACCCTGGTCCGTTCCAGGCCCCCCTCGGCCCGGATGTAGTGGCGGGCGCGGACCAGGTCGGGGTGCTCCGGGGGGTCTCCGGCCAGCCGGAGGGCCAGGTATGCCTCCACCGTGGTGGACAGGTCGGGCGGGCCGGCGTGGAAGTTCGCCCAGGTCCCGTCGGCGCGCTGCTGGGACCGGATCCAGCGTGCGGCCTGTTCGGTGTCCTCTTTGGAACGGATGCCGAGAAACTCCCGAAGTAGGAGGTCTTCTGCGTCCATAGTGACGTTCGTTTCGAGTTCGCCCTGCCACCAACCCGCGGTGTCCTGGAGCGACAGAAGGTGGTCACGGGCCCGGTCACGTGCGGTTCGGGCGTCCGCCGTCGGCGGGGCGGCCCCGGTGAAATTCTCCGTGATGGCCATCAGCGGTCCCGGTCGGTGACAAAGCAGGCGATCTGCACGAACTCGGCGTGTACGTCGCGAGGCAGGTTCAACTCGTCCAGGTGGCGTTCGGCTGCGGCCAGCCTACGTGCGGCTTCGGCCTCGGTCCATTCGCGACCGCCGGCATCCTCGACCAGTTTCGCGGCCAGCACGAGCTCCTCTCCGGTCAGCGGTTCGGGTCGCAGGTACAGATCGGCCAGCCGGGCGCCCCCGGGCGTGTCGGAGTTCAGCGCGGCCACCACCGGCACCGACTTCTTGCCGGCCCGCAGGTCGGCCAGCACCGGCTTGCCGGTGATCTGGCTACTCCCCCAGATCCCCAGCAGGTCGTCGACGAGCTGGAACGCCAGCCCCACGTCGTGACCGAACCGGGCCAGCCCCCGGGCCAGCGACTCGGGTGCCCCCACCAGCAACGCCCCGGCCGAGCAGGCACAGGCGATCAGCGCGGCGGTCTTGTCCCCGGCCATGGCGACGCACTCGGCGAGGGTGACGTCGGTGCGGCCCTCGAACTCCAGGTCGCGGGCCTGGCCGGTGATCAACCGCTGGGTGGCCGAGGTCAGCGCCCGGCTGGCCGGCAGCACGCCCGGACTGCCATCGGCCAGCAGCACCTCAAGCGCCGCGGTCAGCACCGCGTCGCCGGCCAACACCGCCGAGGACACGCCGAACACCGTCCACGCGGTGGGTCGGTGCCGGCGTTCGGTGTCGCCGTCCATCACGTCGTCGTGCAGCAGCGAGAAGTCGTGCACCAACTCCACTGCCACCGCGACCGGGATGCCGCGCCGGGCCGGCGCGCCGGCGGCCCGGGCGGACAGCAGCGCGAGCGCCGGACGCAGCGCCTTGCCGCCGATCATGTCGGTGGGTTGTCCGGTCCTGTCCAGCCAGCCGTGGTGGTATCCGGCCACCCTGCGCATCGGGGCACAGATGCCCTCGGCCGCCTGCCGCAACGCCGGCTCGACCAGGTCATGCGCCGTGGACACGCTCTCCGGAAGTTCGACCCTGCTCACGCGGTCACCTCCGCTTCGTTCGGAATTCCGGCACTGTTCGCCCGCAGGTGCGTGGCCGCGAGGCGGGCTGCCTCTTCCCCGCTGCGCACCGCTCCTTCCATCACGTCCGGCCAGCCGGTGCCGGTCCACGCGCCGGCGAGTAGCAGTCCGGGTACCGCGGTGGCCGCCGCGGGACGGAGTTGGCGGCAGCCCGGTGCCTGGCGGAACGTGGCCCGCCGTTCCCTGGTCACGAAGAAGGTCCGCACCCGGGCGTCGCGGGCCGGGGCGAACAGCCGTTCCAGCGCGGGCAGGAACTCCTCGCGCAGCCGCCCGGTCGGGGTGTCCACGTACCGCCCGGCCGCCGACAGCGACACCGCGAGGTACTGCCCTTCGGCCCGCGGCACGCCGGCGACGTGACCGCGGTCGAACACCCACTGCACCGGGGAGCCGACCGCCGCGGCGAAGCCCAGACCGGTTACCCGGCGGTCGTAGAGTACGTGCAGGTTCACGATCGGTTCGGCAGACAGCTCGCCGAACCCGGACCCGCCGGGCAGCGCGCCAGGCGGCAGCAGGCGGGCGGCAGCCCGGTGCGGCACGGCCAGTACGACCGCGTCGGCGTCGATCCGCTCCCCGTCCACGGTCACGGCGAACCCACCGACCACCGGTGCCACCGCGGTCACCTTGGCCGACACCCGGACCCGGCAGCCGAGCCGGCGCAGCAACGCCGCGGCCGGACGGGCGTGCAGGTCCTCCAGCGGTACCAGCGGGAACCCGATGTCGGCCGCGTCGGTGGCACTGAGCATCCCGGTACGGAACACCTTCGCCGCCAGCGCAAGCGACGCCTGCGCCACCGGCAGGTTCAACGCCGAGGTGGTGAACGGCTCCCACAGCGCCCGCACGCACCGCTCGGTCTGCCCCTGCCGGTCCAGCCACCAGCCGAACCCGTGCCGGTCCAGGGTCGGGTCGTCTGGGTCCAGCGAGCGCAGCCGCAGGGCCGCCCGGATCACCCGGAGCCGGTCGGCCGGGCCGAGCAACCGGTAGCGCGCCAACGACCCGCCCAGGTGCAGCGGGGCCGGCAGGGTGTCGCGGTACAGCCGCCCGCCCCGGCCCCCCGGGGTGACCACCGGGACGGTGAAACGCTCCTGCACCGCGGTGCGGTCGGCCGTCCCGATCCGACGCAGGAACGCCTGGTAGGCGGTGTAGCAGCGCAGGAACACGTGCTGGCCGTTGTCGATGACCAGACCGTCGCGGTGGAACGAGTGGGTGGCCCCGCCGAGCCGCGGCCTGGCCTCGGCCAGGGTGACCGACGCCCCGCCGTCGGCCAGCCGGATCGCCGCGGCCAGCCCGGCCAGCCCGCCGCCGACCACGACGACGTGCCCACGCGCGCGGGGCCGGCCACCGGGCGCACCGGACGGGTGCGCACTGCCGGTCATGGCGCCGCTCCGGCCAGCGCCCGGGCCGCGACCAGTGCCTTCTCCCAGCTCGGCAGCGCCATCCGGGTTTGCACCGCGGTGTGCGGGTCGGCGGCGATCCGCCGCAGCAACCGGTGGTAGATCCCGGTCATGGCGCCGACGCAGGCGGCGGCCCGGCGGTCCAGCAGCGGCAGCAGCCGCAGGCCGTCGCGATACCAGGCAGCGGCACGATCCGCCTCGAACCGGACCAGGCCGGCCAGCCGTTCCGGCGCGTCGGTGAAGTCCCCGGCCGGCCCGGCGGCCAGGGTGCACCCGAACCGGTCGAGGTCCTCGGCCGGCAGATACACCCGGCCCCTGCCCCGGTCCTCCCTGAGATCGCGGAGAACGTTGGTCAGTTGCAGCGCCACCCCCAGGGCGTCGGCCAGGGGCGAGGCGGTCAGCGGCGCCCTGGTCTCGAACACGCCCAGGGACAGTCGCCCGATCGAGCCGGCCACGCACCGGCAGTAGTGCAGCAGATCGTCGAAGGTGGCGTAGGTGGTGCCGCGCACGTCGGCCTCGCACCCGTCGATGAGCTCGCCGAAGGCGGCCATCGGGATGGGCAGCCGCGCCGCCGCGTCACCCAGCGCGACCAGCACCGGGTCGTCCGGCCGGTCGCCCACCTCGTCGAGTTGGGCGCGGGCGTGCTCCAGTTCGTC
>DASULA010000221.1:0-14732 GCA_036278435.1 Mycobacteriales bacterium | reverse complement strand
GGTACCACTCCGGCCACGGTGTGGGTCGAACCGGCCCTGTCGGTCGGCTTGGTCACGGTCAGGGTGATCCGGGTCTTGGCGGTGCCGCGGGTGCCCGGCGCCGGAACCTGGGAGCGGACCACCCAGTTCTTCGCCACGATCACCGGCCGGTCCCGGCCGGTGCCGTCGTGCAGGTTGAGATCGTCGAACCCGAGATCCAGGAGCTTGTGCCGCACGTCGGACCATCGCTGCCCGGTCACGTCGGGCATGACCAGCACAGCGGCGGCCGGCGAGGGTGACGAGGTGTCCGGTGCGGCCGAGGAATCCCCGGAGGAGGCCGTTCCGATGTCCCGGCAGCCGGCCAGCGCCAACCCGGCCAGTATCCCCACGACCAGCACGCGCACCCGCATGGTGACTCCTCGAACCCGACCGTCACCGATCGTACGTGCCGGATCACGGCACGTCGACGAGACCTCCCGCGGGTGCGGGTGGGAAGACAGCGGTCAGGTCCGGGCGACGACCGCCTGGATGGTCGCTGGTGAGTTTTTGGTGTGTCGGTTGGTCAGTCTTTGGTGTGCAGGCCGGTGGATGCTGCCCGGAATCCGTGGGATCGCCACGGTCGAGGAGGGGATTCCGAATGAAACGAACCGTCACGGTTCTCAGCGCACTGGGAGGCCTGCTGGCGCTCCTGCTGTCACTCGGTGCGCTGCCCGCAAGCGCGACCGTCGCCCAGGGCTCCGTCGTGGGCGGGGGCGTCATCACCGACGACTGGGGCGACGAAGGGACCCTGTCGCAGTCCAGCCACGCTCAGAGCGGCGCGACCTACCTGTGGCAGTGGGTGCTCTACGCCGACGGCGCCAACGAGATCAACGGCACCAACTTCGACCAGAGCGACATCGACGGTGACTTCGGCCCGAACACCGACAGGGCCACCCGCAACTGGCAGAGCAGCCACCACATCGGTGTCGATGGGGAGGTCGGACCCCAGACCTTCGGCACCGCCGACGGCAACCTGCACGTGATCGCCTCCGGCGGGGGCGACATTCACATCTCGTATTTCGGATCGGTGCACCACATCGATGTCTACCGCGACGGTGGAGTGTACTGGTCGCACCTGCCAGGGTCCTCACGCCTGGTCAAGGCGACCTACGGGTCGGCGGTTTTCGGGAACCCGCCCGCCTCGTGCGTCTTCACCGGGACCTGCTCATAGTCCGTCCACTGCACCACCAGGGGCCGGACCTGTGAGCGCGCCGAGGGTCCGCGGCGACCAGTCGCGGACCCTCGGTAGCGGCATCGACACGGTCAGCACCAGAACACCCACCAGTCAGTTCAACGCGATGACCAGGATGACGACGACGATCACCACGATCGCCAGCAGGACCGGAACCAATCGCTTGAGGATCGGCGCGCCGGCCGCGCCGAGCAGGTTGACCGGCTCGGCCTCGGGGCCCTCGATCACCCGCACTCCCCCGACCGGCGGGCTTGGCTGAGCCACCACCGGTGGGGTGGACGGCGCCGGCGCGGCCTTGGCCACGCCATCGGACTCGGCTGGCACGGGTTGTTCGGCCGGCGCGGCCTGGCCGGTTGCCCCGGCCTCCGCGTCGACCCCGGTCCCGGTGTCGACCCCGGGGTCGGGCGGTGCCACCGTCTCCTGGGCCAGCACCATCTCCTCCAGGCGCTCGGCGAACTGGTCGAGCAGCTTGGTGCTGATGTCGGCGAGCGCGCCCCGGCCGAATTGGGCGATCTTCCCGGAGATGGTGAGCTGGGTGGTCACCTCCACCCGGGTGCTGTCCCCCTGGTCGTGCAGTTGCGCGGTGACCGTGGCCGAGGCCAGGCCCTTGCCGGTGGCCTCCTTGCCGCGGGCGTCCAGCACGGCCCGGTGGTTGACCTCGTCGCGTTCGGTGAAGTGCGCCTGGCCGGCGAAGCGGGCCAGGATCGGGCCGACCTTGACCTTCACCACGCCCCGGTAGACGTCGCCCTCCACCTCGGTGAGCTGGGCGCCGGGCAGGCACGGGGCGATCAACTCGACGTCGGTCAGCACCTGCCAGGCCCGGTCGATCGGGCGGGGTACCACGAACTCGTTCACAAGATCCATCAGGGGTCCTCTCCGAAGCGGCGCGGCCGGCGGCGAACGGGATCGGCGAGTGCGGCGGACAGTTCCCCCAGCGCATCCAGCCGGTGCGCGCTGACCACCGCGTCGCAGTACGGCCACGCTGCCGCCATGCCACCCACCGCCGGACGGTATCGCGGGTCCTGGGTGCGCGGGTTGGCCCATACGATCCGGTACGCCACCCGGGACAGCCGGGCGAGCTGCGTACCCAGCAGCGCGGGGTCCCCGGTCTCCCATCCATCCGAGATGATCAGGACCACCGCGCCTCTGGCCAACCCACCGCAACCGTACCCGTCGTTGAACCGCTTCACCGCCGCGCCGATGCGGGTGCCCCCGGACCAGTCCGGGGCGGCCCGCCCGGCACGCTCCAACGCGAGGGCCGGGCGGGCACCGGACAGCACGCCGGTCAACCGGGTCAGCCGGGTGGCGAAGGTGAACACCTCGGCTTTGGGTTGCCGCGACCCAGCGCCACCGGCCGCGCAGCACAGCAGTTGCAGCAGCGCCCGGGCGTAGGGCTCCATCGAACCGGAGATGTCGCAGAGCACCACCAACCGGCGCGGCCGGGTGCGCGGCACCCGGCGGAGCAACCGGACCGGGTCGCCGCCGGTGCGCCGGGCCTCGCGCAGCGTTCCACGCAGGTCGACCCGGTGGCCGTGACCGGCCGACCGGTGCCGCCGGGACCGCTTCGGCGGGGTGGCCAGCACCTCCCGGCGCATCAGGTCCACCAGCGCCAACAGCTCGTCCGGGGACAACTCGGCGAAGTCCCGGGTGGCCAGCCGCTCCTCGGCGCTGGACCAGGCCCGCAGCGGCGCCTCGCGCCGCCCCGATTCGGTCCGGTCGGTGCCGGTGCCGGTGCCGGCCGGACCGGCCTGCGGCACCCCGAACGGTGGCGCCGTGCGGGACGCCGGACCGACGTGCGTGGTGCCGGTCAGCGGCGGCGCGTTGGGGTCGCCGCGCGAGTCGGCCGGATCCACCAGCCCGACGAACACCTCACCGAAAACCCGGTCCAGCACCGGCACCTGCGCCGGGTCGCCGACCAGGGTGGCCAGCGCGCACCAGTACAGCGCCCGGGTGGTGCCGGGCCGGACCAGGGTGATGGCGTGGGCGAACCGGGCGGTCCGCTCCGGCGGCACCGGCACCCCGGCCTCGGCCAGTCGGGCCCCGAACCGGGCCACCAACTCGGCCAGATCAGGCGGGGCGGTCGGACCAGCCGGCGGATCATCCATCGCCGCGCACCAGCCCGGCCAACCCGGCCTGCCGCGCGGTCTGCCAGTCCTCCTGGTACTTCAGCACCGAACTTGCGGTGCGCTCGACCGCGGCGGCGTCCAGCGCGTCCACCCCGAGCACCCGCAGCGCGTTGGCCCAACTGATCGCCTCGGCCACCCCGGGCGGCTTGTGCAGGTCCAGGCCGCGCATCCGGGCGACCGCGCCGGCGACCTGTTCGGCCAGCCAGTCGGTCACCCCGGGCACCCGGCGGCGGACGATCCGGGCCACCCGGGCGGTGTCGGGGTGCTCAATCCAGTGGTAGAGGCAGCGCCGTTTCAGCGCGTCGTGCAGGTCGCGGGTGCGGTTGGAGGTGAGCACCACCACCGGCGGGAGCGCGGCCCGCCGGGTGCCCAGTTCGGGAATGGTGACCGCGGACTCGGCCAGCAGTTCCAGCAGGAACGCCTCGAACTCGTCGTCGGCGCGGTCCACCTCGTCGATCAGCAGCACGGCCGGGCGGGGCCCCGGATGGTCGATCGCGGCCAGCAGCGGCCGGGGCAGC
The DNA here is from genome assembly GCA_036278435.1 of Mycobacteriales bacterium. Classification (GTDB taxonomy): domain Bacteria; phylum Actinomycetota; class Actinomycetes; order Mycobacteriales; family DASULA01; genus DASULA01. Next base: position 10,878 of record DASULA010000221.1, on the reverse strand, counting down.
AGGTACTCCGGGCCGAACAGGTCGGCGTCCTCGGGCACCGCCCCGCGGGCCTCGGCCAGCCGGATGGCCAACAACTGGCGGGGGTAGTTCCACTCGTACAGCGCCTCGGCCGAGGTCAGCCCCTCGTAGCACTGCAACCGGATCAGCGCGGTGGACAGCACCTCGGCCAGCGCCTTGGCCGCCTCGGTCTTGCCCACCCCGGGCTCGCCCTCCAGCAGGATGGGCTGTCCCATCCGCACCGCCAGGAACAGCGCGGTGGCCAGCGGCTCGTCGGCCAGGTACCCGGACGCGTCCAGGCCGCGTGCCATCGCGCCGGTGTTGGGCAGCCGCCCGGCGACGCCGGAATCCGCTTCGGAACCGATGCCTGAACCTACGCCGGACGGCGGTCCGATCATCGGGCGTAGCGCCCGGGGTCATCGACGAAGGCGTGCCGGCAGCCCGGGCCGCAGAAGTACCAGGTCCGCCCGTCGTGCTCGGCCCGCAGGCTGGCCGGGCTCACCGCCACGGTCATGCCGCACACCGGGTCGAGTGCCTCGGTGCTGACCGGATCGGCGCTGACGTGGCCCGGCCGGCCCCCGCCGGCCGGCCGGGCCACAGCTCGATCCGTCCCTGGCGGCACGCCCTCGTCGAGGGTCTCATCCGCGTTCGGGTCCCAGCCGGGATCGGCGGGATCGGCGATCTGGCCAATGGCCGGGTCGGCCGGGTCGGGCGGGCGGGTGCGGTCCAGGATGATCTCGGCGAACACCGACAGTGCCACCTCGGCGGCGGTGCGGGCACCGATGTCCAGGCCGGCCGGGGTGCGCACCCTGGTCCGGTCGGCCGCGGGGACGTCCAGCCCGGCGAGCACCGCCGAGCCCCGGCGGCGGCTGGCCACCAGCCCGACGTACCCGGTGCCGCCGGCCAACGCGGCGGTGAGCACCGGTTCCTCGTCGCGACCGTGCGAGGCCACCACCACCGCGGCGGCGTCCGGCGGGATGGCCGCCAGCGGGTCGACCGTCGCCCGCACCGCGTAACCGAGGGCGGCACCGACGGTGGCCATGGCCCGGGCCACCGGCGCGTCTCCGAAGACGTGCACCAGCGGCGGCGGGATCACCGCCTCCAGGAAGATGTCCAGCGTGCCACCGGACAGGCACGGGTTGCCCACCGTGACGAGTCCCTCCCCGTCGGTCTCGGCCCCGTCGGCGGCCCCGTCGGCGGTCGGGTCGGTCGGGTCGGCAACCGGGGTGATCCGCAGCAGCGTGGACTGCCCGGTCCGCAGCAGCCGCAGCCCGTGCAGCCGCACGGTGGACTCCGCGCAGACGCCTCCGACGAACCCCTCGATGGTGCCGTCGGAGAGCACCAGCGCGCAGTCCCCCGCCTTGGCGCTGGTCGGCCGCTGGGCCCGCACCACGGTGGCCAGCACGTACGGGGTACGGCCGGCCCGCAGCCCGTCCACCCGGTCGGTCAGGTTGGTTCGCATCACCGCGCCCTCCAGGCCCAGGCGTCGCCGCGACGTGTCGACAGTTCCATCATGACCGGTCAGGTGATGGCCAGGTCGGTGCGGAACGGGCGGCCCTGGATGGCCCGCCACACGTTCGCCGGGGTGAGTGGCATGTCGGCGTGGCGCACCCCGAACGGGGCCAGCGCGTCCATCACCGCGTTCACCACGGCCGGCGGCGAACCCACGGTGGCCGACTCCCCGACCCCCTTGGCGCCCAGCGGGTGGTGCGGCGAGGGGGTCACCGTCTCGCCCAGCTCCCAGGACGGGCACTCCAGCGAGGTGGGCAGCAGGTAGTCCATGAACGACGCGCCCAGGCAATTACCGTCGGTGTCGAAGGCGATGCCCTGCATCAGGGCCATCCCCACCCCGTCGGCCAGGCCACCGTGCACCTGACCCTCGACGATCATCGGGTTGATCCGCACCCCGCAGTCGTCCACCGCCACGAACCGGCGCACCTTCACCTGCCCGGTGCCCGGGTCGACGTCCACCACGCAGATGTACGCGCCGAACGGGAAGGTCAGGTTCGGCGGGTTGTACACGCAGGTGGCGTCCAGGTGCCCCTCCACGCCCTCGGGCAGTTCCAGGCTGGAGTGCGCGGCCAGCGCGATCTCGTTGATGGTCCGGCCCTGGCCGGGGTCACCGGCGACGAACCAGCGGCCCTTCTCCCACTCCAGGTCCTCCGGGGCGACCTCCAGCATGGCCGAGGCGACGATCCGGGCCCGTTCCCGCACCTTGCGGGACACGATCGAGGCGGCGGCGCCGGACACCGGGGTGGACCGGGAGCCGTAGGTGCCCAGTCCGAACGGTGTCTGGTCGGTGTCGCCGTGCACCACCTCGACGTCCTCGGGCGGGATGCCCAGTTCCTCGGCCACGATCTGGGCGAACGTGGTCTCGTGTCCCTGGCCCTGGGTCTGCACCGAGATCCGCAGCACCGCCTTGCCGGTCGGGTGCACCCGCAGTTCGGCGCCGTCGGCCATGCCCAGGCCGAGGATGTCCATGTGCTTACGCGGGCCGGCCCCGACCGCCTCGGTGAAGAAGCTGATCCCGATGCCCATCAGCTCGCCGTGTTCCCGCTTGGCCGCCTGTTCCCGGCGCAGTTCGGTGTAACCGGCGATGTCCATGGCCACCCGCAGCGCACGCGGGTAGTCCCCGGAGTCGTACTCCCAGCCGGTGGCGCAGGTGTAGGGGAACTGCTCGGGGCGCAGCAGGTTCGCCAGTCGCAGGTCGCCGGCGTCCACGCCCAGTTCGGCGGCGAGCAGGTCGACCATGCGTTCCACCAGGTACACCGCCTCGGTGACCCGGAACGAGCAGGCGTAGGCCACCCCGCCGGGCGCCTTGTTGGTGTAGACCCCGGTCACCTCGCAGTGCGCGGCGGCCAGGTCGTAGGAGCCGGTGAACACGTGGAAGAAGCCGGCCGGGAACTTGGTCGGCTGCGCGGTGCCGTTGAACGCCCCGTGGTCGGCGATCACCTTGACCCGCACCGCGAGGATCTTGCCCTCCCGGGTGGCGGCGATCTCGCCGTGCATGTGGTAGTCGCGGGCGAACGACGTGCTCATCAGGTTCTCCGAGCGGTCCTCCACCCACTTCACCGGCTTGCCGGTGAGGATGGAGCCGACGATCGCACACACGTAGCCGGGGTAGATGCCGACCTTGTTGCCGAAGCCGCCGCCGATGTCCGGGGAGATCACCCGGATCTTGTGCTCGGGCAGGCCGGCCACCAGCGCGTACAGGGTGCGGTGCGCGTGCGGGGCCTGGGTGGTGGTCCAGATGGTCAGCTTGCCGGTGACCTTGTCGAAGTCGGCCACCGCGCCGCAGGTCTCCAGCGGGGCCGGGTGCACCCGGGGGTAGAGCATGTCCTGGCTGACCACCACGTCGGCCCCGGCGAACACCTCGTCGGTGCTGGCCCGGTCACCGGACTCCCAGTCGAAGATGTGGTTGTCGGTCCGCCCCTCCACGTCGTCGCGGATCACCGGCGCGTCCGGGTCCAGGGCCGCCCGGGCGTCCACGACCGGGGGCAGCGGCTCGTACTCCACGTCGATGAGTTCCAGTGCGTCGCGGGCCGCATAGCGGTCCTCGGCGACCACGAAGGCCACCTCCTGGCCCTGGAACCGCACCTTGTCGGTGGCCAGCACGGCCTGCACGTCGTTGGACAGCGTGGGCATCCAGGCCAGGTTCAGCCCGGCCAGCGTCTCGCCGGTGACCACCGCCCGCACCTTGGGGTGCGCCTCGGCGCCGCTGGTGTCCACCGACACGACCCGGGCGTGCGCGTACGGGCTGCGCAGCACCGCGCCGTAGAGCATGCCGGGCAGCCGAACGTCGTCGACGTAGTTTCCCCGCCCGCGCACGAACCGGGCGTCCTCCTTGCGGGTCATCCGCCCGAAGCCGATCGGGTTGGCCCGTTCCTCGGTCGCGGTCATGAGGTGGCCTCCGAAGTGAGCATCGCAGCGAAGCAAGGAGCGGAACGGCGGAGACCGCCGGGGTATCCGGTCATGCGGTCGCCTCCTCAGTGGCCGGCTGTCCGCCGCCGGAGACCAGGGTGCCGGGGTGTTCGGCGGCCCAGCGGACCGCCCGCACGATGTTCTCGTAGCCGGTGCAGCGGCAGATCTGGCCGGAGATGGCCTCCCGGATCTGCGCCTCGGACGGGTCGGGCACGTGGTCGAGCAGCCAGCGGGAGGTCAGCATCATTCCCGGCGTGCAGAACCCGCACTGCAACCCGTGGCAGTTGACGAACCCCTGCTGCACCGGGTCGAGTTCGCCGTCACGTTCCAGTCCCTCCACGGTGCGCACGGCCCGGCCGTCGGCCATCGCCGCCAGCACCGTGCAGGACTTCACCGGTGTGCCGTCCAGCCACACCACGCAGGCGCCGCAGTTGGACGTGTCACAGCCCCAGTGGGTGCCGGTGAGGCTGAGCTGGTCCCGCAGGAAGTGCACCAGCAGCAGCCGGGGCTCGACCTCGCCGGTGTGCTCCTGCCCGTTCACCGTCACGGTGATCTGCATGTCACGCCTCCTGACCGCGCGCCCGCGCCGCCGCCCGGCGCAGCGCCCGGGTGGTCAGCTCGCCGGCGAGGTGCCGTTTGTAGTCGACCGGGCCGCGCTGGTCGGCACTCGGTTGGCAGTGTTGCGCGGCGAGCCGGCCGGCCTCGGTGAAGTTGTCCTCGGTGGCCGGGGCGCCACGCAGGAAGTCCTCGGCCTGCGCGGCCACGAAGTGCTCGGCGCCGACCGCGGTCAGCCCGATGCCGACGTCGGCGACCGTGCCGTCACCGTCCAGCCAGACCGCGGCGCCGGCCGCGGCCACCGCCCAGTCGCCGACCCGGCGCTCCACCTTCTGGTAGGCCGAGCCGCCACCGGGGCGGATCGGCACCCGGACCTCGACGAGCATCTCGCCCGGCCCGACCACGGTCTCGTAGGGGCCGACGTGGAACTCCCGGACCGGCACCGACCGGGTGCCCTCCGGCCCGTGGATCACGGTGGTGGCCCGCACCGCGGCGAACGCGGCGGACAGGTCCTCCGACGGGTCGGCCTGGCACAGTGACCCGCCCACCGTGCCGCGGTTGCGCACGATCGGGTCGGCGACTACCCGCTCGGCGTCGCGGAAGATCGGGAAGTGTTCGTGCGCCAGGGCGGAGTCGAGCAGGTCGGCGTGCCTGGTCATCGCGCCGATGACCAGTTCACCACCCTCGACGGTGACGCGTGCGAGTTCGGTCAGGTCATTGATGTCGATCAGGATCTCGGGCTGGGCCAGGCGCAGCTTCATCATCGGGATGAGGCTGTGGCCACCGGCGACCACCCGGGCCTCCGGCCCGTACCGGGCCAACAGCGCGAGCGCGTCGGCCACGCTGGTAGCCCGGGCGTAGTCGAAGTGGGCTGGAACCTGCATACGTCCCTCCGGGTGGATCGGACGCGCCCCCGCCGTCGGGGGTGCTCTGGGTGCTCGACGGCATGATCCTCACCCGGTCCGGGGCCCACAAGCGGCGAATAAGCAATCGCTTAGATCCTCGGCGGGACCCCGATCCCCGGAGCAACAATCGTTCTCATGACCGTGCCTCCCGGCGCTCTCCGCCGCTCCGCTCCTCGCGAGGCTGCGATGCTCACGGCCGAGACCGCCTCATGACCCTGCCCCCCGGCGCTCTCCGCCGCTCCGCTCCTCGCGAGGCTGCGATGCTCACAGCGGAGACCACCTCATGACACTCACCCAGTTGAGCGCGTTCGTACTGGTGGCCCGGCTGGGTTCGGTGAAGGCCGCCGCCACCGTGCTCGGGGTGAGCGAGCCGGCCGTGTCCCAGGCCCTGTCGGCGCTGCGCTCACACCTGGGCGACCAGCTCCTGTCGCGCTCGGGGCCGGGCATGACGCTGACCACGGGCGGCAGCCGGCTGCTCGGCATCGCCTCGCAGATGGTGGCGCTGGGCGCCGAGGCCGAGGCCGCGGTCCGGGTGGCGCAGGGCGCACCCGAACAGTTGCGGATGGTGGCCACCAGCACCATCGCCGAGTTCGTGGCCACACCGCTGGTGGACACCTTCACCGGCCGGGCCGGCGGCGCGGTGGAGGCGTCCTGCGGGGTGGCCTCCGGCGCCGAGATGCCGGTGCTGGTGACCAACCGGATGGCCGATCTCGCACTCGGGCCGAACCTGACCGACGCCAACGCCGGGCTGGTCAGCGAACCGATCTTCCGCTGCAAACTGATCGCGGTGGCCTCGGCCCGGTTCCGCCTCCGGGGTGGGATGGGCAAGGCCACCTGGCTGGTGGACGCCTCGGCGACCGACCCGGGCAGTCCGACCAGCCGGCTGCTCGTCCGGCTCGGTGTGCCCGAGTCTCGGATCCGGGTGTTCCCCAACCAGACCGCGGCCTGGGCGGCGGCGGCCGACGGTGCCGGGGTCGCCCCGGCGGTCGCGCACCTGGTCGCCCACCAGGTGCGGCGAGGTGAGCTCGCGGTGGTGGAGACAGCGGCCACCCCGATCGAGACCCGCTGGTACGCCACCACGCTGCCGCCGGACCGCCGGCCGGTCGCGGCCGGCTCACTGCGGCACTTCCTGAGCACCCCCGAGGCGATGCAACTGATGAAGGCCCCCGGCACCGGCGTCCCCCCGTCCCGCTTCCGCCCCCCCGTCTACGTCACCATCTGGAGCTGACACTCACTGAGCCTGGACCGGCGGTCGCGGTGTAACCCGCTGGGGCCACGAGTACGTTTTACATCTGTATGACAGTTGTTAAACAACGTGGTAGACTGAACACATGGCAACGACGATCGGGTTCCGACCCACTGACGAGGACGAGCGGATCATCAAGGCCGCGATGCGCCGTGACGAGCGCACCTCCGACGTGATCCGGCGCGCGCTGCGACTACTTGACCGCGAGGTATGGCTCTCCCGTGCCCGCGAGGATGCCGAGCGACTCGCGACCGAGGATCTGAACGCAGAGCCAGAAGGGTGGTAATTCGTGGCGGGGTCTATCGCGTGGATCTCGGGGAAGCCAGGCGTGGGCACGAACGACGCGGCAAGCGGCTCGGTCTGGTGTTGAGTCCAACCTCCATGCCGTGGAGCGTGGCGACCGTCGTGCCGACCTCGACGAGCGCACAGGATGCGGTATTCCGGCCATCCATCGAGATCGACGGTCAAGCAACGCGCTTCCTCGTAGACCAGATCCGAAGCATCGATACCAATTATATCGTGGGCGACCCGGTTCACTACCTGGAGCGAGACGAGTTGACTGAGATCGAGCACGCCGTCGCCCGGTATCTCGGATTGTGAATGACGCACTGTAATGGTTCGGTCGCCCACACGGTCGCCTACCTGGTACGCCACCATCTGGAGTTGAGGCTCACCCCACCCGGACCTGCTGTTCGATGGACTCGAAGATGTCCGCGTCAGTCTCCCGCTGCCAGGCCGGCAGGTCGTCCCAGTCGGCGACGTACGCCGCCTTGGGGTCGGGAAATCGCCGGTAGATCTGGCCGATCCAGCACAGCGCGACGAAGCGCCCCTTCTGGGCGCGGGTGAGTTTGGCGGCGGCACCGTCGGTGCCGCGCAGGAACGTGACGACCTGGTCGTAGACCGCGGTCGCGCTGGCCCGCTCCCAGTCCGGCGTGTGCTCCCAGCCGGCGACGTAACCGGGCTTGGGCTCGCCCGGGTAGTGCCTGGTCACGCCGGCGACCCATGCCTCCCGGAACACCCGCCCTCGCTCGTCGTCCACGTGGTTCTCCTCATCGTGGGTCACCGGCCCGGACCTTCTACCCGCAGGGCCGCGATCTGGTCGTCGAGTCGCTGGATCCGTGGATCGGCCAGCAGCGGAGCCAGGTGCGGTCGCAGTCCACCCACGGTCCGGCTGACAACACCGGACCCGGACCGACGTGCGATTGCCAGAGCGTCGCTGGCACGGGCAACCACCTGCTCCGGGTCACGACGATATACGCCGATCGCGGCGAGATCGGTCAGCACACTCGCCCGGCGACGCTCGGTGCGGACGCCCGGAAGGACCTCGGCCAGCACTGACTCGGCCTCATTGAACCTGCCGAGCATGACGTAGCACCTCCCACGGTCCTCAGCCAACCGGGAGGCACCGAACCGCAGCCAGCCGCCGTTGTGCACCGAGCCGGCCAGCCCGCGTACTCGTTCGGCGCCCTCCAAGGCACGTTCACAGGCGGCGACGTTACCGAGGCCGGCGAACGCCTCTGCCTGCACCCCGGCGACCCAGTGTCGGGTCGACAGCATCGGGTCGCCACGGCGAGCAAGTGCCGTAGCCAGTTCCAGCATGGGCACAGCCTTGCCGAAGCGGCGTTCGTAGATCTCGACGAAGGCGTGCCGGACCATGGCGCACGACCACAGGTCGAACGCACCGGCTTCTCTGCCCGCGGTTGCCGCAAGGGTGTAGCAGTGAGCCGCGTCGGTGTAGCGGTCCCCGTCGAAGAAGATCTCTCCGGTGAGTTGCAGGAGGTCGCCCATCAAGGCACACAGATGTTGACGAACCGTCGGTCCATGCGACCGGCGCAACTCGGTGGACAGCGCGCCGATCTGGTTGCGAGCGAGTGGCAGGATGTGGCTCTTCGAACGGGCCAGGGCGAACAGCCGCCACAGGTGGCTGTTGACCTCGGCGAACGTGTCCACAGTCCCAGGATCCGGACTCCCAGGCATGTCGCTGCTCAGTGTTGGCTGCCCGGGATCGACCTTCGGGTCCACCGAGGGCAGGGTGAGAAGAGCCCCCGTCACGCTGAACAAACCGAGAAGTTCGCGGCGGTTAATGTCATCAGACCGGGTAGGGTCCGGGACCCTGTCGGGGGCGATCGAGGTAACCTGACGGCCGAGGTCGGGAGATATGATTGATTTCTCGTGGTTCACGATCCATCGCCTGGGATCGCCCATTACGCCGGTAGAAGGATCAGGGATCGTGACTGATTCGGGCCTGCCGAGTCGTGCCTCGGTTGGCTCGTCGTCGACCTCGCCGAGCAGATCCTCCAGTTGTTCCGGAGCGAGTCGCAGGAGTCGCGCGATCTCGGGGCGTACGAACGGCTGTGGCCGGCTCTCACCGCTTTCCCAACGCACGACGGTGGATCTTTCCACTCCCAGGTGGCCGGCCAGAGCCTCCTGGGTGAAGCCGAGACACTTGCGTCGCTGCGCCAACCGATGGCGTCTGGATACCATCACGCACCCTCTCTCCATGGTTCCATCCGGCCACCATAGCCGACCGCCTACACGGCAATGCATCATCGATGCATCAGGTTTGCCGCGTCCCTGCGGTAGTTTTCATGCGCCTCCCATGGTCGCATAGAGGGCGACACCCCGATAATGTTACCGAGGAGATCCACAATGGGTGAACACGAGGACAAGACGGACCAGGACAAGCAGGGTTCCTACGATCCTGACAAGACCAAGCCAGCCGGCGGGCAGGGTGGCGGCAAGCACGACGACAAGGGCGGCAAGGGCGGTGGTAAGTGATTCCGGAGCACGCACGGATGGTTGATGAGCTGGTCCGTGCCGGGAAGCTTCCGGCGGAATGGCGCGCGGAGTTCGAGCAGGTGCCGCGGCACCTGTTCGTGCCCGACGCTGTCTGGACCGGGGACGGCCCGGATCTGACCCCGCTGGTGCGCGGCAGCGACCCGGACCGGTGGCTCGACCTAGTCTACTCCGACGACGCGATCACAACTCAGGTCGACGACGGTGCCACGCCACCGGGGCAGCCTGGCCGGTACGCGACCAGTTCCACCAGCATGCCGTCGATCGTCGCGATGATGCTCGACGCCGCCCGGATCGCGCCGGGAATGCGGGTGTTGGAGATCGGCACCGGCACCGGGTGGAACGCTGCCCTGCTCGCCACCCGGGTCGGCGAGGGCAACGTGACCACCGTCGAGATCGATCCGAGCGTCGCCGACCACGCCCGCGGCGCCCTGTCCGATGCCGGTATGGCACCCACCGTGGTCACCGCAGACGGGGCGGACGGCTACCTGCCGAACGCTCCGTACGACCGGACGGTCGCCACCTGCGCGGTGGGGCGGGTGCCCCACCCGTGGGTCGCCCAGACTCCCGGCGGGCGGATCGTCACCCCGTGGGGTACCGGCTACCACGGCGGCACCCTGCTCTGCCTGGATGTGAGCCGGGACGGCACCGCGTGCGGCCGGTTCGGCGGGGACGTGGCGTTCATGTGGCTACGCGATCAGCGGCTGCCGTTCGGCTGGCTACGCGAACACCGGGACGACAACCCGGCCTACGACCAGCGCACCACCGCGATCCACCCCGGTGAAGCGGTGGCCGACTTCGACGCGGTGTTCGCGATCGGACTGCACCAGCCGGGCTGCCGGCGAAGCGTCATCGACACCGACGATGGTGGGTTCGAAGCGCTCATCTACGACCCGGCCTCCGATTCACGTGCGTTCGTCAATGTCGAACCTGGTGGCGATACCTACCGGGTTCGCCAGCACGGGCGACGGAAGTTGTGGGACGAGGTGGAGGCCGGCCACGCGTGGTGGGTGGACCGGGACCGCCCGGAGCACACCCGGTTCGGCCTGACCATCACGCCCGACGAGCAGTGGACCTGGTTGGACGAGCCCACCCAACGGGTGCCGTAAGCCCCGCGATAATCACGGGTCGAACGGTGGTCGATTTCACTTCGCGGTAATCGCACCCGGGTGGGGCCTTCGGCCCGCGAAGGCCCCACCCGGTATGGCGGGCCGATGTCACATGCGGTCGGTGGCGGCGGCGAGTTCGGCGTCCAGATTGCTGCCGGAGATGTCGAGCTCCCTCTCGATCTGCTTACGGGCCCGACTGGCGATCTTGTCCTGTTTCTCCGACAGCTTGTCCCGGCCGACCACGATCAGCGCGGCCTGGCCCTCGTCGAGGGTGTCGCCCAGTTCCTTGACGTCCTTGCGGGACATGCCGCGGGCGAAGTGCCCCAGCAGGCTGCCGCCGGCCGCACCC
>DASULA010000220.1:0-4810 GCA_036278435.1 Mycobacteriales bacterium | reverse complement strand
GGAACTCCCCGCCCCACTGGTGCAGCACCGCGCCGGTGACTCGCTGGGTGTCGACGTCGACGGCGGCCTCGGCGGCGCCGGCCTGGGCCCGGGCCCGTTCGGCGTCCCGGCGGGCCTGGGCGGCGTCCTCACCCAAGGGCGCCAGTTGGCGTTGGTTGGCCGCGCGCACCTGGACCACAGCGGCGAGTCGGTCGCGTCGGCCGACCAGGGCGGTGAGCACTTGCCGGGCGTCCTGCTCGGCGGTCCATGCCTGTCTCAGGTCGATCAGTACCCGGTCGGCGTCGCGGCCGGGGGCGTAGCGGTCGGCCTCGGCCGCGGCGAGCTGGGCGGCGTGGGCCGGCCCGAGGTCGGCGCGGTCGCGTGCGAACGCGGCCACCCATTGGCTGCGGGCGTTCTCGACGGTTTCGGCGACCAGGTGGGCGGTGTTGGCCCCCCGGCCGCGGGTCATCCCGACGTAGGTGGCCGCGGCGCCGGTGTGCTCCCCGACCAGCAGATGCGCGGTGGTGACGGTGTCGCCCTGGGCGCCGTAGACGGTGCTGGCATAGGCCAGCTCCACCTGCTCGGCCACGTACCGGGCCGGCAGCCGCCGCTCCCCACGCTCCCCGGTCACGGTCAGGGCGCCGTCGGGCCTGGTGCCGGTGACGGTCCAGGTCTCCCGGTTGGCCACATCCAGGTCCCGGTCGTTGCGCCTCGTGGCGACCCGGTCCCCGACCCCGACCCGCTCCCCGGCGTTCGTGGTGACCGCGTGGGGGTCCTCGACCAGGCCGGCGGCGACCAGCCGGTCCCGAGTCGCGGCGTTGAGCGCCGCGACCTGCTCACGGGTATCGGCGACCACCAACACCCGACCCTCCTCGCCGCCGGTCGCGCGCCCCCTCCTGAAGCGGGCTGGCTTCGCGGCCGCGATGAGATCACCGGCCAGGGTCTCGGCGATCGCCTGGGCGCGTTCGGTCTCGGTCGCATGGAGGGCGATGTCGCCGCGGGCGAGCAGGGCGTCGAACACCTCCTCGGGGTGGTGTGCGGTGCGCATGGCCAGGGTGAGGTCGGCGTAGGCGGGGTCGGTGAACCGCTGCACCACCTCCAGTTGCAGGCAGGTGTCGGGGTGGGTCCAGCGGGCGACCAGGTCCAGTACGCCGCCGCGACCGACGGCGGGCAGTTGGTGCCGGTCCCCGATCAGGGCGACCCGGGCGCCGGACTCATCAGCGATCGTGAGCAGGGCGCGGGCGGTGTCCTGGTCCAGCATCCCGGCCTCATCGCACAACAACACGTCACCGGGCGACATGACAGCCGTCGGGGCCGGACCCTGATACGTCTGGCCGGTGGCCGGATCGGTCTGGCCCGCGTGCAGGCGGGTCCAGGCGCCGTCGTCGTCCCAGCGGTAGCCGTGCTGATGGGCCAGCCAGGCCGCCGAATACGCCCCGGTGCCGAGCTGACGGGCCGCGACGGCCGCGGCCTTCAACGTCGGGGTCACCACCACCAGCCGCCGTCTTTGGGCGCCGATGGCGTGGCGGGCGGCGGCCAGCGTGGTGGTCTTGCCCGCCCCGGCCGCCCCCTCGATGACCAGCAGCGCCCGGCCGCCGGCCAGCGCGGCCACCACCGCCTGCTGGCCTGCATCCAACCGCACCCCCGCACTCCCCACCGCCCTGTCGACCGACTTGTCCACGGCGTGGTCGGGCGCGGCCGGGGCGGCTTCGGCGCGGGCGATCAGCCGGGCGCTCAGGTCCGCCTCGACCTCCACGACACCTTCGGAGGTGAGCGCGCGGATGTGCTCGGGCACCCCGCGACGATCGCCGAGCAGCGGCAGGCACGACGCCAGGGTGCGGGCGGTCAGGTCCTCGGCCAGCTCGATGCGCACCTCGGCGGTGGCCACGAGGCCGGTGCGGGCGATCAGCTGCTCGACCTCGCCGCGGATGTCGGCGGCGTTCCACCCCGACTTGCGGGCGCCCAACCGGGCCAGCACCAGCTCCACGGCGGCGTCGCGGTCTAACGCCCCCACGGTCACACGCGCCGATACCGCGTCTGGTGCCGGCGACTCGCCGGCACCGGCGGGACTCACCCGTTCGTCGGGGGGAACCTGACCGGGAACGTTTCCACGAACCTGCCCGGGAACGTTTTCACGAATGCTGCCTGGGTGGGGGGAACGTTGTGCCCGAACACCGCGGGAGGTTGTTGGTTGTGGTGGGGTGAAGCCGAGGCTGGTGAGTTCTTCGACCCAGCGGGCGTCCAGCTCGGCGCCATCGGCCGGGACGACCTTGTCGGGGCGGGCCTGGGCCCAGGCCCGGGTGTGCCAGTGCTGCCGCAGCACCGGCCCGGGCTCACAACCCGGGTTCGCCGTCCGCCAGTCGGCCTCATAGGAGTCGATGTTACGGCCGATCTGCGCCGCCCTCGCGGAGAACGCCCCGGCGTACGGCGCGAGCTCCACGATCTCCCCGGACTCGGGGTCCAGGGTGTAGCCGCGTTCGGCGAGCGCCGTCCGGAAGCCCGGGTCGGTGATGACGGCGACGTGGCCGATGCCGTTGATCGCATCCAGACTGTCCCTGACCGCCACGGTGTGCAGACCCCGCCATTTGCCGGCCGCGAACACCCGGGCGTTGACCTGTAGGTGCAGGTGCCGGTGCGGGTCCCCGGCCCGGGAGGTGTAGTGCCGCACCGTGACCGCCTCGATGGCCTCGACCGGGATCTGCACCTGCCCGTCCGCGACCCGCACCCGGGTGGTGACGTGGCCGGCGAGCCAGCCGATGATCTGCTCGGCCGCCCGCTCCTGCGCGGCGTCGTAGGCCTTGGCGATGTCCGGGTCGACCGCGGCGGCCAGGGACCAGGTCTTGGGTCCGTTGACCACCACCTCGACGAACCGCACTCCCCGCTCATCGGTGCGCAGTCGGCCCTTCGCCGTGCCGGTGTCCGGATCGTAGCCGGCCACCCAGGACTCGTAGCCGTCCCCCGATAACGCCCCGACCGGTTGCACGCCGTCGGGGGTGGCGGCGTAGCGGTCGGCCAGGCCGGTGCCCTCGGCCAGGTAGTAGTCATCGGCCCGCGAGGAGTCGGCCTCGACATAGTTGCGCGCAGCAGCGGCGGCACCGCGGTAAATCTTCATTCCGCCATGCATTTACAGTCACCATTCAACGACAACCAACAAATGCCCTAGAAATGCGGATAGGGCCGCCCGAAGGCGACCCGTTCCACTGACCATTTGAGCATACGTCCCGCCATTTGTGAAGGCTCGATTGCTGTGATCACCCGTCGAATTCCATGATGTGTGGCTCGTCACGACCGAACATGTAGTTGCGCGCCTGAAGCTGCTGGTTTCAAGCAGGCGCCTGACGATGTAGTTGGGTCAGGTTGCGGAACCCGAGGGCGCTGCCGCGGAGGTGTGCTCGAGCAGACGTCAACGAACTTCGAACCGCACCTCCGCGGCTTCAGCCATAGAACGGAGCTTGGCGATCAGCTGCCCGTGCGACCTGGCCCCTACGGTCGCCAGCGCCGGCAAGTCGCGCCATCCCCGCCCATCCAGGACGGATACCCGGGGAAACATGGATATGCCTGCATCCCATTGAAACAGGTCTCGAATACCCCAGCGCCCAGACACCCGGATGACTTTCAGGTCTCGCCAAGGGAAGTACTCGACCACTTGCTCATGCCGCATCACGAACAGTCCGTCGCTCGATGAAATGTAGCGATTAGGGATGACCCGCACCCACCACAGAGCTGTGGAGACCAAGCCCATCACTATGAGCGTTCCAAAGATGGCGCATACCAGTGCATAGCCGGCGAATGCATCATTCCGAGCATTCTGTGTGCGAGTGGTGGCCACCAAGGCAATCCCGCTCATCACAAGGCCTAATGTGGCGTACACACTGAGAGGTAGCCATTTGGCCGCAGGCGTGGCAGCGACCACCGAACCCCCTTGTTCTGGGGGGAGGGCTGACATACCCCGAGTCATTCTGTGTTCACCAGCGTCGGTGGGTCTTCCAAATGGCCATTGCGTTATAGCCTGCCGACACTGCGGACCGCACGCGATGATGCCGCAGCGAGTACCTTATGGAGCGCCAGCGGCGCGGCCCGAACGCATGCAGTCCTCGAGCGACTCTATGTAGTGGGCGGAAGGCGGCTCGTAGGGGTCGAATCCGTAGGCCGACGGCGTCGAAAGCGAACGACCCAGCCGCTTGGTACCAACGCTTGCGGTGGTGGATGACCGCTGAAGTGTTGTCCCATGCGCTGATCCCCACCACGACTACGGTCAAGCCGGTACACACGCCCCCAGTGGCAAAGATGCATGCCCCAGCTGCGGCGTACCCAAGGTCGCTCTTCCAGTGCCTCTTGACGTGGTGAACTACCGCATGAATCACCTTGCTACACCACCCGCATCCCCATTGACCGGTGATGTCGTAGCCGTTGATG
The DNA here is from genome assembly GCA_036278435.1 of Mycobacteriales bacterium. GTDB lineage: Bacteria > Actinomycetota > Actinomycetes > Mycobacteriales > DASULA01 > DASULA01. The sequence goes on along the minus strand of DASULA010000220.1, from coordinate 415 downwards.
GGGTCTTGGGGGTAGGCGTAGGCGGTGCTGTTGCCGCCAAAGACCGGGTCGGGTGAGGTGAACTGGCCCGTGCTGGGGTTGTACAGGCGCACCCCCATGAGGAGCATGCCGGTGTTGGTGGTGGCGCGTTGTTTGCCGCCGAGCCAGCCGTAGCCGATGCCGGTGGAGGTGGTGGGCGTGGTCCCGGTGTCGGTGTTGAGGGGGTTGCCGTATTCGTCGGTGTCGGTCCATTCGCCGATCCCGGTGCAGTTTCCGGTGGTGGGGACGTCGATGGTGGTGACGGTGTCGCCGTGGAGGTCGACCACCGGGAGCGCGAGGGTGTTGGCGCCGCCCGTTGTGGTGGTGATGGTGGCGGCGAGGTCGCCGGCGATGGATTTGGCGTAGCGGGTGGTGGCGGTGGCGCCGTTGGTGGTGT
>DASULA010000219.1:0-7162 GCA_036278435.1 Mycobacteriales bacterium | reverse complement strand
TGACAGGTGGTCGGGTTCGGTTCGCCGGGCCGGGACACCCGGCCTCCGGCGTAGGTGTCCGCGGCACTGCCGCGGCGCTGACCGTATCGAGCGTGGGCCCCGCGAGCGCGAGCTCCGGGGCCCGAGTCGTGCCTCGGGGTGCGACGGGGAGTTCCACCACCCGTCATAACCCTAGGAGGTCCCATCAGCGCCGAGCCCCGCATCAACGACCGGATTCGTGTTCCCGAGGTACGACTCGTCGGCCCGGAGGGCGAACAGGTCGGGATCGTCCCCATCGGCGAGGCACTGCGCCTCGCCCAGGACTCTGATCTCGACCTTGTCGAGGTCGCGCCGATGGCGCGCCCGCCGGTCTGCAAGCTCATGGACTACGGGAAGTTCAAGTACGAGAGCGCTCAGAAGGCGCGTGAGTCCCGACGCAACCAGGCACTCACCGTCATCAAGGAAATGAAACTCCGGCCCAAGATCGACCCGCACGACTACGAGACCAAGAAGGGTCATGTCGAGCGGTTCCTCAAGCAGGGCGACAAGGTCAAGGTCACCATCATGTTCCGGGGGCGGGAGCAGCACCGGCCCGAACTCGGGCTGCGGTTGTTGCAGCGGTTGGCCGAGGACGTGATCGAACTCGGTTACATCGAGTCCGCGCCCAAGCAGGACGGCCGGAACATGATCATGGTCATGGCCCCGCACAAGAACGCCAAGACGACCCGGGCGCAGCGTCAGGGAAGTTCGGTCTGACGCTTCCTCGCCCCGGACCCGGCACCGGGTCTGGCTCGGCCCGGTAACGACCGGCACGGCACGTGCCGGTGCCTTCACACGGAAAGTCACGACAACTCATGCCCAAGAACAAGACGCACAGCGGAACCGCCAAGAGGTTCCGTGTCAGCGGCAGCGGCAAGCTCCTGCACCAGCGGTCCAACCGCCGGCACCAGTTGGAGCACAAGCCGTCGACTCGCACCCGGCGGCTGGACGGCGTCGCCGAAGCGGCCACCTCCGACGTCAAGCGGGTCAGGCGCCTGCTCGGCCGGTAACCCGACCGCCTCCGACCCGACCATCCCGCGCCGCGGCCATGCCGTAACCGGCCGGCTCGGCGCCGACGAGAAGGACAGGTGCACCCGTGGCACGCGTCAAGCGGGCGGTCAACGCCCAGAAGAAGCGCAGGACCGCGCTGGAGTCGGCCAGCGGATACCGCGGCCAGCGGTCGCGGCTCTACCGCAAGGCCAAGGAACAGCTCCTCCACTCCGCGACGTACTCCTTCCGTGACCGGCGGGCACGCAAGGGTGACTTCCGCCAGTTGTGGATCACGCGCATCAACGCCGCCGCCCGTTCCAACGGCATGACCTACAACCGGTTCGTGCAGGGCCTCAAGGCGGCCGGGGTGGAGGTCGACCGGAAGATCCTGGCCGACCTGGCGGTGACCGACCCGGTGGCGTTCACCGCCCTGGTCGCCACCGCCCGGGCTGGCCTTGCCAAGGCACCGGACGCCGCCTGAGCGCCGACCGGCGCGACGACGCCAGAACCTCACCGGCCGTGACCCGACCCGGGGTGCGTCCGCTCTACACCGAGCGGACCCCCCGGGTCGTCGCCGCCCGGCGGCTGACCCGGCGTTCGGTCCGGTCCGAGACCGGCCGTTTCCTGGCCGAGGGTCCGCAGGCGGTGGCCGAGGCGCTCGGCCGGGCCGACGCGGCCAGCCAAGTGCGGGAGCTGTTCGGCACCGACGAGGCGCTGGCCCGGTACGCCGACCTGGTCGGGCGGGCCGAGGCACTGGGAGTGCCGACGTCCCGGGTGACCGGGCGGGGTATGGCCGGTCTGTCCGAGACGGTGAGCCCGCAGGGCCTGGTCGCGGTGTGCCGGTCGCTGCACCTGCCGCTGGCCGGCGTCCTGCCCCCGGCCGACCCCGGAGTCTCTGGCGCTCCCGGTCGTCCGGCGGTGCCCCGTCTGGTCGCCGTACTCGCCGACGTCGGTGACCCGGGCAACGCCGGAACCGTGCTGCGCAGCGCGGACGCGGCCGGAGCCGGCGCGGTGGTGTTCGCCGGCGACAGTGTCGATCCCTACAACGGCAAGTGCGTGCGGGCCAGCGCGGGCAGCCTGTTCCACCTGGCCGTGGTCCGTGGCGGGTCGGTGGCCGAGGCGGTTGGGGCGGCCCGCTCGGCCGGCCTCCAGGTGCTGGCGGCCACCGGGTCCGGCCGCGACGACCTGTTCGACCTGGCCGACTCCGGCGAACTGGCCGGGCCCACCGCATGGCTGCTCGGCAACGAGGCACGCGGCCTGGCCGGCCCGGACGCGGCCCTGGCCGACCGCACCGTGCGGGTGCCGATGCCCGGCCGGGCGGAGAGCCTGAACCTGGCCGCCGCCGCGGCGGTGTGCCTGTTCGCCTCGGCCCGTGCCCACATGTCGGACCGGTAGGGCACTCACAGTCGGCGGGTATTCGCCGTACGGTGGGCAGGTGCTCCGTCGAACGGATGAGGTCGCCGACCCGGTCACGGTGCTCCGTTACGACGAACTGCCTGACGGGGTGCTGGTGGCCGGCCCGGACGGGTCGGTCGAGGTACTCAACCGCGCCGGCGCCCGGCTGCTGGGGGTGGACCGGGCCGAGGTGGCCGGACGCGACTTCCGCGCCGTGATCCCCCTTGTCGACCTGTCCGGGATGGACTGGTGGCAGTGCGCCGATCCCTATCGCGGACTGCCCAGCCGCACCGGCCAGCCCGAGCGGCTGCTCGAACTGGCCGCCGGGCCGCGCCGGGGCCGCCAACTGCTGGTCACCGCACGGTACGTGCGCGACCAGGGCCGGCTGGTCCGGTTGGTGGTCGCCTTCCGCGGCACCGCGGCCCGGGAGCGGGCCGAACGCGACCGCGCCGACCTGGTGTCCACCGTGGCGCACGAGATCCGGTCGCCGCTGACCGGGGTGAAGGGGTTCACCGCGACCCTGCTGGCCAAGTGGGACCGGTTCACCGACGAGCAGAAGCGGGTCATGCTCTCCGCGGTGAACGCTGACGCCGACCGGGTGACCCGGCTGCTGTCGGAGCTGCTCGACGTGTCCCGCATCGACGCCGGCCGCATCGTGCTGCGCCGCCAGGTGGTGGATCTGCCGGCCCTGATCGAGCGCGTGGTGGCCAGCCGGGTCGCCAGCGGACAGCGGCGGGACCGGTTCGTGGTGTCGGTCGCCGAGCCGCTCCCCGAGCTGTGGCTGGACCCGGACAAGATCGCCCAGATCACCGGCAACCTGGTGGAGAACGCGCTGCTGCACGGCGGCGGCACGGTCACCCTGGGGGCCCGGCCGGCGCGGTCCGGCGACGGCGCGGCCGGGGTGGAGATCACGGTCACCGACGAGGGCGGCGGCGTCCCGCCGGACATCCGACCCAGGATCTTCTCCCGGTTCTGGCGGGGCGGAAACGGCGGCACGGGCCTGGGCCTGTACATCGTGCGGGGACTGGTGGCCGCGCACGGCGGGGCGGTCGAGGTGGGCGAGGGACCCACCGGCGGCGCGTCGTTCCGGGTACTGCTGCCGGCCGGCCGGCCACCCTACGAGACGCCGGCGCCACCGGCGCCCCCGCCCGCGCCCCGGCCGCGGGCATAACCGCGGTCGGTCCGACCACACCGCCCACTAGACTGCTCACGCCGTCGACGCCACCTCCGGGTGGTGCCCGACCGTGTTCCCCCGGCCGCGGGGGGTTTCCGGATCAACCGACAGAAGGAACCAGAGCGAACAGCCATGTCCGGAGCGAACGAGTCCTACGACCCCAAGCGGGTCGCCGTACTGGCGCCGGAGGCGCTGGACCTGGCCGCGGGCGAGGCCGGGAAGGCGTTTGCCCAGGCCGGTGATCTCGATGCGCTCGCCGCCGCCCGGACCGCGCACCTGGGTGACCGCTCCCCGGTCGCCCTGGCCCGCCGCGAGATCGGGGCGCTGCCGCCGAAGGCGCGGGCCGAGGCCGGCCGGCGGGTCAACGAGGTCCGGGCGGCCGTCCAGTCTGGTTACGACGCCCGGCTGGCCGAGCTGACCGCCGAGCGGGACGAGCGGGTGTTGCGCGAGGAGGCCGTCGACGTCACGCTCCCCTGGGACCGGCACCCGGTCGGCGCCCGCCATCCGCTGACCACCCTGCAGGAATGGCTGGCCGACGCGTTCGTGGGAATGGGCTACGAGGTTGCCGAGGGTCCCGAGGTCGAGGCCGAGTGGTTTAACTTCGACGCGCTGAACATGCACCCGGACCACCCTGCCCGCTCGATGATGGACACCTTCTTCGTGGCGCCGCCGGGCAGTGGCGTGGTGTTGCGCACCCACACCTCACCGGTGCAGGCCCGCGCCATGCTGGAACGCCGCCCGCCGATCTACCTGGTGTGCCCGGGCCGGGTGTTTCGCACCGACGAACTGGATGCCACCCACACCCCGGTCTTCCACCAGTTGGAGGGGCTGGTCGTGGACGAGGGCATCACGATGGCGCATCTGCGCGGAACGCTGGACACCCTGGCCACCCTGGTGGCCGGCGAGGGCCTGCGGACCCGGTGGCGCCCGTCCTACTTCCCGTTCGTCGAGCCGGGCGCGGAGTACGACATCCAGTGCTTCGTCTGCCGTGGCGAGTCGGTGGGCAACCCGGACCGCCCGTGCCGGACCTGCCGATCCGAGGGCTGGATCGAGTGGGGTGGCTGCGGCATGGTCAACCCCCGGGTCCTGGTCGCCTGCGGGATCGACCCGGACCGCTACAGCGGGTTCGCCTTCGGGATGGGCATCGAACGCACCCTCCAGTTCCGGCACGGTATCTCCGACATGCGGGACATGGTCGAGGGCGACGTGCGGTTCACCCTGCCGTTCGGAATGGAGGCCTGATGCGCGTCCCGCTGTCGTGGTTGCGGGAGTACGTCGAGGTGCCCGAGACCCTTCCCGCGCGGGAGGTCGCCGGTGCGCTGATCCGGCTCGGCCTGGAGGTGGAGACCGTCGAGCAGGTCGGGGCCGGCGTCCAGGGTCCACTGGTGGTGGGCGAGGTGGTCGACGTTGAGGACCTGTCCGGGTACAAGAAGCCGATCCGCTGGTGTCACGTGGACGTCGGCCCGTCCAACACCGCCGAGGGTCCGCGCGGCGTCATCTGCGGCGCGGCGAACTTCGCCGTCGGGGACCGGGTCGTGCTCGCGCTGCCCGGCGCGGTGCTGCCGGGCGGCTTCGCCATCTCCGCCCGCCGGACCTATGACCATCTCAGCGACGGGATGATCTGCTCCGCCCGGGAGTTGGGGCTGGGCGAGGACCACACCGGCATCCTGGTGCTCCCGCCGGACACCAAGGTCGGGGCGGACGCGGCCGAGTTGCTGGAACTGCGCGACGACGTGCTCGACATCGACCTGCTGCCCGACCGGGGCTACTGCATGTCGATGCGGGGCATGGCCCGGGAGGCGTCGCACGCGCTGGACGTGGCGTTCCGGGACGCCGCCGCGGTCAAGGCCGCCGGGCCGGACGGCCGGGGCTGGCCGGTGCGGGTCGAGGACCCGACCGGATGCGACCGGTTCAGCGCCCGGACCGTGCGCGGGCTGGACCCGACCGCGCAGAGCCCGCTGTGGATGCGACGGCGGCTGCTGATGTGCGGGATGCGGCCGATCTCGCTGGCCGTGGACGTGACGAACTACGTGATGCTGGAAACCGGCCAGCCCATGCACGCCTTCGACCTGGCCGCCCTGCGCGGTGCGCTGGTGGTGCGGCGGCCCCGCGCCGGTGAGGAACTGGTCACCCTCGACGGCACCCGTCGGACCCTTCACGCCGACGACCTGCTGGTCACCGACGAATCCGGGCCGCTGGCGCTGGCCGGGGTGATGGGCGGGGCGAGTTCGGAGATCGCCCCGGACACCGCCGACATCGTGCTGGAGGCCGCGCACTGGGATCCGACCACGATCGGCCGGATGGTGCGCCGGCACCGGCTGCCCAGCGAGGCGGCCCGCCGGTTCGAGCGCGGCGTGGACCCGCAGGTGGCGCTCGCCGCGCTGCACCGGGCCGCCGGCCTGCTGGCCGAGTACGGCGGTGCCTCGGTTGACGGTGAGATCACCGTGGTCGGCGGCAGGTTCGAGCCGCGGGTCATCCGGCTGCCCGACGACCTGCCCGGCCGGGTCGCCGGCCGGCCGATACCGCAGGGGACGGTGGTACGCCGGCTCATGCAGATCGGCTGTTCGGTGGCTGGTGACACCGTGCTTACCGTGCAACCGCCGTCCTGGCGCCCGGACCTGACCGATCCGGCCGACCTGGTCGAGGAGGTCGTGCGGCTGGAGGGCTATGACACGGTGCCCTCGGTGCTGCCCAGGGCGCCGCAGGGCAACGGGCTGACCCCGCAGCAGCGGGTCCGCCGTGACGTCGGCCGCGCGCTGGCCTCGGCCGGTTACGTCGAGGTGCTGACCTACCCGTTCGTCTCGCCCGGGGTGTACGACGCGTTCGGGTTGGACGTCGACGACCCGCGCCGCAGGGCGCTGCGGCTGGTCAACCCGATCTCCGAGCAGGAACCGGACCTGCGGACCTCGCTGCTGCCCGGGCTGGTCCGGGCGCTGGCCCGAAACATCGGCCGTGGGAACCGGGACGTGGCGCTGTTCGAGACCGGCCTGGTCTACCTGCCGCGCGGCCGGGCCGGCGCGGCTCCCACGGTGGGTGTGGACCACCGGCCGACCGAGGAACAGGTGCGTGCCCTGGACGCCACCCTGCCCAACCAGCCGCGGCACGTCGGCGTGGTGCTGGCCGGCGACCGGGACCGGCCCGGCTGGTGGGGCGAGGGCCGGCCGGCGGGCTGGGCGGACGCGGTGCAGGCGGCCCGGATCGTTGCCCGGGCCGCTCGGGCGGATCTGGAGGTGCGCTCGGCGTCCTTCGCGCCGTGGCATCCCGGCCGGTGCGCCGAGTTGCTCGCGCACGGACGGGTGATCGGGATGGCCGGCGAGTTGCACCCGCGGGCGGTCGCCGCGCTGGACCTGCCGGCGCGCACCGCCGCGATGGAACTGGACCTGGGCGCCCTGGGCATCGGAGAGCCGACCCAACTGGGCCGGCTGTCCACGTTCCCGCCCGCGCTGCTGGACGTGGCCCTGGTGGTGGACGTGGACGTGCCGGCAGCCGAGGTGGAGTCCGCGCTGCGGGCCGGAGCGGGCGACCTGCTCGAAGAACTCCGGCTCTTCGACGTGTACTCCGGCGACCAGGTCGGCGCCGGCCGCC
>DASULA010000218.1:0-2891 GCA_036278435.1 Mycobacteriales bacterium | reverse complement strand
CCTTTCGGTTGTCTTGGCCGTCTTGGCCGTCTTGGCCGTGTCGGACGTTGCGGTCGCGCACCCCGGCTCGTACCGCCCGGTCCGCGCCGCCCGCCCGGTGCGGCTCAGTTGGCGCGGTCGAAGTCGATCGCGCTGTAGGCGCGCAGCTTGGTCAACGTGTGGTAGCTGTCCACGATCCGGATCGTGCCGCTCTTGGACCGCATCACGATCGACTGGGTCTGCGCGCCACCGCCGGTGTAGCGGATACCGCGCAGCAGTTCGCCGTCGGTGATCCCGGTCGCGCCGAAGAACACGTTGTCGCCGCCGACCAGGTCACGGGTGGTCAGCACCCGGTCCAGGTCGTGGCCGGCGTCTAGTGCCTTCCGCCGCTCGGCGTCGTCGCGGGGCCACAGCCGGGCCTGCATCACCCCACCCATGCAGGTCAGCGCGCAGGCGGCGATGATGCCCTCCGGGGTGCCGCCGATGCCCATCAGCAGGTCCACGCCGGTGCCCTCGCGGGCGGCCATTATCGCGCCGGCCACATCGCCGTCGCTGATGAACTTGATCCGCGCGCCGGCGTCCCGCACGTCCCGGGCGAGTTGGTCGTGCCTGGGCCGGTCCAGGATGCACACCGTGACGTCGGCCGGTTCGGACCCCTTGGCCTTGGCCACCCGGCGGATGTTCTCGCCGACCGGCGCGGTGATGTCCACTACCCCGGCCGCCTCCGGGCCGGTGGCCAGTTTGTCCATGTAGAACACCGCCGACGGGTCGTACATGGCGCCGCGCTCGGCCACCGCCAACACCGCCAGCGCGTTGGGCATGCCCTTGGCCATCAGGGTGGTGCCGTCGATCGGGTCGACCGCCACGTCGCATTCCGGGCCGTTGCCGTCGCCGACCGGTTCGCCGTTGAACAGCATCGGTGCGGAGTCCTTCTCACCCTCGCCGATGACCACCACGCCGTGCATGGACACGGTGCCGATGAGCTGGCGCATCGCGTTGACCGCGGCCTGGTCGCCGCCGTTCTTGTCGCCGCGGCCGACCCACCGGCCGGCGGCCATGGCCGCGGCCTCGGTGACCCGGATCAATTCCAGGGCCAGGTTGCGGTCGGGCGCCTCCCGCCGCACGGCCAGTTCCGGAGGAACCTCACTGCTCACCGCGCCACCGCCGTGGCCGGTCCCGGAACCGGGGTCGATCGGGCGTTCTGGCATGTGTCCAGGTCCTCCCGGCGTCGCGCCAACGGGGTGTGCTGTCCCGCCCCATGATGGTCGCTGATCGGGTCGGCCGCACCCCTGGCCCGCTCAACCCGGTGGCGCCGGATCCGAGGCCGGGGCGGTCTCCCGCTCCCGTACGGCGGCGGCCAACCGCTCCCGGGCACCGTCCAGCCAGGACTGGCACACCTCGGCCAGGTGTTCCCCGCGTTCCCACAGGCCCAGCGACTCCTCCAGGGTCAGACCGCCGGCCTCCAGCCGGCGCACCACGTCGGCCAGTTCGTCACGGGCCTGTTCGTATCCCAGCGACTCCACCGGGCCACCCTACGTTCCGGCCCGGTCCGGCGGGCCGTCCCCGGGGGCCCCGTCCACGCGTGCGCCGAGCACGCCCCCGGCCACCCGGATCCGCAGCGGATCACCGATGGAGACCTCCGCCGGGTCGCGCACCACCGCGCCGTCGGGCCGCTGCACCACGGCGTAGCCACGGCGCAGGGTGGCGACCGGGCCGAGCGCGGCCACCCGGGCCCGGGTGTGCGCCAGGTCGGCCACGGCCGCGTCCAGCCGGTGCGTCACGCTCCGGCGGGACCGGTCCCGCAACGCGGTGACGTCGGCGGCCCGTCCGTCCAGCATCCGGGCCGGTTCGGCCAGCACGGGGCGGGTGCGTACCGCCGCCAGCCAGCGCGCCTCACCGGCCAGCCGTCCGGTCACCGCCGTGCGGGTCCGCGACCGCAGCGTGTCCAGCCGGGCCTGCTCCTCGGCCACGTCGGGCACCACCCGCCGGCCCGCGTCGGTCGGGGTGGAACACCGCAGGTCGGCCACCAGATCCAGCAACGGGGCATCCGGTTCGTGGCCGATCGCGCTGACCACCGGGGTTCGGCAGGCCGACACGGCCCGACACAGCGCCTCGTCGCTGAACGGCAGCAGGTCCTCCACCGAACCGCCGCCGCGGGCGATCACGATCACGTCCACGTCCGGGTCGCGGTCCAGCCGGCCCACCGCGTCGATCACCTGACTCACCGCGGTCACCCCCTGCACGGCCACGTTCTCCACCCGGAAGCGCACCGCCGGCCACCGCCGCCGGGCGTTCTCCAGCACGTCCCGCTCGGCCGCGCTGGCCCGGCCGGTGACCAGGCCCACGCACCGGGGCAGGAACGGCACCGGCCGGCGGCGGGCCGGGTCGAACAGGCCCTCGGCGTGCAGCAGCCGCCGCAGCCGTTCCAACCGGGCCAGCAGTTCGCCGATCCCCACCGGCCGGATCTCGCTGGCGCGCAGTGACAGGGTGCCCCTGGCCACGTAGTAGTCCGGCCGGGCGCGCACCACCACCCGGGCGCCCTCGGTCAGGCTGACGCCGTCGAGTATCCCGACCGCGCAGGTGACCGACACCGAGATGTCGGCGGCCGGATCGCGCAGCACCAAAAACACGGTGCGGGTACCCGGGCGGCGGGAGATCTGGGCGAGTTGCCCCTCCACCCACACCTCACCGAGCCGAGACACCCACTCGGAGATCTTCATCGCCACCACGCGTACCGGCCATGGCGACTCCGGGGCAGTCGGGTTGGCCATCGGCGTCAGTCGCCGCGCAGTGCGACGAGCCGGTTCTCCAGCAGCGTCAGGTACGGCGCGCGGTTCGCGGTGGCGCGCTCGTGGATGACCAAGCGTTCCACCTCGGCCGCCGACAGCCGGCGCAGCCGGGTACGCAGCTGG
>DASULA010000217.1:0-11114 GCA_036278435.1 Mycobacteriales bacterium | reverse complement strand
GCCGAGCGGGTCACGCCCCTTCTGTCCGTCCGGCCGGTGGGACACAGCGTCATCCTGACCCTGCTGGCCATGCGGGCGAGCGGCCAGGTGGTGGACGAGACCCCGCCGGTGTGCGCGTGCGCGACCGAGGGCGGCGAGGTGGTCGGGGTGGCGCTGCGCACCCGCCCGTGGACGGCAACGTGTCACTCAGGGCTGTGGCCGGGCTGGAGGAGGCGCTGTGGGAGGTGGATCCGGACGCGATGGCCACCGACGCCCTGATCCTGTGGTGGGACGGCGACCGGCCGGTGTCGATGGCCGGTTACGTGGGGTCGGTCGCGGGGGCGGCCAGGATCGCTCCCGTCTACACCCCGCCGGAGCACCGGCGGCACGGCTACGGTGCCGCGGTGACCGCGGCCTGCTCCGCGCACGCCCTGGCGCACGGTGATGCTCTACACCGACCTGGCCAACCCGACCAGCAACTCGATCTACCAGCGGATCGGGTACCGCCCGGTCATCGACGCCACCGACTTCCACCTGCGCTGAGCCCGGCCCGCCGGTGCGGTGGCGACGCCGTCCGGTGCGAACGCGATCCGCCGGGGGATACGCGCTAACCTGCCATCCGTGCCCGTGCCCACAGCTCTGGTGGTCCAGAACGACCCGGACGAGCCGGCTGCCCGACTTGGCGACTGGCTGGTCGACGCCGGCCTGTCGCTGCGTACGGTGACCCCGTACGACGGCAGCATGCTTCCAGGCACTTTGGAGGGATATGACGCGCTTGTTGTGCTGGCCGGTGGGATGTCGGTCAACAGTGGACCGACCGTGGCCTGGTTCCCGCCGCTGAGGGCACTGTTCCGTCAGGCCGTGTCGGCCGGACTGCCCACCCTGGCCATCTGCCTGGGCGCCCAGTTGCTCGCCGACGCCCTCGGCGGCCGGGTGGCACCCGGGGACGCCGGTCCGGAGATCGGTCCGGCCCTGGTCGCCAAACGTGACCTGGCCGCCCGTGACCCGCTGTTCGGACCGGTCCCGTTCACCCCGGACGTGGTGCAGTGGCACCGCGAGGGCATCACCGAACTCCCACCCGGTGCGGTGCTGCTGGCCAGTTCTCCGAAGTACTCCAACCAGGCGTTCCGAATCGGCCCGGCCGCCTACGGGCTGGTCTTCCACATCGAGACCACCCCCGACCTGGTCCGGCGTTGGGCCGCCAAGGACGTCGACGAACTGGACCGGTTCGGCGTCCAGCGGGAACGGTTGCTGGCCAGACTGGACGAGGCGCACGCCGACGTCGAGGACGTCTGGCGCCCGTTCACCCGGCGTTTCGTCGACTCGATCCGCTCCTACCAGCAGGAGCGGACTGCCACCGCGGACCGGCCGCCCGGTGGGGTCGGCGCGGCGTGATCGCGCCCGGGTCGAGGGATTCCGCGCGAGCCACCCGTCGGTTCGCCGACCCCGACCGGGCCACCGCGCTGCTCACCGGGCTCGGCCTGTGGGACCCGGCCGGACAGCGGCCAACCGATTCAGGCGCCGCCCCGGTGGTAGACGCGCTGGCCGACGCCGCCGACCCCGACCGGGCCGCGGCCGGGCTGTCCCGGCTGGCCGACCGGGTGGAGCGCGCCGAGCCGGCCGCGGGCGGGCTGGGGCACCGGTTGCGAGACAGTGCGGTGCTGCGGGCCCGCCTGGTCGGCGTGCTCGGTGCCAGCAGCGCGCTCACCGACCATCTCGTCGCCCATCCGGGCGACTGGCGGCTGCTCGACGAGGACGCCCCCACGCCGGTCGACCCGGCCGCGTTGCTCGCCGCGGTGGGCGCCGATCCGGCCGACCCGCCCCGGGGAAGCGGTGGCACCCCGGCCCGGGACGGCTCGCCGGACACCGTCGAGCGGCTGCGGGTGGGTTACCAGCGCTGCCTGCTGGCCGTGGCCGCCCGTGACCTTGCCGGCGAGGTGGACCTGGTCGGTACCACCGCCGCACTGTCCCGGTTGGCCGACGCCACCCTGGCCGCGGCGCACGCGGTGGCGCTGGCCGGGCTGCGCCCCGGCAGCCCGGCGTGCCGGCTCGCCGTGATCGGTATGGGCAAGTGCGGCGGGGTGGAACTGAACTACGTCTCCGACGTGGACGTGGTGTTCGTGGCCGAACCAGACGCCGACGGCGGCGGCGCGGCCAGCGAGGCCGGTTCGCTGCGCACCGCCACCTGGCTGGCCACCGAGCTGATCCGAATCGCCGGGCAGGTGGCCTGGCCGGTGGACGCGGCCCTGCGCCCGGAGGGGCGGGTCGGGCCGCTGGTGCGTACCCTGGCCAGCCACGAGGCGTACTACCGGCGGTGGGCGCGCACCTGGGAGTTCCAGGCGCTGCTCAAGGCCCGCCCGGCGGCCGGGGACATCGCGCTGGGCCGGGCCTACCTGGAGCGGTTGGCGCCGCTGGTGTGGACGGCCAGCGAGCGCGAGCACTTCGTCGCCGACGTGCAGGCGATGCGCCGCCGGGTGGAGGACACCCTGCCGACCGGCCTGGCCGAACGCGAGGTGAAGCTCGGCCCCGGCGGCCTGCGCGACGTGGAGTTCGCCGTGCAACTGCTGCAACTGGTGCACGGGCGGGCCGACGAGTCGCTGCGCAGCGGCACCACCCTGGTGGCCCTCGACGCGCTCGCCGGCGGCGGGTACGTCGGGCGGCGCGACGCGGTGACGCTGGCCGCCTCCTACGGCTTCCTGCGCGCCGTGGAGCACCGGCTCCAACTCCAGCGGCTGCGCCGCACCCACCTGATCCCCGACGACCCGGCCGCGTTGCGCTGGCTCGCGCGGGCGATGGGGTACCGGCCGGGCGCCCGCGCCGACGCAGTCACGCTCTTCCAGGCCGAGCGGGCCCGGCACGCCCGCGAGGTGCGCCGGCTGCACGAGAAGCTGTTCTACCGGCCGCTGCTCGACGCGGTGGCCCGGGTGCCGACCGCCGATCTGCGGCTGAGCCCGCAGGCGGCCCGCAGCCGGCTGTCCGCGCTGGGGTTCGCCGATCCGGACGGCGCGCTGCGGCACCTGTCCGCGCTGACCGCCGGGGTGTCCCGCCGGGCCGCGATCCAGCGGGCGCTGCTGCCGGTCATGCTCGGCTCGTTCGCCGACGCGCCCGACCCGGACGCCGGGCTGTTGGCCTACCGGCAGGTGTCCGAGGCGTTGCAGCGCACCCCGTGGTACCTGCGGCTGCTGCGGGACACCGGCCAGGTCGCCGACCGGCTGGCCGTGCTGCTCGGGTCCAGCCGGTACGTCGCCGACCTGCTGTCCCGGGCGCCCGAGGCGCTGGCGATGCTGGCCTCCGACCGCGATCTGGTGCCCAGGCCGCCGGAGCAACTGCGCCAGGCGCTGGCCGCGGCGGTGTCCCGGCACGCCGACGCCGCCCCGGATGCGGTGGCGGCGGCGCGGGCGTTGCGTCGGCACGAGTTGCTGCGGGTGGCCTGCGCGGACCTGCTGGGCACACTGGATGTGGTCGAGGTCGGCGAGGCGCTGACCTCGGTGATGGTCGCCACCCTGCGGGCGGCGCTGGACGCGGCCCTGGACGTGACGCTGGACGTGGCGCTGCGCGACGCTGGCGAACTGCCCACCCGGCTGGCGGTGATCGCGATGGGCCGGCTCGGCGGCGCGGAGCTGGGATACGGGTCGGACGCCGACGTGCTGTTCGTACACGAGCCGCTGCCCGGTGCCGAGGCGATCGAGGCCGACCGGGCCGCCCTGGCGGTGGCCGAGCGGATGCGGGCGCTGCTGGCCGAACCGGGTCCGGACCCGGCGGTGAGCGTGGACGCGGATCTGCGTCCGGAGGGTCGAAGCGGTCCGCTGGTCCGCAGCTTGGACTCCTACGCGGCGTACTACCGGCGCTGGTCGTCGGCCTGGGAGGCCCAGGCGCTGCTGCGGGCCACCCCGGTGGCTGGCGATGCCGACCTGGGCGCCCGGTTCATCGAACTCGTCGACCCGGTGCGTCACCGAGCCGGCGGGCTGGACCCGGCCGAGGTGACCGAGATCCGGCGGATCAAGGCCCGGGTGGATGCCGAGCGGCTGCCCCGCGGTGCCGACCGGGCCACCCACACCAAGCTGGGCTGGGGCGGGCTGGCCGACATCGAGTGGACCATCCAGCTTCTCCAACTCCGGCACGCTGGCGACCATCCCGAGCTGCGCACCACCCGTACTCTCGACGCGCTGCGTGCGGCCAGCCGGGCCGGGCTGCTGGCCGCCGACGACGCGGCCGCGTTGGAGGCGTCCTGGCGGACCGCGGCGCAAGCCCGCAACGCGGTGATGCTGGTGTCCGGTCGTGCCTCCGACCAGTTGCCCCGGCGCGGCCGGGTTCTCGACGGGGTGGCCCGGGCGTTCGGCTACCCGCCCGGCCGGGACACCGGCGAGTTCCTGGACGCCTACCTGCGCGCCACCCGCCGTGCCCGCGCCGTGGTCGACCGAGTCTTCTACGACTGAAAGTCACACGATCCGTGTCCGGTCGCCTCAGGCCCAGTACGGCGGCCGTTTGATCGCGATCCCGTCAGCCGTGACGACCTCAGGCGGAAGTTGCTACGGACGGATCTTGTGGGATGCGATGTAGGCGAAGCCGTCAGCGAGCTGCTGAAGGTAACGGGAGTGCCGCTGCGGCGGGAATACGGCAATGATCCTTTTATTCGGGAACAGACGCTTCCAGCGACCGGACGGCCGGGCAGAGATCGCTGTCGGCGGAGAGCAGCAGTGCGGTGTCGAAACGATCCTGGACAGCATCCTCCAGCAGGGAGATGGCAATGCTGACGTCAGTCTCCTTCTCCTCGTAGTCTGTCCAAGTCGCCCCGCATCCCCGACATCGGCGTGGCATCTCCTGGAAGCAGCCGATCCTGACGGTTAATAGCGCATTGCTGGCGGCCGGTGCCTCCAGATAGAGAGCTTGACGGTGCTCGCGTCACGAATATCTGGTACAGGCGTGCACCGTTGGCGATGGAGTAGGTGAACGGCCCAGTTGCCCCGACGCGGCCGGGTTCTCGACGGGGTGGCCCGGGCGTTCGGCTACCCGCCCGGCCGGGACACCGGCGAGTTCCTGGACGCCTACCTGCGCGCCACCCGCCGTGCCCGCGCCGTGGTCGACCGGGTCTTCTACGACTGACGGGCATGGACGCTTCGGTTGGACGGGAAAAGACAAAGGCAAGGAGAGTTCTCTTCCCTGCCACTTTCAATGTATAGCGCGGTGGGGGGCTTGCCGCAAGACCTGGGTCACGGCGCAGAATAGTCGGCCGATGCCACAAGTAGCCGGGGGTGCGCGCTGCTCGACTGGGTGGAGCGGCCGGTGGACTCGTCAGAGGGAAGGCGACCAGGGTGGGGACGTGCTCGACGAGGGGTTCGACACAGTTGGCGACACCGGTGATTCGATCGGCCACCACATGGCGACGGAGCGTGGCTGCCTCGGAGGTGTCGCAGTGATTGGGCAGTACGTGCTGGGTCTTCACGAGGTTGACCAGACGCAGGTCGCGGTCGTTGGCGGCAAAAGTGCGCACCTGGGTGCGCTGTCGCGGATCGAAGGCATCCGCGTGCCGGGTGGCTTCTGCGTGACGACGGATGCCTTCCGGCGGATCATGGCCGAAGCGCCGTCAATCGACGATCGGCTCGATCAGTTGTCGCGGGTGAACCTGGACGACCGGGAGGCGATCGGCACGCTCAGCGCGCAGATTCGTCGGACCATCGAAGGGATCGCGATCCCGGGCGATCTCGCCGCGGCGATCATCCGCGCGCTCGCCGGGCTCGGCGAGCGGGCCGCCTACGCCGTCCGATCCAGCGCGACGGCAGAGGACCTGCCGACGGCCTCCTTCGCCGGCCAGCAGGACACCTACCTGAACGTCGTGGGGCCGGCGGCGATCCTCCAGCACGTCAGCCGGTGCTGGGCCTCGCTGTTCACCGAACGGGCGGTGATCTACCGCCGGCGGAACGGCATCGACGACCGTAGGGTCCACATGGCCGTTCTCGTGCAGCAGATGGTCTTCCCGCATGCGGCCGGCATCCTGTTCACGGCCGACCCGGTCACGGGCAACCGGAAGGTCGCCACCGTGGACGCCAGCTTCGGCCTCGGCGAGGCCCTGGTCTCCGGCCTGGTGAACCCGGACGTCTTCACGGTGCGAAAAGGCGAAGTCGCCGCCAAGGTGATCGCAGCCAAGCAGCGTGCCGTGCACGCCCTGCCGGCTGGCGGCACGCGGGAAGTGGCGATCGACGCGCAGCGGCAGGAGCAGCCGGCGCTGACCGATGCGCAGGTCGTGCGGCTCGCGCGGCTCGGGCGGCGGATCGAAGCGCACTTCGGCCGCCCGCAGGACATCGAATGGTGCCTGGTCGACGATGGCTTCCAGATCGTTCAGAGCCGGCCGATCACGACGCTGTTTCCCGTCCCCGAGGCCGGCGACCAGGAGAATCACGTCTACGTCTCCGTTGGCCATCAGCAGATGATGACCGACCCCATGAAGCCCCTGGGGCTCTCGGTGTGGCAGCTGACGGCCATGGTGCCGATGCACGAGGCCGGCGGGAGGCTGTTCGTCGACGCCACCCGACGCCTGGCCTCGCCCGCGAGCCGCGCCGGCCTCCTGGACCTCATAGGCAGAGGCGATCCGCTGACCAGGGATGCTCTGGAGACCGTCCTGGACCGCGACGATTTCGTCCGGTCGTTCCCGGACTCAGGTCCCGGCGGGTCGCCGGCCAGCGGTGCGTCCGCCCCGGTCGAAACCGATCCGGCCGTCGTCACCGAGCTGATCGAGCGCAGCCAGGCGTCCATCGCCGCCCTGGAGCGCGACATCCGGACGAAGACCGGACCGGCGCTGTTCGGCTTCCTTCTGGAGGCATTCGAAGAGCACAGGCGAGCCCTCGGTGATCCGCTGAGCATGCAGGCGATCATGGCGGGGATGCAGGCCACCTGGTGGCTCAACGACACGCTGCGGGAGTGGCTGGGCGAGAAGAACGCGGCTGACACACTCACGCTGTCCGCCCCCGACAACGTCACCTCGCAGATGGGACTGGCGCTGCTCGACGTCGCGGACGTGATCCGCCCGCATCCGGACGTGGTGGCGTTCCTGCAAGGCGTCGAGGACGAGGGCTTCCTGGACGAGCTGCCCAAGCTCGCGGGCGGGACCCAAGCACGCGACGCCATATCGGCCTACCTCGACCGGTACGGCATGCGCTGCGTCGGCGAGATCGATATCACCAGGCCACGTTGGCGGGAGCGCCCCACCACGCTCGTGCCCGTGATTCTCGACAACGTCAGGAACTTCGAGGCGGGCGCCGCCGAGCGGCGCTTCGAGCAGGGCCGGCAGAAGGCGCACGAGAAGGAACAGGACGTGCTGTCACGCCTGCGGGCACTGCCGAACGGGGACCAGAAAGCCGACGAGGCCAAACGGATGATCGACCGGGTCCGAACCTTCATCGGGTACCGGGAGTACCCGAAGTACGGCATCGTCAGCCGCTATTTCGTCTACAAGCGGGCCCTGCTGGCCGAGGCCGAGCGCCTCGTGCGGGCCAACGTGCTTCCCGAGAAGGAGGACATCTTCTACCTCACGTTCTCCGAACTCCACGACGTCGTACGCTCGAACCAGGTGGATGCCCAGCTCATCGACCAGCGCAAGGACGCGTTCCGGTCGTACCACGCGCTCACCCCGCCCCGGGTGCTCACATCGGACGGCGAGGCCCTCACCGGGGCATACCAGCGCGACGACGCGCCGGCCGGCGCCCTGATCGGCCTCCCGGTTTCCGCCGGGACCATCGAAGGAACGGCCCGCGTCATCCTGGACATGGCCCAGGCCGATCTCGAAGCGGACGACATCCTGGTCACGACCTTCACCGACCCAAGCTGGTCGCCACTGTTCGTCGGAATCGCCGGCCTGGTGACCGAGGTGGGTGGCCTGATGACCCATGGCGCGGTGATCGCCCGAGAGTACGGCCTGCCCGCCGTCGTGGGCGTGGAGCGGGCTACCCGGCTGATCCAGGACCGACAGCGGATCCGCGTACACGGAACCGACGGGTACGTCGAAATCCTGTCATGACCCACCACACCGAAAACCCCATCCGTAGCATCCGAATAAACAACGCCACGCGGTTGATGACTACCCACCACCGCCGCCCACAATGCGCACACCGACACCGGTCGGCTGCGGGAGGCGGCGTTGGGGCCGGGGTTCACCCACGCTTCCGGAGAGTTCATCTGGCCGCTGAGTGGTGGGATGGCAGTGTCAGGATGGGGTCCCATGCGGGTTCTGGTACTGACCGGCCCTCCGGCGGTGGGCAAGAGCACCGTCGGCCGGTTGGTGGCGGAGCATCGGCCGCGCTGCGCGCTGGTGGACACCGACGACGTGCGGCATCTGGTGGTCGGCGGTCACGTGGCTCCGTGGCAGGGTCCGGAGGGACGCCGCCAGCAGCGGTTGGGTGTGCAGAATGCCTGCGCGCTCGCGTGTGCACTCACCGGAGCCCGCTTCGACGTGGTGGTCACCGACGTGCTCGACGAGGTGACCGCCGCCCTTTACCGGGACCTGCTGCCCGATCCGTTGGTTGTGCGGTTGCGGGTGGGCTACCGGGAGGCGCTGCGCCGGCAGCGCAGCCGGCGGATCCATCTGACCTGGCCGGAGTTTCGCATGCTGCACCGGCGGGAGGCGACGTTCTCGGCCGCCGACGTGTCGGTGGAGACCACCGGGCTGTCCGCAAAGGACACCGCTGAGCGGGTCGCCCGGCTGTGGTCGGGCCCCCTCGGTTGATCCCGGCGGCTGAGGCTGTTCACCGGATGTACACGGCGTACGACCGACCTGCTCGCCGACCTGGCGGTCAACGTGGCCGCGGCAGGCTGAATTCGCTCGACACGCGACCGGGCGAACCCCGTGTCAGCGCCACGGTTCGGCAAGCCCCGGCAAGCCCCGGACGATTACCCGAATGATCGATCAACCCGGCGGGAGGCGCAGCAGATCACTAGGTCGTCGACCAGATGGGCCGTGGCCCGTGACCGACCGGGAGTAGGCACATGTTCGGATTCCCAACAGGCGGGCGAGCAGACCGACTGCGGGTGCTGCTCCTGGTAGCCGCATGGTCGGCGGCGTCGTCGGCAGCGGTGCCATGGTCTGGCACGCCTCGTACGCGGCGTCCCTGGGCGTCACCACCAACAGCGGCAACTCCTGGACCGCGGGAAGCGTCACGCCGGCCGACGACGACACCGGCGCGGCCATGTTCGACGTCTCCGGGTTGGTCCCGGGCAGCAACACCGGCTCGCCGCACTGCATCACGGTGACCTACCACGGCGAGTGCCGGCCTCGGTGAAGCTGTACTCGGCCGACGCCGCCGGCGAGCTGGCCCAGAACGTCGACCTGACCATCGAGCAGGGCAGCGGCGGTTCGTTCGGGAGCTGCTCCGGCTTCACCCCCGACGCCACGGGTAACCCGATCTTCACCGGAACACTCGCGACGTTCGCCGCCCACCGGGACTTCGCCACCAGTGTGGGCACGCTCACCCCGACCAGCGCCCCCACCGGCAAGTCCTACCGGTTCACCTACTCCCCACCGGGCTGTCGATGGGATGGAGCCTGGCACATGGTCACCGCCAGCGTCGGTCTGGCCGGGATGCGGCTGTACCTGGACGGTTCCCCGGTGGCGGCGAACTCGTTCGTGACCACGCCAGCTCCAGTTACACCGGCTACTGGCGGTTGGGCGGGGGAAATCTAGCCGGTTGGCCATCCCGCCCCACCTCGGACTACTACGCCGGGTCGGTGGATGAGGTGGCGATCTATCGACCCAGCTGTCCGATCAGACCGTCGCCGCCCACTACCACGCCAACCACGCCTGACCAGCCAGCCGCGGCCCCGTGATGGATGTGCGTCCGATGTGCGCCAGAAGGCCGCTGAGATGCTCGGCCCCAGGTCAGCGGCCTACCGGGCTCACACGTCGTAGTACAGAGCGACGCGGTGCGCTGACCTGCGGTGATGTCGCGACATGCCGTCTGACCTGGCGTTATCACGGAGCGTTACGGCTTGCTGTGTCTCGCTGCGACTCATTCCGATGTGTGCCGGATGTGTGCCATAACCGCGGCCCGCCGGACCGTTGGTCGACTCGGCGCACACGGTCCCGGACAGCAGAACGGCCCCACCCGGTGATCGACCACCGGGCAGGGCCTCGACCCGTACCCCTCCGATCCAGGAGCACGAATCGTGAACGTGAACGTACCCGACTCCGTACCGGTGGCCATTCCGGGCGTTGGGCAGGTTGCCCGTCGGTGGTTGGCTGCTGACCGTGTGGAGTTCCTTGCGCCGGTGGCTCGGTCGGTGTTGGCCGGCTTCGACCAGGCCGCGGCGGTCGGGTTGAGCGAACTGGCCGGGCCGGATCGGTCGGCGGCGTATCAGGCTGGCCGGCTGGCGCACATTCTGGCCCGGTTGGCTGACTGCGACCCCGGCCCGGTGACACCGCGGCGGGGTGATCTGGCCGAGGTGTTGGCCATCGTGGGCAGGTTGGGCGGTATCCGCCGGGTGCTGGCCGAGTTCGACCGGGCCGACGCGGCTGGGCTGTTCGATGGGCCGACCGCGGGCCGGCCGGTTGAGGCGACACCGGCGCACTGGGCGGGCCGGTTGGCCGAGTGTCTGCGGGCCGTGCTGGGCGGGCCGGCCGCGCTGGTCGACCGGGACACGCGATGAGCGGGCGCCGCAGTGGTGACGGTGTGGTGAGGGTGGCTATGTTCGCCGCGGTGGTCACCGTGGCCGGGGTGGCGGCGTGGACGTCCTACCGGCACACCGTGGCGATGGTGGCAGCGCACGGGGAGGACGTGGCCACGGCCCGGCTGATCCCGGTGACCACCGATGGGCTGATCCTGGCCGCTGGTCTGGTGTTGCTGCACTGTGCCCGGTCGCACCGCCGGGCGCCCGGGTTGGCCCGGTGGCTGTTGGGTCTGGGAGTCATGGCGACGTTGGCCGCCAACGTCGACCACGGCGCCGGACACGGCGTTATCGGGGCGGTGGTGGCCGCGTGGCCGGCTACGGCGTTCGTGGGCGTGTCTGAGTTGGCGCTGTGGCTCATCCGGGCATCCGGACCAGCCCGCCCGCACGACGCGCCACGGACCGTCTCAGCGGCACCACTGGCCGGGCCGGACTGGTTGCCCGACGTACTGCCACCCCGGCCGGGGCCGGTCCAGACAGTGACC
>DASULA010000216.1:0-4299 GCA_036278435.1 Mycobacteriales bacterium | reverse complement strand
CGAGGAGGTCTCGATCCCCGAGCACGGTGGGCAGACGGCGGTGCTGCACGACGTCTCGTTCCGCGTCGAACCGGGGCAGTTGGTGGCACTGGTCGGCCACTCGGGCGCCGGCAAGTCGACCATCGCCGCACTGGTGCCGCGGATGTACGACGTGGATTCCGGCGCGGTCCGGGTCGGCGGGCACGACGTCCGGGACGTCACCCAGTCCTCGCTGCACGCCGCGATCGGCGTGGTCACCCAGGACGCCCACCTGTTCCACGACACCATCCGGGCGAACCTGCGCTACGCCCGTCCCGACGCCGACGACGAGGGGATGTGGCAGGCGCTGGCCTCGGCCCAGATCGCCGAACTGGTGGCCGGGTTGCCCGACGGCCTGGACACCGTGGTCGGAGACCGGGGCTACCGGCTGTCCGGCGGGGAGAAGCAGCGGCTGGCGATCGCGCGGGTGCTGCTCAAGGCGCCGGCGATCGTGATCCTGGACGAGGCCACCGCGCACCTGGACAGTGAGTCGGAGGTCGCCGTCCAGCGGGCGCTGAACGCCGCGCTGACCGGGCGCACCTCGCTGGTCATCGCGCACCGGCTGTCCACCGTGCGTGAGGCCGACCTGATCGTGGTGCTGGATGCCGGCCGGGTGGTGCAGAGCGGAACCCACGACGAGCTGCTCGCCCGCGGTGGGCTGTACGCCGAGCTGTATCGCACCCAGTTCGCTCGGGCCGGAGCGGCCGGGCAGCCCGGGTCGGCTGACCCGACTCCGGCGCGGCCTGAGTCCACCGCCCCGGCCACCGCGCCGGCCTCGGTGCCCTGACGTCGGTGCCCTGACCTCGGCCGACAGGTGTTGTGACGTCACCTCGCCGGCGGTTGGATGTGTCCCCCGGCGGCCGTACCGTCTCGGCATGGGCAGCGTCGAGGGCACCGTCGATCTGTCGGTGGACTACCAGGGCCGCCGCGAGACGCACCAGACCTGGTACCGCGTGGTGGGGGAGCGTGTCGGTGGGGATCCGGGCGCGCCGTGGCCGGTGGTGGTGCTGCACGGCGGTCCGGGAGCCACCCACGACTACCTGCTGTCCACCGCGGATCTGGCCGGTGCTGCTGCCGGAGGTCGGCAGGTCGTGCTCTACGACCAACTGGGCAACGGCCGCAGCACCCACCGGCCCGACCGGGGCGCCGACTTCTGGACCGTCGAGCTGTTCGTGGCCGAGCTGCACAACCTGATCGACGCACTCGGGCTGCGCGCCGGTCACCACGTGCTCGGCCAGTCCTGGGGCGGCTTCCTGGCCCAGGAGTACGCCCTGACCCACCCGGCGGGCCTGCGGTCGCTGGTGCTCGCCGACACCGCGTCGTCGTTCCCGGACTTCGTGGCCGAGGCCAACCGGCTGCGGGCCGACCTGCCGGCCGAGGTGCAGGACACCTTGCTGCGGCACGAGCGGGCCGGCAGCACCGACGACCCGCAGTACGCCGCCGCCTGCCAGGTGTTCTACCGGCGGCACGTGTGCCGGCTGGACCCGTGGCCGGCCGAGGTGATCGAGTCATTCGACTGGATCGACCGGGACCCCACCGTCTACCACACCATGAACGGGCCGAGCGAGTTCCACGTCATCGGATCGATCCGGGACTGGAGTTCCACCGACCGGCTGGGCCGGATCGACGTGCCGACGCTGTTGGTGTCCGGCCGTTACGACGAGGCCACCCCGGCCCTACAGCAGACGTTGCGCGACGGCATACTCGACTGCCGGTGGACCCTGTTCGAGGAGTCCGCACACATGCCGCACGTGGAGGAGCGCGACCGCTACCTGCGGGTGGTCGCGGACTGGCTGCGGTCCCGGGACTGACCCCTACCTGCGGATCGCCGACCCGGGCCGGTCAAACTGGTCCCCGCCGGAGCGCGCGGCGGCGCACCAGCCCGCCCACCATGACCACGGCCGCCACCAGGCCGGGCCCGCAGTGCACCGCGAGCACGCCGAGCAGGTGCGGTCCGCCCCAGTCCTTCCGGTAGGTGGTTGGATCGGTCATGTCGACGGTGAACGGTTCGGCGATCGCGCGGGCGACCAGGTACAGGCCGACACCACGGCAAGAACCATCAGCAGCTTTCTCACGGCGAGACCCCGGAATGTTGGCTACCGATTTGCGGGCCAGTGCTCCGGTCTTCAGGCTGGGGGTGTGGGCCCGTCCCGGCTGTCAGGCCGGGCGGTTGTGCTGTTTGATGTGCTGGTGGAGCACCGTCGGTGGTGTGCCTGCGACGGACCCGGCGAAGTAGGAGGCGGACCACAGCCGGTTGGCCCGGTAGTAGTGCTGGGCGAGTCCGGGGAATTCTTGTCGTATACGTCGGGACGTGACGCCTTTGAGGGAGTTCACCAGTCGGGACAGGGCGACTTTGGGTGGGAAGTTGACCAGCAGGTGAACATAGTTGGCTTCTCCGTTGAACTCGCGCAACTCCACCTCGAAGTTGGCGCACACGTCCCGCATGATCTCTTCGAGCCGTTGCAGGTGGGTCCCGGTGAACACGGCGTGCCGGTACTTGGTGACGAAGACCAAGTGTGCGTGCAACGCGAAGACGCAGTGTCGGCCGGTCCTGATGTCGTTGTTCGCTGTCGTAGACCGAGTGTAGAATTGTCGTGTGCAGCTTCGGTACAACTTCCGCCTCTACCCGAGTGCGGGTCAGCGGGTGGTGTTGTCCCGGGCATTCGGGTGTGCCCGGGTGGTGTTCAACGACGGGCTGCGTGTCCGGCGGGACGCCCACACGGCCGGGTTGCCGTACATCCCCGATGGTGTGTTGTCCAGGCGGGTGATCACCGAAGCCAAGCGCACCCCGGAGCGGGCGTGGTTGGGCGAGGTGTCGGCGGTGGTGTTGCAGCAGGCGTTGGCCGATCTGAACACCGCCTACCGGAACTTCATCAACTCGGTGACGGGGAAGCGGAAGGGCCGGCGGGTGGCTCCGCCCCGGTTCCGGTCCCGGAAGGACAACAGGCAGGCGGTCCGGTTCACGAAGAACTCACGGTTCACCGTGTTGCCCAACGGGAAGCTTCGCCTGCCCAAGGTGGGGGACGTGCCGGTGCGCTGGTCGCGGTCGTTACCGTCCGACCCGTCGAGTGTGACTGTGGTCCGGGATGCGGCCGGCCGGTACTTCGCCTCGTTTGTGGTGCAGGTCGACGACGCCCGGCTGCCGCCGGTCGACGCGGATGTGGGTATCGACCTGGGGCTGAAGCATTTCGCGGTGTTGTCCAACGGTAGGAAGGTCGACAACGCCCGGTATCTGCGCAACGCCGAACGCCGGTTGCGACGGGCTCAGCAAACCCTGTGCCGCAAGGCGAAGGGTTCGGCGAACCGGGCCAAAGCCCGGATACGGGTCGCACGACTGCACGCCCGGGTGAGGGATACCCGCCGGGACTTCCACCACAAGTTGTCGACCACGTTGATCCGCGAGAATCAAGCGGTGTACGTGGAAGACCTCGCGGTGGCCGGACTGGCCCGCACCCGGCTGGCCAAGTCGGTGCACGACGCGGGCTGGGCGGGGTTCCTGGGCATGCTCGAATACAAGGCCGTCCGCCACGGGCGGACGTTCACCCGGATCAGCCGGTGGTTCCCCTCATCCAAGCAGTGCTCGCACTGCCACACCGTAGTCGACTCCCTTCCACTGACCATCCGCGAATGGACATGTCCGGGCTGCGGCACGGTCCACGACCGGGACCTCAACGCCTCGACCACCATTCGGGCCGAGGGGAGACGGATCGTCGCCGCCGGACGGGCGGAGACGAAAAACGCCTGCGGAGGGACGGTAAGACCCTCCCGACAAGAGGGCACGACCCGGTGAACCAGGAACCCCACTCAAGCCCGCCACCACCAGGCGGCGGACAGGGAGAGAATCTCCCACCTTCAGGCGGGAGAGGACGTCAAGCCCGCACGGTACGTCCGGTTCCCGGTGGCATCGGGGTGAGCCCCCAGGGGAGACCCTGATGTTCCACGCCGGGTGGCTCCACGCCGGGGGTGGACCGCCCTGGGGTGTGGTCACAGGGCGCGCAGCATGCCGCCGTCGACTGGGACCACGGCACCGGTCAGGTACGAAGCGGCCGGCGAGAGCAGGAACGCGGCCACCCGGCCGAACTCCTCCGGCTGGCCGTAGCGCCGCAGCGGGATGGACTGCTCGGAGCGGGCCCGGGCCGCGTCCGGGTCGCCGGTGGCCCGGTCCAGCTCGGCCACCCGCTCGGTGGCGATCCGTCCCGGCGCCAGCGCGTTCACCCGGATCCCGCGCGGACCCAACTCGTCGGCCAGGGTCTTGGCGACCATGGCCAGGCCGGGGCGCAG
>DASULA010000215.1:0-2709 GCA_036278435.1 Mycobacteriales bacterium | reverse complement strand
TCCTCCGTGACGAAGATGGCGGTGTCCTTCCAGTACGGCGAGTGGGAGACGGTGTCCACCAGCCGGCCGAGCGCCCAGTCGTTGTCCGCGACGTAGGCCGTCGGCGTGGGCAGTTCGGGGGCGGTGGCCGCCGTGTGGTCGCTGGGCAGCCGCACGAACTCCACCGTCGGCAGGTCGCCGTCGCGGACGTAGCGGTCGAACTCACGCTTCCACTCGCTGAACCGGGGGCGGCCGCAGTCGGGCGACCGGGCCGCGAAGCTGCCGGGGGAGTCAGGGCACTCCAGGTCGAAGTCGCGGTACGCGTCGTCGGTGCTCTCGTCGAGGCGCGGGTCGGGGGCGACCTGGCGGTTGTGCTCGTCCGGCGCGGTGTAGAAACCGTAGTTGCGGAAGGAGATGTGCGCGTCGGCCAGCCGGTCCCAGATGTAGGCGTCCGCCGGATCGCGGTTCGGGGCGGTGGCGGGGTCGTCGTGCTGGTCGTCGGTGAGCAGGTTGCGCCCGGAGTACGTCGACGACCAGGTGTGCTCGGTGAACGGGTTGGAGTTCGCCGCGACGTCCCAGTTCCACCCCTGGGCGGACACCTCGGCGTTGGCGTAGAAGTTGTCCAGGTCCACGAACCGCCGCGCCAGGGCGCGGGTGTTCGGGGCTGCGTCGTCGCCGAACAGGTTCAGCCGCGGGTCGCCGTTGCCCTTGCCGAGGCTGCCCAGCTCCTGGTCGTAGGTGCGGTTCTCCTTGACCACGTAGATCACGTGCTTGATCGGGGACGGGTCGCCGACGTGCCGGGGGACGATCGCCTCGGCGGCCCGGTCGGCGCGGACCGCGGCGGCCTCGGGCAGGCCGTCGTTCAGCCCGACCTGGGTGGTGTACCGGTCCAGGGTCCTCCGGTCGGGCACCGGGATGGTGGACAGTGTGCCCTTGAGCATCGCGCCCACGTAGTGGCGGATCCAGGTCTTCCACCGCGAGGTGCGCTTGAGGACCTCGGTCCACGGGTTCGGACCCGCGAGGTTGGGGCCGACACCGAGACCTTTCGCGTTCAGTACGTAGAGCTGGTCACCGACCCGCTGGACGCTGGTCGGGTACCACGCCGTGGGGATCAGCCCGGTCACCGTGCCGGTGCGCACGTCGACCACGGCGACGTCGTTGTCGCCTGAGTTCGCGACGTAGAGGTGCCGGCCGCCGGGCGAGACGGCCAGCGCGTCCGGGTTGGCACCGACCGGGGCGTGGAGGTACGGCGCGAGGGGGATGCTGCTGACGACCCGCTGTGACGACGCGTCGATGACGCTGACCTGGTCGCTGTCCCCGTCGGAGACGAACAGCGTGGATCCGTGCAGCAACAGCGCGTTCGGATGGGTGCCGACGCGGATCGTCGTGACGACGACCGGGCCCGGCCCGGAGAGGTCGAGCACGCTCACGGTGCGCCCGCCCTGGTTGCTCACGTAGGCGGTGCCTCCGTCTCGAGTGACGGCTACGCCGCGCGGCCGGTGCCCGACCGGGACGGTGCTGATTCGGCGACTGGACAGGTCCACGACGCTGACCGCGTCGGCCATCTGGTCGGCGACCACCAGCCGGCCGCCGTCCGGGGTGACCGCGAGACCGGAGGGGAAGAAGTGCAGCGGTTCCCCGCCGGGACCGGCCGTCGGCAAGTAGACCGGCGTCGTCTCAGCGAGACGCCGGCCCTGCACGTCGTACACCCGGACGATGTCGTTGCCGCCGCCGGAGACGTACGCGTGCCGGCCGTCCGGGCTGAACGCCGCCCCGGCGTAGACGCCGCCGGGGGCGAAGTACCGCAGCGACTGCCGGACTCGTGAGGTGGCAGTGTCGATCACCTTCACCGCCTGGACACCGTCGCCGGCGTCGACCACCAGCAGGGTGCGCCCGTCGGGAGAGACCGCGCTCGCCAGCGGCAGCCCACCGACCCCGGTCTGCCGGCCGGCGGGCGTGACCCGGAACCCGACCGGGGTCACCCCGGTGCCGTCACCGGCCGGCCCGGCGTGCGTGGGGAGCACGGTGGCCAGCGCGCTGCCGCCCAGCGCGGCCAGGCCGGCCAGCGCGGCGACCGCCAGCGGCCGGGTCCACCGTCGCATCGGAAACTCCTCCTCGCGTCCCTTGTGATACCAGACGAGAGCAGGTGCGCCGACCTCAGTGGGCGCCGCGGAGGAACTGCTCCAGGATCGGTCCGGCGGTGTGCGAGCCGGACTCGCCGATGTCCACGAACGCGGCGACTGCCAGATCCCCCTGGCTGGCGATCATCCAGGCGTGCGTGGCCAGCGGGGGAGTGGTGCCGAACTCGGCCGTCCCTGTCTTGGCCAGCACCTGGCCGCCCGGGAGGTCGCCGAGGACGGTGCCGGTGCCGTAGCTGACCACGGCCGCCATCAGCTGCTGCAGCTGGTGCGCCTCGTGCGCGGTGAGCGGCACCGTCGGCGTGGCGGCCGGGTGGGTGTCGGTGAGCAGGGCGGGCACCACGGTGTGGCCGGCGCGCACCGAGGCGGCCACCGCTGCCATTGCCATCGGGGAGGCGAGCACGTGCCCCTGCCCGATCATGTCGGCGGCGTGCGTGGTCGGGTCGGAGTCCGCTGGGACCGAGCCGAAGTACGACGGGAAGCCGACGTCGTGGTCGACGCCGATGCCGAGCGCCGCGGCCGCCTGGCTGAGCCTCTCCGGGGACACCCGGCGGTGCTGGCCGACGAAGGCGGTGTTGCACGAGTCGGCGAA
>DASULA010000214.1:0-2007 GCA_036278435.1 Mycobacteriales bacterium | reverse complement strand
CCGCGGGTGCCCAGCTCCACGGTGGCCTCGTAGAAGCCCATGTCGATGCAGTAGTCCAGGGCGAACCGCAGGGCGTGAACTCCGACGCCGGACGGGTCGGTGCCGTGTTCCCGGTGGAACGGGATCGCCCCCAGCCGCAGGGACACCTCGTCGCGGGTCTCCAGATCCTCGGCCCGCTGGTCGTGCAGCCGGGCCCGCTCGGCCGGGTCCAGCCGCTGGTAGGCGGCGCGTTGCGCCGGGTCGTCGCCGGTGCAGTCGGTGGCCAGGTAGCCGACAGCCAGTTCCCGGTCGTCGCCCGCCGGTTCGGCGGCCTGGCCAAGCGGAGCCCGCTCGCCGTCGTGTCTGACGGTGTAGCGGTCCAGCGCCACGGTGAGAGCCTCCTCCGGCGCGCCGCCAGCGGTTCCCACCACGATCGTGAGCAGCGTCGGGTCGATGCGCCGGAGTAGGACCGCGAGGAGTTCCTGGTCGGTCGGGTCGGCCTGCTCGGCGCGTTCGATGACCAGGCTGGCCGGGCCGTCGCCGGTGGCATGGATGTGGTCGCGGAGGAATTCGGTGAGGCCGTGGGCGATGCGCAGGGTACGCAGCCGGGAGTAGAACCGGGTGCGTTCGGTGGGGATGGCCAGTGAGGTGAGGGTTTCCCGGGATGCCGGCACGGTCTCCCGCAGCTCGGGGGCCACCGACAGGATCTCGACATCGTGTGCGGCCACCAGATCCGGGGAACGCTTCAGGGCGCTCGGCACGACAGCTGACCCGCCTCGGTGACATGCACTACCTGCGGAGCCAGCACGAGCGGGCCGCCGACTTCTACGGACAGGCGCTCGACATCGCCCGTGCCGCTGGCGACCGTACCGGAGAACTGGACGCGCTGGATGGCCTCGGACGTATCCACCTGGCGCAGGGCCGGTACGAACGGGCCTCCGACTGCCTCGGACAGGTGTTCGACATAGCCCGCGACACGGGCAACCGCATGGGCGTACTGAACGTGCTGATCTGCCTCGGCTTCGTTCACCGGTCGCAGGGCCGGCGCGAACAGGCAAGCGACTGCCTCGAACAGGCGCTGGACCTCGCCCGTGACATCGGCAACCGCACCGACGAACTCAACGCGCTGGACGGCCTCGGCAACCTCTACTGGTCGCAGGGCCGGTACGAGCAGGCCACTGACCACTACGGGCAGGTGTTGGATATCGCCCGCGACACAGGCAACCGCATTGGCGAACTCCACGCCCTGAGTGGCCTTGGCGCCATCTACGGCTTGCAGGACAGGTACGAACAGGCTGGCGACTACTACCAGCAGGCGCTAAATATTGCCCGCGATGTCGGCTACTGCATCGGCGAACTCTACGCGCTGACTGGTCTTGGTCGCGTCAACCGGTCGCAGGGCCGGTCGAGCGGGCTGGCGACTACTACCAGCGGGCGCTGCGTATTGCCCGCGACGTCGGCAACCGCAACTGGCAGTTCGAAGCCCACCAGGACCTCGGCCGGACCCGCCACGCCACCGGCCAGCACGACCAGGCTCTGACCCACCACAGCACCGCGCTTGGCCTGGCCGCCGATCTCGACCACCCCGCCGACCAGGTTCGTGCCCACGACGGCCTCGCCCACGCCCACCTGGCCCTCGACCACGCCGAGACGGCCCGCCGGCACTGGCGGGCCGCCCTGGACATCCTCACCAGCATCCACGCCGACCACACCGAGGAGCCAGGGGTCAGCACCGACGCCATCCGCGCCCACCTGGCCGAACTCGACCGGTTTCGGGGCAGGACGGCGTAGCGAGGGGAGAGTATCCGGCCGGCCTACTCGCCCCGGGCGAGTCGACTTACCGCTTCCCGTGGCTGTGTGCGCGCTACGGATCGACCGGGTGCGGGTTTGCGGGCGACCGGACGGCGTGACGGCTGGTTTCCGACGGTTTTCCGGCGGTGACCGGGAATGACTCCGGGGAACGGCGAGCAGCACACCGGAATTCCGGTACGGGACGTCCCGTACCCGGCTCGAATCATTTCTTGACTC
>DASULA010000213.1:0-3160 GCA_036278435.1 Mycobacteriales bacterium | reverse complement strand
TTGAGGAGGGGTTCCGCCGGCTCGACGCGGTGTCGGTGGCCGGCGCGGTGCTGTTCGCCCTGGCCGGCCTGGTGGCGAACATGCTGTCCTGGCGGGCGGTGCTGGCCGGCATGGGCTCGCGGCTGCCAGTGACCGCGGCGGCCCGCATCTTCATGCTCGCCCAGCTCGGCAAGTACCTGCCGGGCAGCGTGTGGCCGGTGCTGGCCCAGACCGAGATGGGCCGCGACCACGGCGTGCCCCGGCTGCGCAGCGGCGGCGCCGCGATCGCCGCGCTGATCGTCGGGCTGACGGTCGGGGCGATCGTGGCCGGGCTCGGGCTGGTCACCACCGGGACCGGCGCGCTCCGCTCGTACGCCTGGGTGCTGGCCGTCATCCCGTTCGGGTTGGTCGCGCTGCACCCCCGGGTGTTGCGGGCACTGCTGGACACCGCGATGCGGCTGCTGCGCCGGCCGGGGCAGCAGCACTCGGTGGACGGTCGCTCGTTGCTCGTCGCGGCCGGCTGGTCCCTGGTCATGTGGTTGTGCTTCGGCGCGCACGTGTGGGTTCTGGCCCGCGCCCTGGGCGCCTCCGGCGGGTCACTGCCGGTGATCAGCGCGGGCGCCTACGCGGCGGCCTGGGTGGTCGGGTTCCTGGTGGTCATCGCCCCGGCCGGAGCCGGACCCCGGGAGGTCGTGCTGGTGCTGGCCCTGGCGCCGGTGCTGCCCCGGGGGGACGCTCTGGTGCTGGCCCTGGTCAGCAGGTTCGTGATGCTGGTCGGTGACGTGGTCTGTGTCGGCGGAGCCGTGCTGGCCGGGTGGCTGCGCCGGGCCGACCCGGTGGTGGCCCGACCGGAACCGGAGGAGTGACCCGCCCGTTCCGTGGACCGGCGACACGTTCGGACCGGTGCCGGCCGCGGGTGACCGGTTGCGCGGTAGGGTGTCCGCCGTGTCCGAGGCCCGCAAGCCCCAACTGGCGTATTCCGACGGTCAGGCCCTCATGCTCGACGAGACGAGTCGCCGGGCCAAGGCAGGCAAGATCGCCTCGGTCGTCGGGCACTTCCTGGGTGTCGACTCGCTCGACGGGCTGACCGTGCTGGACGTCGGCTGTTCGGGCGGGATCGTGGCCGACGAGTTGCACCGGCGTGGTGCCCGTGTGCTCGGGCTCGACATCGACGTGCCCGGACTGACCAAGGCGCAGGCGAACTTCGCTGGCAGCGCGGCTTTTCTCTGTGGTGACTCCGAGCGGATGCCGCTGGCCGACGCCTGTGTCGACGTGGTGATCTGCAACCACATCTACGAACACGTGGTGGACCCGGGGCGGCTGGTCGCCGAGCTGCGCCGGGTGGTCCGGCCCGAGGGCATGATCTACCTGGGGCTGGGCAACCGGCTCGGGATCATCGAGCCGCACTACCGGCTGCCGTTCCTGTCCTGGCTGCCGCGCCCGGTGGCGCACCGGTACGTGCGGGCGACCGGCCGGGCCGAGCACTACCACGAGTCGTTCACCACCCGGTCGGGGCTGCGCCGGCTGTGCACCGGGCTGCATGTGTGGGACTACACCTACCCGGTGCTGGCCGACCCGGTCACCTTCGCCGCCGGGGATGTCGTGCCCGGCTGGGCCAGCCGACTGCCGGCCCCGGTCCTCAGGGCGATGCGCCCGCTGCTGCCCACCTACATCTGGGTCGCCACCACCGGCCCGGCCGCCCCCCGCGGGCCGGCCACCGCGATCCCGCCGGAGCCGGTGGGCGTTCCGCGGTAGCGTCCCTCACCCGCTTGGCCTCGGATTTCATTCGCTTACTGTCAGTAGTCGGTTGGCGTCGTGTCGTCTCTGACACCGTCGGGGTCTGCTCCATCCCAACCCGCCGGTCGAACCGGTGGGTAGCCTGACCGGGTGCGCAGCGGCGGGTGGGGGCGGTGGCTGCGGCTGGTGTTCCTGGGCGCCGTAGTGGTCTTTGGCGGGCTGTTCGTGGAGCGCCGCTGGCACGACGTGCAGCAGGCGCTGTCCAGGCTGGCCGCGCCGCCGGTGGCCGGGTCGTTCATCCTGGCCACGTTGGGTAGCTACACCACCATGCTGTCCTGGCGCCGGCTTCTGGCCGACTACGGGTCCCCGCTGCCGCTGCGGGTGGTTTCCCGGGTGTTCTTCGTCGGCCAGCTCGGCAAGTACATCCCCGGATCGGTGTGGTCGGTGGTCGCCCAGGCCGAACTCGGCCGCGACTACCAGGTACCCCGGCCCGCGTCGGTCACGGTGAGCATCGTCAGCGTGGCCCAGACGGTGTTCGCCGGCGTCGTGTTCGGGGTGTTCCTGCTGCCGCTCGGCCTGCCCTCACTGGCCCGCGAATACTGGTGGGTCGCCCTGATCATCCCGGTATATGCCGTGGTGTTGCAACCAGTGGTGATCGCCGAGGTGACCCACTTCGTGTTCCGGCTGACCCACCTGGAGCCGCCGCACCGCGACCCCAGCTACCGCGGCCTGGTCGGCGCTCTGGGCTGGACGGTGGTGTCCTGGTTGCTGTTCGGTCTGCACGCGTGGCTGCTCACCATCGGCCTGGGCGGGCCGGCCCCCAGGTTGCTGCCGGTCTGCGTGGGCGCGTTCGCCCTGGCGTTCAGTGTCGGGCTGGTGTCGGTGCCGGTGCCGGCCGGTGTCGGGGTGCGCGAAGCGGTGTTCACCGTGCTGGTGGGCAGTGTGATCGGGGTGGGCGAGGCGATCGCGGTGGCCCTTTTGTCCCGGGTCATGTTGGCGCTGGTTGACTTCGGGCTGGCCGGCGGGCAGGCGGTGTGGAACTCCCGGCTGGAGCGGCGGGTCGAAAACGCGGTGCGACGGCACGACCACTCCTGACCCTCGCGGGTATGCTGCCGCGTCGTGCGCGTCGCGATCTGCCTGGAGCAGTGCCTGGCACCCGTGCCGGGGGGGACCGGCCGGTACACCGCGGAACTCGCCGCCGCGCTGGCCCGCACCGCACCGCCCGGCGCCGAGCTGACCGGTTGGACGGCCTGGCACCGCCGGGTCGCCACGGCCGCGGTGCCCGGGGTGGCCGGCCCGCACCGGCTGCCGTTGCCCCGCCGGGGACTCGTCGCGGCCTGGGAACGCCGGGTCGGCCCGGTGCCCCGCAACGTCGATCTGGTGCACGCCCCGACCCCGCTGGCGCCGCCGCGGCGCGGCCGGCCGCTGGTGGTGACCATCCACG
>DASULA010000212.1:0-16877 GCA_036278435.1 Mycobacteriales bacterium | reverse complement strand
GACTCCGGCCGCGTCCACCGCGTAGAGCACCGGCTGGTCGCCGTGGCGGGCCGGCACCAGCAGGTCGTCGGCGGGCAGCCCCGGCCCGCAACCCCTCAACGCTGGGACCACGTCATACCGTCTGAGGGGGACGCCGATGCCGAGTCGGTGGGTGGTGCTGCTGCGGGGGGTGGACCCGGCGGGGGTGGGGCGGCGGGAGTTACACGCTGCGGTGTCGGGGTGGTTCGACGCGGGGGTGGAACACTGGGCGTCCCGCAAGCCCTACCGGGTGTCGATGCCCGCGCCGGCCGAGGCCGGGGCACTGCTGGAGGTCGGGCTGCTCGACGACGGGCTGGCCGGCCCGCTGCGCGCCCGGCTGCCGGCCGGCACACCGGTGCGGCTGGGCCGGCAGGCCAGCGTGGTCGGTGAGTCGCCCCGGCTGGTCTCCGAGGACGGCTGGGCCGACCTGGCCACCCCCAGCGGCGCGGACCGCTGGACGCTGCGGTTCGACACCCCCACCGCGATCCGGTCGCGGGCCCGGACCAGCCCGTGGCTGGCCCCCGAGCAGGTGCTGGCCAGCCTGCGCGACGAGTGGCGGGCACACGCCCCGGCCGGGCTCGCCGTGCCACCGGGGGACCGGGTCGGCGAGGCGGTGTGGGTGTCGCAGGTGGCCGGCCACAGCCGGACCGACCGGCTGGAACTGTCCGCCGGCCGCACCGTGACCGTGTCCGGGTTCGTCGGCCAGATCACCTACCGCTGCGACGACCCGGCGGTGGCCGCCGCGGTGGACCCGCTGTTCCGGCTGGCCCCACACAGCGGCGTGGGCGGCTTCACCGCCTGGGGCTACGGCCAGGCCAACCTCCTGCCCGCGCCAGCCCAACGCGCCCACCGCACCCGCCCAACCAGGCAGTAACGCACGCCACCGCCACACTCGGCCCGGCCTGGCACCTGAAAACGTTGAGGAGGACAACAGGACGCCGGCCGCCCGACACGAGACACCACGGAGGACACCATGACGACCAGCCCGGACGATCCGGCCACCGCGCTGCCCGGCCGCCCGCCGGTGGTCGACCTGGCCACCTGGCAGGCCGCCCGAGACGAGCTTCTGGTCCGGGAGAAGGCCCACACCCGCGAGGGTGACGCGATCGCCGCGGCCCGACGCCGGCTGCCGATGGTGGAGTTCGACCCGACGGTCCAGGTCGTCGGACCCGACGGCCCGGTCCGGTTCCTGGACCTGTTCGACGGTCGCGACGAACTCGTGGTCTACAAGCACATGTGGTACGACGGCGCGCCACACCAGGGGCAGTGCGAAGGCTGCACCACCACCGCCTGGCACATGAAGGACGCCGTCTACCTCAACGCCCGCGGCGTCTCGTTCGCCGTCCTGACCACGGGCCGTTGGGACGAGGTGGCCTCCTA
Organism: Mycobacteriales bacterium; assembly: GCA_036278435.1. Taxonomy (GTDB): domain Bacteria; phylum Actinomycetota; class Actinomycetes; order Mycobacteriales; family DASULA01; genus DASULA01. The sequence goes on along the minus strand of DASULA010000212.1, from coordinate 15,479 downwards.
CGTCGGGTTCATGGGCTACACCCAGCCCTGGTACTCGGTACGCGGCGTGGACGCGCCGGTCGGCGACAACATGGGTTCCGTCACCTGCTTCCTGCGCGACGGCGACCGCGCGTTCCTCACCTACTCCACGACCGGCCGGGGCAACGAGCCGGTCAACGGGTCCCTCGGCCTGCTCGACATGACACCCTACGGCCGCCGCGAAGCGTGGCAGGACAACCCCCAGGGCTGGCCCGAGGCCCCTCAGGTCGGCGCACCGGTCGGTGGGCACGGCTCGCCGATCTGCTGGTACTGGCGCACCGACGCCGACGGGAACCCCACCTGGGGCGCCACCAGCCGCCCCGTGCCGCAGTGGACCCGCCCCGACGCGACCCCCGTGCAGACCCTCGGCCGCCAGGACCACCACCACTGACGGGGTGATGATCGTCCCCCGCGGCGGCACTTCTGCCCGGTTCGACGATGACCAACAAACAGGTCACGCTGCGGGCGGGTGGTCTTGTGCTGCCGGTGTGCGCGGCGTGCCGGGACTCCGTCGATGCCCTCGGGCAGGCTACCGTCGCCCCGCCGGTGCTGTACTGGGCCGTACAGTGAACCATGACAAAGTACTCGAATCGGGCCTGGGTGGGCGGACCCCACCCCACCACCGTCTGGTGTGCAAGCCCCTGACCAGCACAGATGCCCCCACGAACGCCCCCGACCGGCCAGTTCCCCGACACCTGGAGGAGGGGGTGTGCAACCATGACCCATCCCCGCAGGTCACAGGCACCATCCAGACCCCAGGATCCCGAACCACCTCACGCCACAGGGCGTATAGAAACACCCAGCGGCCGCCACGAAGTTTATTACCTTGACGTCCCGAACCACCTCACGCCACAGGGCGTACAGAAACTGTCGAGCGCACACTCTCTGAGAGTTTGTGGCGCGGGTCGCGAACAACGTCACACCGCGGGGCGGAGGGGAACGCGGCCAGGTGCTGTTGCCGTCGGTTGGCGGCGGGCAACCCGGGACCGCGATCGGGGCGGCGATCCGGGCTGGATGTATCGACCCGGGGCGGTCGGCCCTCTGACTGGGAGGGCAACCACACCGCGAGGGGGACCTGGTGGAACTCGCAGAGGCCGTGCAGAACCTGTACACCCCGGAGGCGCTGGCCGACCCGTACCCGTACTACGCGGTGCTGACCGAGCGGGCGCCGGTGCTGGTGACCGATCACCTGGCCGTCGTGTCGAGCTACGCTGCGTGCTCGGCGGTGCTGCGCGATGCCCGGTTCGGGGTGGCCGACGCGCGGTGGATGGACCGCAACGGCCCGGACTGGCGGGACAGCGCGGCGATGCGGTTACTCGACCAGTCCATGCTGCTCCGCAACTCCCCGGACCACGAGCGGATGCGCCGGCTGGTCAGCCGGGAGTTCACCGCCCGGCGCGTCGCGGGCCTGGCGCCGACCATCGAACGGCTCACCGGCGGCCTGTGCGACCGGATGGCCGAGGCCGGCGCCGCCGGCGAACCGGTGGACTTCATGGCCGAGTTCGCCTACCCGCTGCCGGTCACCGTGATCAGCGAACTGCTCGGCGTGCCCGAGGCCGACCGGCCGAAGTTCCGCCAGTGGTCACAGGACCTGACCCTGTCACTGGAACCGTTCGACTCCTGGGCCGAACTCGCCCCGGCCGACGCCGCCGCCGTGGCGTTGCGCGACTACTTCGCCGATCTCGCCGACCAACATCGCGGCGCCGACCAGCGCCGCAACCGGCCCGAGACCGCCGGAGACGGCAGCGGCCTGGTCGCCGCGCTGGTGGACGTGCACGACGAGGACGGCGGACGGCTCACCGCCGACGAACTGTTCGCGAACCTGGCGCTGCTGCTGGTCGCCGGGTTCGAGACCACCACGAACCTGCTCGGCAACGGGCTGCGTATCCTGCTCGACCGCCCGGAGGCGGCCGACGCGCTGCGGGCCGATCCCGGGCCGGCCGCGGCCTACGTCGAGGAGATCCTGCGGTTCGACTCCCCCGTGCAGTTCGCCTCCCGCGGCGCGCTGGTCGACATCGACGTCGAGGGAGTGACCATCCCGGCCGGCCGGGAGGTGAGCCTGCTGCCCGGCGCGGCCAACCGCGACCCGAGCAGGTTCGCCGACCCGGACCGGTTCGACCCGGCCCGGCCGGACAACCAGCCGATGAGCTTCGGCACCGGTGCGCACTACTGCCTGGGCTCGGCACTGGCCCGGCTGGAGGCTCAGATCGCGATCCCCGCGCTGCTGCGCCGGTTCCCGAAGCTGACCCTGGCCGCACCCCCGGTGCGGCGGAACCGGTTTGTGCTGCGCGGATACGACACACTCCCGGTGTTTACGACCGGAGCGTCCACTAGCCTGCGGGGATGAATCCTCGGATCCGCGCCTGGTGCGACCTGTACGTTCCGTTGGCCCGCGAGTACGCCGGGCTGCACGACTACGACGGCCGGGTCCAGGACATCTCCGACGATGGCGTGCGGGCCGGGCTGGGCGCGCTGGGTGGGGACCGGCTGGATGACCCGCACGACGAGGCGCACCTGGCCGCGTTCGAGACCGCCGCCCGAGTGTGGTGGGGCGAGTTGCGGGCACACCACCGCAACCCGCTGGTGCACGTGATGAACCTGGACCTGGCCTGCTACGACCGGGACTACGCCCCGGCGGCCGAACGGGCCGAGGCACGCGCGGCGCACCTGGCAGCCTGGCCGGACGCGGTGGACGCCGCGGTGTCCACTCTGGACTCGGTGCCGGCGCCGGTGGCCGAGGCGACCCTCGGCGCGGTACAGGGGTTGGCCTCCGGCGTGGTCGCCGAGCGGGACCCGGTCGAGGACGCGGCGTTGGCCGCGCACGCCCGGCTGGTCGCGCACGTTCGACAGGCCGCCCGGGACGGTGATCCGGACACCGCTTTGGGTGCCGACGCGCTGGGCCGGCTGCTCGGCTCGGCCGAGGCCATCGACGTGGACCTGACCGTGCTGGCCGGGCAGGCCGACTCCGAACGGGACCGGTTGCGCGCCATGCTCACCGACGCCTGCGCCCGGATCTCCCCGGGCACGCCGGTGGCCGAGGTGGTGGCCGCGCTGGTCGGCGACCATCCCGGCATCGACGGGGTACTCGACGAGGCCCGCGCGCTCACCGAGGAGGTGATCGCCTGGACCCGCGAGCACGACCTGGCCCCCTACCACGACGGCACCTGCCTGGTCGGCCCCGCGCCGGAGTCCCGGCGGTGGGGCATGGCCATGATGGCCTGGGCCGCGCCGGGCGAGGCGGCCGGGCCGTCCTGGTACCACGTGACGCCACCCGACCCGGACTGGCCGGCCGACGAGCAGCGGGAGTGGTTGCAGGTGTTCAGCCGCACCACCCTGCCGGCGATCACCGTGCACGAGGTGGCGCCCGGGCACTTCTCGCACGGCATCGCGCTGCGGCACGCACCCAGCGAGGTACGCCGGACCCTGTTCAGCGAGTCGTTCGTCGAAGGTTGGGCGCACTACGTGGAGGAGGTCGCCGTGGAGGAGGGCTTCCACGGCGACGATCCCCGGTTCACCGCCGGTGTGGCCATCGAGGCGCTGGTGCGAGTGACCCGGCTGGCCTGCTCGATCGGCCTGCACACCGGCGCGATGACCGTGGCCGAGGCCACCCAACGGTTTGTCCACGACGCCTTCCTGGCCGGCCCGGCCGCGCTGGCCGAGGCCAGGCGCGGCACGTTCGACCCGACCTACGGCCGCTACACCTGGGGCAAGCTGGCCATCCGCGGGCTGCGGGAACAGGCCCGGGACGCCTGGGGATCGGAGTTCTCGCTGCCCCGGTTCCACCGGGCGCTGCTCGACCTGGGCTCGCCCCCGCTGGGACTCCTGGACACCGCGCTGCACCGCGGCTGACCGGCACCCGCCGACCCCGCGGCACGGGCCGGACGGCGCCGCGGCCGGACCGACCCTCGGGCAAGGCCGTCGTTGGCCGACCCGGCGAACGTGCACGGCCACACCCGCGCGACACCTCGCGAGCCCTATAGTCCCCGGCATGCGACGTGGCGAACCCCCCTCTGGTTCGAATCCGCGGCTGACCGGTGAGGCAGTGCGGCAGGTCCGTTTCCGCAAACCCCCGTTCGGGCGGCGCGGCTACGACGAGGATGAGGTGGACACGTTCTTGGACGTGCTCGCCGCGGCGCTGTCGGCCCGCCCCGGCACGGCCAGGCTGACCGCCGCCGACATCCACGGCGCGGAGTTCCGCAAACCTCCCCTGGGCAAGCGCGGCTACGACGAGGACGAGGTGGACCGGTTCCTCGACGTGGCCGAGGCCGAACTGCGCATACGGGAGGCGGGCGGGCCGCCGGCGCTGCCGGCGGGGCGGACCCCCGCCCCTCGCACCGCCGAACCGGCCGCCATCGTGCACGCCATCTGGCAGCGCACCCAGGCCCGCGACTGGCACGGGGTGGCCGACCTGATCGACCCGGCGTTCGTGTGCGAGTGGCCGGAGTCACGCGAACGGTTCATGGGTCGCGAGGCGTGGATCACCATGAACGTGAACTACCCCAGCAACTGGAACATCACCGTGGACCTGATCGTCGCCCAGGGCGACACCGCGGTGTCCCTGGTCCGGGTCACCGACGAGAACGGCATCTTCCACGCCTCGTCGTTCTGGACCGTCCGCGACGGTCGGGCGGCCCGGCTCACCGAGTACTACGTGCGCGAGGGTTCGGCGGCGCCGGCGGACTGGCGGGCCCAGTGGGCCCAGAGGTACTGACCACACGGCGCGTGCCCGCACCCCGGTGTCACCTAATCTGTCGACGCGAGCCTGAGGTTTTCTCGCGAAAACCTCAGGTGTAACCGGTTACCGGTGCAGGTTTTCGCGAGAAAACCTCAACGTGGTGGCGTGGAGGGGACACCGAGCTTCCGACCCGGGTTCTGACGCCGAAGCCCACTCTGGCAGCATGGTCACCTCATGCGCGTGTTGATGCTGTCCTGGGAGTACCCACCCATAATGGTCGGCGGACTCGGCCGGCACGCCCACGCGCTCGCCGAGGCACTGGCCGCCACCGGCCACGAGGTGACGGTGGTGAGCCGGCACGGCGAGGGTGCGCCCTACGACGAGGTGGTCAACGGGGTCCGGGTGGTGCGGGTCCCCGAGGACCCGCCGGTCTTCCCGTTCGACACCCAGTTGCTCGCCTGGGCGATGGCGTTCAACCACGCGATGTCACGGGCCGCGCTGCGGGTGGTCGAGCAGGCGCGACCCGACGTGATCCACGCCCACGACTGGCTGGTGGCGCACGCCGCCACCACGGCCAAGCACCACACGTCGGCCGCCCTGGTCGCCACCATCCACGCCACCGAGGCCGGCCGGCATCAGGGCTGGCTGCCCGGCCCGACCAGCCGGGCCATCCACTCGGTGGAGTGGTGGCTCACCTACGAGGCACGGCGGGTGGTGACCTGCTCGTCGTACATGCGCTGGGAGGTGACCCGGCTCTTCGACCTGCCTCCGGACAAGGTGGACGTGGTACCCAACGGGGTCTCCCTGGACCGCTGGCGGGGCAACCCCGAGCGGGCCACCGAGACCAGGTCACGTTTCCCCGCCCTGGCCGGATCGACCGGGCCGCTGGTGGTGTATGCGGGCCGGCTGGTCTACGAGAAGGGCGTGCACGACCTGCTGCGAGCCATGCCCCGGCTGCGCCGCCGGCATCCGGGCATCCGGCTGGTACTGGCCGGCGAGGGCCCGCACGACGCGGCCCTGCGGGACCAGGCCCGCGCGCTGCGACTGGGCCGGTCGGTCACGTTCACCGGGTTCCTGGCTGAACCCGACCTGGCCGCGCTGGCCGCCGCCGCCGACTGCGCGGTGGTGCCGTCGATCTACGAGCCGTTCGGCATGGTCGCGCTGGAGGCGGCGGCGGCCGGCACGCCGCTGGTGGTGACCGACGTGGGCGGGCTGCGGGAGTTCGTCCAGCACGGCGTCACCGGGCTGCGGTTCTCCCCCGGCGACGTCGCCGGGCTGGCCGACGCGGTCAGCTCGGTGCTGCGCGACGAGGTGCTCGCCCGCCGGCTGACCCGCCAGGCGCGGGTGGTGCTGGAACGTGACTACGCTTGGCCTCGCGTCGCGGGCCAGGTTGCCGGCACCTACCTGCGGGCCCGCCGCGAGGAGCGGGCCCTGCGCGACTCCCTGGACCGGCGCCCCCCGCTGTCCATGGAACCGCGCGACGGAAACCTGCTTACCGGCGAGCCCTCGTAGCCGCAGGTAGCGTCACCGGTTCAGGGGCGAACCGCACCGGATCGTCGGCTCCCCTTCGCCGATCCGGCCGCTGAGCGCGAACCATGTCGCGAGGATGGTGACCATGTCACGGGAAACCTTCGATCCCATCGTCGTGATAGTGCTGCTCGGCGGACTGACCGTCTGGCTGTTCATCAAGTATCGGGTACTGGCGATCGTGCTCGCGGTCGCGCTCCTCCTCGCGTTCTCCCAGGGCCTGCACAAGCGCATCGCCGAGGAGGTCCACCACATCATCACCCAGATCCCACACGACAAGTAGCCGTCCCGACCTCGGGTCCCGACGCGTTGGCGGGAGGCAGTGCCCGCCGGGTCCGGCCACCGGGTCCGGCAGGTCGACAGGAACCGTTCGAGCAGACCCGGCCGGCCGGACCACCTGCCCGGCGACGGGCCGAGTGGCGCGACCGGCTCGACGACGGCGCCGTTGGCTACGCAGGGCGCGAACCGGCCCGCGAGGATGGTGACCATGCCACCCGTTCGATCTTGGATGCGTCGGGTCACCACACGCGGAGGGCAGGTGCACTGATCGAACGTGCGCCGGCGATCGGGGTGCGCCAGGTAATTCAACACCGGTGATCGCCAGGCTGGAGATCATCAATTTGGACCGGTTCTCACTCCACCACCGGAGGTTTCATCGACCACCCGGCGAGGGGTTTGCAAGTTGCCGATTTGATGCGACTATAAACATCCGCTGGGAAATAGTGGGCCTTCCCGTGAGGCTCCGGATAAATGACGTGCGCCCGCTTTTCGTTTGGCTGCTCCATTCCGCGAACGTCGACCTCCCCGCGGACGGGATGAACGTTATTGGAGTGGCGGCGCCGTGTTTCGCGGGCTGATCTCGCGCCGGCTCCGTCGTTCCCGGCTGAGGAGGTGGACATGATCGCGGGCCGACGACTTCTCGTCGCGAGCACGATCGCGGCCGTACTGACCGGTGGGCTGACCGGCGTGGTGACCGGCGTGGCGAGAGCCGCGCCCGGTCCGGTCGGGCTCAACGCGCCCAGCGCGTTGTGCCACATCACCGACGGCTCCTTCAGCAGGTGTCCGGACGGTTCGGCGGAGTGGTCGGATGTGACCCCGGCGCCGTTCGACACGAGTGGTGCGTTCCTCTATTCGGACCAGGCCGATCTCGATCCAGATCTGGGTATTCCGGGTTCGCCGGTCGACACGCTCATGCTCATGTACGACGAGTGCGGCACCACCCGGCCGCTCGGTACCGACGAGTACTTCCTGGTCAGTTTCGACACCATCGAGGGCGGGCAGGGCGAGCCCGAGAGCGTCGAACGGTATAACATCCACATCTTCACCGACGGCACCATCGTGTTCCTGCTCAACGGCGTGGCACAGACCGACCAGGCCGGGAACGCCCGGGTGACCGAGATCGACGGGCAGCAGGGACGCGCCGGATTCGGCCAGTCCCCGAAGTGCCAGTTCAACCACCTGGTGGTGGAGTACCAGGTGCGGCTGAGCGCGGCCAGCGTGACCGGCCTGCTGGGCACCGGCCGGTCCGGGCCCACCCCGGCCGCGGTCGACCAGGACCGCGACGGATACTCCCCGGACCCCCTGTTCTGGGGCGGCACTCCGCGCGGCGGCGGCAACAACCCCCCTCCCGGTGACCTGGACAGGGACAAGGTCGGCGACGAGGTGGACAACTGCCCGACCACCCCGAACACTGACCAGAAGGACAGCAACCTCGACGGGATCGGTGACGCCTGCGAGTCGCCCGACCAGCAGCACGCCACCGCGGCGTTCGTCCAGGCACAACCGGACGGGCAGACCGGGGTCGAGCCCACCGGCACCGGCGTCACCGACGAACCGAGCCTGACCGACCGGCTGGTGCGGGTCGTACAGTTCCGCACCACCGCCGGCCTGACCGACTCACCCACCACGCTGACCGACAACCTGGTCAACAGTCTTGTCCACATCGGTCTGGTGGCACCACAGGACGCTGCCACGCTTGAGCGGGCCGTGCTCCGCGGCCTGGACCAGGCACCGAGTTGCGCCGGTGTGCGGGCGGACCGGTCGGCGCTGTGGCCGCCGAACCACCAACGCGCCGCCGTGGCGGTGTCCGGCGCCACCGACCCCGACCCGGGGGACACGGTCTCGCTGGCGATAGACGCGGTCAGCCAGGACGAGCCGGTCACCGGCACGGGGTCGGGACGGACCGGACCCGACGGCGGGCTGACCGACCCGATGTCCGGGTCGGCGTGGGTCCGGGCCGAGCGTGACCGCACCGGCGACGGCCGGGTCTACCGGTTGCATGTCACCGCCACCGACCAGGCCGGCCTGACCTGCCAGGCGGTCGTGACCGTGTCGGTGCCGCGCGACCGCCGCCATCCGGCGACCGACTCGGCCGCGGCGAGTTACGACTCACTGGTGCGTCCGGGCCGGTGATGCGACCCGGCTGGACCCGGTTCCGGCCGGGTCCAGCCGGCACGGTGGCCGCGGGGTCTCCGGACCAGATACCCGATCAGATGCGAGACCGGTCGCGGCACCGAAAGTCGGTGAACCGGGGTGGAATACTGGTCAGGACCGGCGAAGTGTGATCGGGTGTCGCTGTGTTGGATGTTGACCTACTCATCATCGGGGCCGGGCCGACCGGCCTGTACGGGGCGTACTACGCCGGGTTCCGCGGTCTGAGCACCGCGGTGGTGGACTCCCTACCCGAACCGGGCGGCCAGGTGACCGCCATGTACCCGGAGAAGATGATCTTCGACGTGGCCGGGTTCCCGGCCATCCGCGGCCGGGAACTGGTCGAGCAGCTCGTCGAGCAGGCCGGCCAGTTCTCCCCGCACTACCTGCTCGGTGAGGGCGCCGAGCGGCTGGAGCGGTGCGACGACGGCAGCATGGTGGTCGGTACCGACACCGGGACGCAGGTGCACTGCCGGGCCATCGTGATCACCGGTGGGCTGGGCACGTTCACCCCCCGCCCGCTGCCGGCCGGCAGCGACTGGCTGGGGCGCGGGCTGACCTACTTCGTCACCAAGCTGGCCGAACACGAGGGCCGTGACGTGGTGATCGTGGGCGGCGGGGACAGCGCGTTCGACTGGGCGCTGAACCTGCACCCGCTGGCCCGCTCGGTCACCCTGGTGCACCGGCGCGACCGGTTCAGGGCGCACGAGCACACGGTGCGCCAGGTCACCGACCTGGGCGTGCCGATCCTCACGTTCCACGAGGTGGAGGAGATCACCGGCACCGACCGGTTGGACAAGGTCGTGGTGCGGCACACCCGCAGCGGCGAGACGGTGACCCTGTCCGCACAGACCGTGATCGCCGCGCTCGGGTTCACCGCCGACCTGGGCCCGCTCACCGGCTGGGGTCTGAACCTGGCCCGCAAGCAGATCCTGGTGGACCCCACGATGGCCACCAACCTGCCCGGGATCTTCGCCGCCGGGGACATCACCGAGTACCCGGGCAAGGTTCGGCTGATCTCGGTCGGGTTCGGCGAGGCGGCCACCGCGGTGAACAACGCCGCCGTGGTGCTGGACCCCTCGGCGCACCTGTTTCCGGGTCACTCCTCGGCGGCCGGCTGATCCCACCCGCCGGTGGCCAGGAACTCCCGCAGCGTCCCGACGTAGCGGGCTGGGTCCAGGCCCTGGGCGGCCACCCAGGCGTCGTCGTAGTAGGTGTGCGCGTACCGCTCGCCACCGTCACAGAGCAGGGTGACCACGCTGCCGGACCGCCCGGCCGCCCGCATCCCGGCGATGACCCGCATGGCCCCCCACAGGTTCGTGCCGGTCGAGCCGCCCGCGCGGCGGCCGGTCAGCTCGGCCAGGTAGCGCATCGCGCCGATCGACGCGGCGTCGGGTACCCGGATCATCCGATCGATCACGGTAGGCAGGAAACTGGGCTCACACCGCTGCCGGCCGATCCCCTCGATCCGGGAGCCGCGGCCGGTCCGGCAATCCCGGTCGCCGGAGCCCCAGGCGTCGAAGAACGCCGAGTTCTCCGGATCGACCACGCACATCCGGGTGGCGTACCGGCGGTAGCGCACGTACCGGCCGATGGTCGCGCTGGTGCCGCCGGTGCCGGCGCCCACCACGATCCAGGACGGCACCGGATGCCGTTCCAGCGCCATCTGCTCGAAGATCGACTCGGCGATGTTGTTGTTTCCCCGCCAGTCGGTGGCCCGCTCGGCGTAGGTGAACTGGTCCAGGTAGTGCCCGCCAGTCTGTTCGGCGATCCGGCGCGCCTCGTCGTACACGGTGGCCGGGTCGTTCACCAGGTGGCAGCGGCCGCCGTGGAACTCGATCAGCCCGATCTTCTCCGGGCTGGTGATGGCCGGCATCACCGCGACGAACGGCAGGCCGAGCAGCCGGGCGAAGTACGCCTCGGACACCGCGGTGGACCCGCTGGATGCCTCCACCACGGTGGTGTCCGCGCCGATCCAGCCGTTGCACAACCCGTACAGGAACAGCGAGCGGGCCAGCCGGTGCTTCAGGCTGCCGGTGGGGTGCACCGACTCGTCCTTGAGGTACAGGTCGATCCCCCACTCGTCCGGCAGCGGGAAGACGTGCAGGTGGGTGTCGGCGGACCTGTTCGCGTCCGCCTCGACCCGCCGCACCGCCTCGTCCACCCACCCCCGGTCCCCCACCCGCCACCTGTCCACGTCCACACCCCCGCCGATCTTGGTCATAACGCTGTTATCCCTGCACTCATAACGCCTCTATGACCAAGATCGGCGGGATGCTTCGCGGGTTTTGCGGGCGATGTCGGCCAGCGCGATGCGGCGAAGCTCGTCGGCACGGTAGTCGGCGAGGCGGTCGCGGACCACCCGGGCCGGCACGCCGACGGCGACGCTGTAGGGCGGGATGTCGTGGTTGACCAGGCAGTGCGCGGCCAGCACGCTGCCCCGCCCGACCGTGGTGCCACGCAGCACGCTCACCTTGGTGCCGATCCACACGTCCGGCCCCACCCGCACCGGCGACTTGACGATGCCCTGGTCCTTGATCGGCACGTGGATGTCGGTGAAAACGTGGTCGAAGTCACACACGTAGACCCAGTCCGCCACGATCGTGGTCGCGCCGAACTCGATGTCCAGGTAGCAGTTGACCGTGTTGTCCTTGCCGAACACGCACTTGTCACCGATACGGAGCGTGCCCTCGTGACACCGGATCGCATTGCCCTGTCCGATATGGACCCACCTGCCGATGATCAGGCGGCCGTAGCCGCGCCGCGCGTGCAGCCTCACGCCCCGGCCGAGGAAGACGAACCCCTCGGTGACGATGTGCGGGCTGCGCACCCGAAGCAGGAAGAACCGCCAGTACCGGGCCAGATACCAGGGTGTCCAGGCCCGATGCCGGATCACCCAGCGTAGCGACGCCCAGGTCAGGAACCGCGCCTGTCGCGGGTCGCGTCGTCGTCTGCCCACACCGGCAGAAAGTACCGTTCTCACCGGGAAAATGGTACGGACACCGATCGGCCCGCCGGTCACCTCTCGGTGAACCGGCGGGCCTTCGACACCCGGAGCCCGCCCTACCCGGTCGACCGGGACGGGGCGGGCAGTGCCGCGATGGATCAGACCGGGCGGACGTTCTCCGCCTGCGGACCCTTCTGGCCCTGGGTGATCTCGAACTCCACCCGCTGGCCCTCTTCCAGGGTCCGGTAACCGTCAGCCATGATCGCCGAGTAGTGCACGAAGACGTCGGCGCCGCCGCCGTCCATGGCGATGAAGCCGAACCCCTTCTCCCCGTTGAACCACTTGACGCTGCCCTGTGCCATGAGTACTCCCTTGGACGATGCGAGCACCCGCACCTCGCGGGTGTCGAGTCGCCGCGGTGTCCCATCCGGCCAGTGGCAAAGAAGGAAACGCCCGCGCTGAGTCCCGCGGGCGTGATAACACGATCTTCGGAACGTCGAACGACCGTGGGCCACAGTAGCAGGCCTGGTCGCCCGTGCCGGCGTACCGACGTCTGTCACCGTGTTATGTCGCGACATCGCCGGACCGGCCGCCACACCGAGGGTTCGTACGTCGATAAAGCGCCCAGACTATGGTATGGGCCATGACAGTCAGGGAACTCGGTCCGGCCGAGACCGCCCTCGGGTACCGGGCGATGGTCGAACTCCGGCCGAGGCTGGCCACCGTGGAACGGTTCGTCAGCATGGTGAACGAGATCCAACGCCCCCAGGGCTACCGGCTGGTGGCGTCGTTCGCCGAGAACACCGGCGCGGCGACCGACGCCGCTGACGCCGTGGCGGTGGCTGGATTCCGGACCGGACACTTCCTGTCCGGGGGACACAGCCTGTACGTCGACGACCTGTGCACCCGGCCCGACGCCCGCCGCCGCGGACACGCCTCGGCCCTGCTGGCCTGGCTGGACCAGGAGGCGGCCAGGCTTGGCTGCGAGCGAGTGTGCCTGGACTCCAATACCGGGCGGCACGACGCGCACAGGGTGTACCTGGCGTCCGGCTTCCGGATCACCTCGTTCCACTTCGTCCGTCCGGTCGGACCGGTGCGGGCCTGACCCGCCGCCGTCACCGGCGTTCACCGCGCCTTGCGACCGGTGACCAGCGCGTTGTAGAACAGGTCGGCCGGCACAACCCGGGACAGCACCCGGGCGTCGAGGGCGGACAGCCGCTGCCAGGTCCGGTAGGCGAACATCGCCCAGCCGAACCCGAGCCGGTCCCGGGGCACCGCGCACTCGAAGGTGCGGACCGGCCAGCCGAACCAGGCCGCGGTGAGTTCCTCGGTGCGCACCCGCACCCCGGTCGCGCCGGCCCGCTCGGCCAGCCGCCGCAGCTCACCCGGGCGGAACGTGTGCAGGTCCACCACCGCCTCCAGTTCGGCCGCCCGGGAGGATGCGTCCAGTTCCCGCTGCGGCCGGCGCCACCCGCGCAGCGGCCCGAGCCGGGTCACGTTCGTGGTGGCCCACCAGGTGAACCGGGACAGCCTGCGCGCGATCACGTCGCCGTAGCGGGTGGGTTCCCCGGCGAACACGAACCGCCCGCCCGGACGCAGCACCCGCAGCACCTCGCGCAGGGCCCGCTCCACGTCCGGGATGTGGTGCAGCACGGCGTGCCCGACGACCAGGTCGAACGTGCCGTCGTGGTAGGGAATCGTCTCGGCGTCGGCGACCCGGCCGGACACGTCCAGGCCGAGGCCGCGGGCGTTGCGCAGCGCCACCTGGACCATGCCCGGACTGATGTCGGTCACGAAACCCCGGCCGGCCACCCCGGCCTGCATCAGGTTGAGCAGGAAGAACCCGGTGCCACAACCCAGTTCCAGCGCGGTCGGGTACGGCCAGCCATCGGTGCCGGCGATCGTGGTGAACCTGTCCCGGGCGTAGTCGATGCAGCGCTGGTCGTAGGAGATGGACCACTTCTCGTCGTAGGTCCCGGCCTCCCAGTCGTGGTAGAGGACGTTGGCGAGTTTCGGGTCGTCGCGGGCCGCGGCGATCTGTTCGGGACTGACGGCGCCGGCCGAGTCGGCCGAGTCGGCCGGGCTGGCCGCGCCGGGCGGATCGGCGGGGTGCCGCTCCCGGTTACCCCCGGTGTCGGCCGGCACGGTCATCGCCCGACGAACCCCGCCTTGCCCGGACCGTTCTCGACGAACGACCGCATCCCGATAGCGCGGTCCTCGGTGGCGAACAGGCCGGCGAACAGTTGGCTCTCAATGCGCAGCCCGGTGGCCAGGTCCACCTGCATCCCGGCGTCCACGGCCTCCTTGGCCGCGCGCAACGCCATGGCCGGTCCGTCGGCGTACCGTCGCGCCATCTCCACCGCCGTGTCGTACACGTCGTCGGGTGCCACCACCCGGTCCACCAGGCCGATGGCCAACGCCTCGCCGGCCTCGACGAACCGTCCGGAGTAGATGAGGTCCTTGGCCCGGGCCGGGCCGATCAGGCGGGGCAGGCGCTGGGTGCCGCCGGCACCGGGGATGACGCCGAGCAAAATCTCCGGCTGGCCCAGCTTGGCGTTGTCGCCGCAGACCCGGAAGTCTGCGGTCAGGGCCAGCTCGCAGCCGCCGCCCAGCGCGTACCCGGTGACCGCGGCGACCACCGGCTTGCCGATCCGCGCCACCGCGTCGAACGCCGAGGACAGCGCACCGGCGCGCCCGGCCATGTCGGAGTAGGTCATGTCGACCATCTCCTTGATGTCCGCACCGGCGGCGAACACCTTCGGCCCCCCGTAGATCACCACCGCGCGCACGTCGGACCGCTCGGCCGCCTCGCCGGCGGCGGCCCGGATCTCCTCCTGGACCACCACGTTGAGCGCGTTCATGGGCGGGCGGTCCAGCCGGATCGTTCCGACCGCACCGTCGACCTGGAGACTGACGAACTCGGCCACGGACAGCTCCCTTCGCTCAGGTGCGCAGAACACTACCGGCCGGGCGGGAGCGCCCCGAGGCTGGCGGGCGTTGCCGGAGGGTTGCCGGTCCGACCGGCCCGCACCGGCGTAACTTCGACCAGCGCCGCACCAACACCGTTCGAGCGAGGGAGAACATGTCATGCCGGTCGTGGTTACGGGGGCCGCCGGATTCATTGGTGGGATGCTCACCTCGGCGCTGTCCGCCGACGGGGAGCAGGTGGTGGCGGTCGACCGCCGACCACTACCGGTACGCCCCGCCGGCGTGACCGAGTTGCGCGCCGACCTGCTCGACCGCGACCCAGCGGTGGACGCCGCGCTGCGCGAGGCCGACGCGGTGTTCCACCTGGCCGGCTGGTCCGGCCGGTCCGAGACCGAGTCGACCGCCGACCTGCGCTGGTACCGGGACAACGTGCTGACCGCGGCGCTGGTGCTGGCCACCGTGCCGGCGGGCACCCCACTCGTGGTGACCAGCGCGGCGTCGGTGTACGGCGGGGGCGACGGGCCGTCCCGCGAGGACGACCCGGTGCACCCGCTGAGCGGGCACGCCCGCAGCAAGGTGGAGGTGGAACGGCTGTGCGCGCGGCGGTTCGTGGCCGGTGGCGCGGTGACGGTGGCCCGCCCGTTCACGGTGGCCGGCGAGGGACAGCGGCCGGACATGGCCATCGCCGGGTGGATCGAGGCGGTGCGCACCGGAGCGCCGGTCACCCTGGTGGGCTCACCGTGGCGCACCCGGGACGTCACCGACGTGCGGGACGTGGTCCGGTCGTTGCGGGCCATGGCCGAACGCGGCGTGGTGGGCCTGCTCAACATCGGGACCGGCGCACCGCGCACGCTGGCCGACCTGGTCACCGCGGTCTGCCGGGCGGTCGGCGCGCCCCCGGAGTTGGCCCTGCTGCCCGATCGCGCGGACGAACCGGCCGCGACCCAGGCCGAC
>DASULA010000211.1:0-5988 GCA_036278435.1 Mycobacteriales bacterium | reverse complement strand
CACTCTCCAGCTCCGGTGCGGCACACAGGATCTCCAGAATGTGCGCCGCGGTCAGGTCCGGCAGGTCGCGCCTCGCCCCGGGTACGATGTCCCGCAGGACCGATCCGGCGCCGGTGTAGGGGCCACGCAGCCGCCGATGGCAGCTCACCACGACACCGTGGTCAGGCACACTGGAGAACACCGTCCGGCGACTGGTGCTACTCGCACTGTCAATCCAGACGTGTCGCGCGGTCGGACGCATGGCATCGCTCCTGTCCGTGTCGGGTTCACTGTCGTGCGGCGGAATTGGCCAGCGCACGGCGGCGCCATCGGTCCCGAACCAGGAGCACCACCAGCAGGCCGAACTGGGCTACGAACAGCAGCAGGGACACGACCGCATCCCAGAATGCCGCAGTGGCCGTACCGGCGGCCATCCCATGACCGATGCGGGTGGCGAATCCGGCGAGCACCGGACCAGCCGTCACCACGGCGTAGAGCATCAGCACCACCGTGCCGACGAGCGTGATCGGGCCGAACCAACGGAGCACGGCCAGATCCCGCGGGGAGAAGTAGGTCTCAGCGCCGGCCCGCTCCGGTCGGCCCGCGATTCGCCACAGCCTGATCCGCAGGTAGGCGCGGGTCATGCCACGTAGGTCCGCACAACCCAGTGCGGTGGCGAGCACATGGTGGATGTCGGTCTCCAGGAAGAACAGGAACTGCCAGCAGAAGCGCACGGCGGTGAAGTAGGCAATTGCTACCGCAAGCCGGCCTCCGACCGAGATCGAACCATCGAGAAGGCGGTCGGTCTCGGCCGCGAGGACGAGGATACTGAACGTCACCGAATCGCCGATCATACCGGCCAACAACGGCAGGTAACGCTTTCTCCTCGGCACGCTGAACAGCTTTGTCATCGTCGTCTGGAACACCACGAAATACAAGCGCCGACCTATGCTCAGACTACTGGACAGGTTGAGTCGCCGGCCCGCCAGCACATGGCAGGATTCGTGCAGGAAGAGCAGTGGTATCTCGGTGACGACCAATGCCAACTGGGCGACGACGAGGGAGCGCGTGAAGAAGACGCGGCTCGGCGTCGGCCGGACCGATGGATCACGGACGAGCACCGCGACAGCTGCCCCGACCGCGACTGCGTAGGCAAACAGGGCAGGTGGCGAGAAGACGGCCCGAGCAAAACCGCGCAACCGCACCGGTGCCGGAGCTTCGACGGGTGCATTCGTCTCACGCAGGAAACTCAGATCCCGGAGCGTGTCCAGCAGATCGTCGATGTCCACGGCCTCCCGGTACGTCTTCTGGTACCAGTCGACGACGTCATTGACCCAAGCCCCGGCGTGCAGCCGGCGGACCAGTTCCGCACCGTCGGCCGGGAAAACCGCGTATGACTCGATGTCTGGACGGCCCACCAGCACATCGTCACCTTCGTCGATGAAGGTGAGTGGGTACAACGCGACCTGCCTGTCCCGCATGAAGCCAGACCTCCGGAAACCGAATCGGTGAAAAGGCCTGTGTGCGGCCGGTGCCCGGCCGCACACAGGCTCATCGGCCGCTCGTTAGCTGGCCGCGATCCAGATCGGGTTACAGTCCGCGCTGCCGTACGCGGCGGTCGCGACACTCGTCAGGCGTAGCGGACCGGTTCTCCGTACGGTGATCTTCTTCATCGGCTCCTACCTTCTCCGGTTGACCGGGAAACTGCTTCCGCGCGGATCACGCTACGGAGCGTGACAGTGTCATTATGCACCGTCATCAAATAGTGTCAATTGTCGGCTTATGATCATCTTTTCGCCCGACTAGGCCGGTTGCCTATGGTGGATGAGAGGATCGGAATCTACGGTTGTCAGAGGCCGACACGGAACTATTTCGGTCATACGTCGATGGAGGTATTGGCTCACCCCACAGGGTCCCCACGGGGTGTCTCGCGGCCGGGGCAGTCTGCGAGGTGATGCGTACGAGACCAAGTCCAACCTGCGCCGAAGCCAGATCCGAGTCCTGCTCGACGCCGGGTTGGTCAAGGTGCGACCCGGCGTCGAGACCCTGTCCAGCCGGGTGCTCAGAATCATGGACAAGGGGTGAACGGCTGCCAGAACGTCCGGCTGCGCCCCGACGCGGCGAGCGTGGGCATGGGCCTGACCTGGAACTTCCTGTACGGCGTCCCGAGCGAGACCGACGCCGACTACGAGATCCTCGACCAGCTTCCCGCCCTGGCCCACTTCCAACCCGCCGACGCGTCCACCTGGCTGGCGGTCGAGCGCTGAGACATGAATCAGTTGAACGGGAACATCCCAGCGAACATCGGTAGGACCTCGACCGCGTATATGGTCGGGTTTGCCGCCACCCGGGCGGCAGTGAGTGCCGGCGGGTCCGGACCGGGCCGGTGGAATCGGACCACGCTCCGATGGTGGGGTGCGGCCGTGCCGGCGTCAGGATCCGGCCCGCTGGTGGCGAGCGCGATCGGAAGGTACCCATGGCGACCGACAGCAAGGGCGTGCGGGTGGGCGACGTGGCTCCGGACTTCACCCTGCCGTCCGAGTCCGGCACGACGGTGAGTCTGGCCGACTACCGTGGCAAGCGGGTGGTCGTCCTGTACTTCTACCCGAAGGACAACACCCGGGGCTGCACGGCCGAGGCGTGCGCCTTCCGGGACAGCCACGAGGTTTTCGCCGAGGCCGGAGCCGAGGTCATCGGAATCAGTTCGGACTCGGTCGACTCGCACCAGAAGTTCGGCAACCGGCACCGGCTCCCGTTCACCCTGCTCAGTGACCGGGGCGGCGTGGTGCGCAAGCGCTATGGCGTGGCCAAGACGCTCGGTGTCATCCCCGGCCGGGTCACCTACGTGATCGACCGGGACGGCGTGGTCCGGCACGTGTTCGCCTCGATGACCAACATCGACCGGCACGTCAACGACGCGCTGGCCGTGGTCACCGGGCTCGGATCCGGCCCGCCTGGCACGCCGGAAGGGTGAGGGAGCCGGGCAGTCCGGTGTGGACTCCCGGACCGGAACGTCGACACGGTGACCCGGTCCGGTCAGGATTCACGGCTTCACCTGGCCGGCTCCACCCACCGCAGGTGCCATCCGGCCCCGACTGGGCATGGATAGGCGACCAGACGGCCGAACGCTGCCCGCGCCAGCGCTTCGGCGCCACGCTGCTCAAGGCTCGCCCGCATGTCACACGGCCCGCACCTGGGTGCCTGGGTGTACAGCATCGGTACGTTGTACCACTGCCTTGGCAGGCACCGGTCTCAGGTGGCCGGCGGGCCGAGGTAGCGGGTGGCCGCCGACCACACCGGCAGGTCCGGGGCGGTCATGGTGGAGTCCTCGGTACGGGTGTCGGGCATGATCACCTTCCGTCTGCCAATGTTTCACTGAGTGTGATCGTCGGCCGATATGGTGGTCAGATGCACGAGGTGAGTCGTGAGAACGACGCCTTCTCACCGGTTCACGGGGTGGGCTTCAGGGCGGAGCTGCGGCGTCGGCGTGAGGCGGCCGGCCTGTCCCAGCCATCTCTCAACCGGATGGTGAGTTACGACCGGCGCCGAACTGCCTTCCTCGCCGTTCGCCGAGGCGGTCGACCGGGCACTGGACGCCAACGGCGCGTTGGCTGCCCTGGCCCCGCTGCCGCAACCGGATGATCTGAGCACCCTCATGTCGGCCGATGAGGCCACCGTGGCCTGGCTGCGCGACGCGCTGCACGGTCTGCGGAAGATTGAGCATCTGACCCCACCCGAACCGATCATCGCCATGCTGCACGGTCACCTACGCACCATCCGGGCCGTCCGACGGATCGCCGGCGAGACCATCCGCGGGCATCTCATCGGTCTGGCCGCGGAGTACGCCGACACCCTGTCCGGCCTGGCGCAGGAAGCGGCCGACGTCGCTGGCGCGATGGACTGGAGGGACCGGTCGGTGGAGTGGGCGCTACAAACCGGCGGCAGCTACCGCGCGTTCGTGGTCTACACCAACACCTGCCGGTCATCACTCGCCTGGTGGCGTGGGCATGCGGCCGGTGCCCTGGATGCCGCACGGGCGGTCCGTTACGCGGAGGGACCTGTACCGTTCACCCTGCGAGCCGGCGGGGCGCACTATGAGGCGCGAGCGCTTGCTCTGGTCGGTGACGAGCACGGATGCATGGCCGCGCTGGAGGAGAGCGCCCGCTTCGCCGAGCGCGCCGATCATGAGGAGGCCCCGCAGTTCATGGTGACGCTGAACAGTTTCCGGTCCGGTGTTGATTTCGACGCGCTGTCGGCGGTCTGCCTCACCGATCTGGGACATGGCGCGCGGGCCGCGGAGATCATGGCGCGCGGTCTGCGGGCATCGGACCGGCTGGGAAGCGGGCGGAGCCACCACGTGAGCCTGTCCCGGTTGGCCAGGGCGCATGAGGTTGCCGGCGACTACGAGGAAGCGGCCACAGCGGGAACCGCCGCGATCGGCCCGGCCGCCCGATCCGGTTCCCGGACGATTTCGGACTTGCTGATGCTGCGTTCGCGGCTGGTCGCCGCTGCTGGCACCGCGACCGCGGTCCGCGCGTTCAGCGATCAGCTCCGAGCCAGAAACATCGACTGATCGTGGTCGGCTGCGCGTCCGGGCGGCGCCGGTGACCGGCGGTCGGGTTCCGGGCCCCGAGGATCGGGCCGGGTTGGCTCCGTGGGCGATGCCCGGCGGGCTGGACACGCCCGTGGCGGTGGTGGACCTGCCCACCTTGGAGCGCAACATCGCCCGGATGGCCGGCGCGCTGGCCGACCGAGGGGTCGCCCTGCGCCCGCACGCCAAGACCCACAAGTCCGTCCAGGTCGCCCGGCGGCAACTGGCCGCCGGTGCGGCCGGGATCACGACCGCGACCATCGGCGAGGCCGAGGTGTTCGCCGCCGCCGGCGTCACCGACATCTTCGTTGCCTACCCGGTCTGGCCGTCGCCGCCCAAGGCGCGGCGGTTGGCCGCGCTGTCCGGGCGCTGTCGGCTGCGGGTGGGTCTCGACTCGACCGACGCGGCCGGCCCGCTCGGCGAGGTGGCCCGCGCCGCTGGTGGCCTGGAGGTGCTGGTCGAGCTGGATTCCGGCGAGGGCCGGACCGGCGTGCCCGACCCAGCCGGGGCGGTCGCGGTGGCCGACGCCGCCCGCCGGCACGGCCTGGACGTGGCCGGGGTGTTCACCCACGGCGGGCACTCCTACTCCTCGGCGACCGCGCCCGGACCGGCCGCCGACGACGAGGTGCGGACCCTGCTGGCCGCCGCGGCGGCGCTGGCCTCGGCCGGCCACCACGTTCGGGTGGTGTCGGCCGGTTCCACGCCCACCGCCGTGTCCTCGGCCCGGGACGGGGTCACCGAGGAACGGCCGGGCACGTACGCGTTCGGCGACCGCCAGCAGGTCGCGCTCGGGGCGGCCGGGCCGGCCGACGTGGCCCTGGCCGTGGCATCCACAGTGGTGTCGGTGAGCGCGGCGGCCGGCCGGTTCGTACTGGACGCCGGTGCCAAGACCCTGGCCAAGGACTCCCCGGAGACCCTGGTCGGGTTCGGTGCCCTGCCGGCGTGGCCGGAGGCCACCATCGTGCGTACCTACGACCACCACGCCGTGGCCGACGCCGGCGGAGCGGAACGCCCGAAGCCCGGCGACGTGGTCGCCGTGGTACCCAACCACGTCTGCCCGGTGGTGAACCTGGCCGCCGAACTGGCGATAGTCGCCGACGGCCGCCTGATCGACCGCTGGCCCGTCGACGCCGCCACCCGCAACCGCTGACCCGCGCGGTGGTCAGGCGACCGGCGAGTCGGCCAGGCCACGGTGGGGTTCGCCGACGCCGGTGGTGCGCACTCCCTGGCTCACGGTGTCGTCAAGCATGGCGAGGAACTCCCACTCGGTGAGAACCTCGATCGCCTGGCCCCTGGCCCGGGCGGCAGCGGCCTTGGCCGCTTTGCCGGTGCGGAACTCGGTCGGATCGTCGCCGCGGAACTGGGCATCACCCTGGAACACCATCACGATGCGGGGGCGGACGCGTCCGCCGCCGCGC